>CAZMTU010000025.1:0-22809 GCA_964569225.1 uncultured Lachnospiraceae bacterium | reverse complement strand
GTTACAGACAACACAAAGCCTGCTATCAATCTGTCTGCCGCCGCTATTTTTCTCATGCTTGCTCTGATGATTTCACTCTGCAATTTGATTTTTGAACTGAAAAAGCTGTCGCTGATGACCCGCACCTTTCTGCATTTTTTCGCAGTCTTGTTTTCAGTCATTATTGCCAGCGCGGCGGGCAGCTATCAAATGAATATTCAGTCGCTGATTCTGATCCTGATTTATACAGTACTCTACCTGATTATCGTCCCGCCTGCACTTTTGATCGGCATTCGTCTTTCCAGAAAACGCAAGGAAGAATCAACCTATACCAGTCTGTTTGAAACCAAAAAATAAAAGAACCCCACAGGAGTTCTTTTATTTTCCGCCCCCTTAACGCCATCAGGTGATTCCGGAGCTCCGATCTGATCGCCTAACAGGATAGGCTACCGTTCTATGAATGGGAAATCCTTGTTCAGAAAAGTTCTTTTCGTATTCGGTCAATATATTGCCGTCCGCCCACTGACTGTGATGAAGATCATAGCTGACTTCCTCCAACCGCCAACCGTCCGCCTCAAATTCTTCCAGCGAAAAGTCAAACAGCGGTCGATTATCGGTCTTGAAACAGATCCGCCCGCTTTCAGTCAGCAAGGGTCTGTAAACAGCCAAAAATCCGCGGTAGGTTAAACGGCGCTTGGCATGTCCCTTCTTTGGCCACGGATCGGAGAAATTAAGGTAAAGTTCCTGCACTTCCCCTTCACTAAACCACTGGGGCAGATCGCGCGCATTCAGATTAATAAAGCGCAAATTAGGAATTTCCTCTGCCTTTGCCCGCTCCAACGCGGTAATCAGCGCATCAGTTACCAGTTCCACCGCGATAAAGAACCGATCAGGATAGCGTTTTGCCATTTGGCAGATAAATCCACCCTTTCCGCAGCCGATCTCCAGATATACCGGAAACTTTGCTCTGTATGAATTTAGATCGTCAGGCGTTTTCAGCAGCAGGTCGGCGCACGCATTCAGTCTTGCTTCCCCGTTCTTCTTTTTTCTCATTCTCATCTTGATATTTTCTCCAACATCTGTTATAATACATTTATTATAGCATTCAATTTAAATTTTTCAACCCTTTTTTATAAATTACAGGAGGTCATTCCATGAACAGACAGGAATTCGTGGACGCGCTGCGTCAAAAGCTGCTTCTGGCGGGATTCCCAAACGAATATGTATCACAGCAGTGTACTGCTCTGCAAAACAGGCTGCTGGAGCTGCCCGATTCGACTGCGGACAAGTATATGACTGATAAAAACCTTGACATTATAGTCAAGAAACTGCTTGCACAGGACGGCAAACTGGCGCAGTCCTCCACTGACGTTTCTGCTCCAAAGCCTTCCGCAGAAAAGCCCAAGCCTGCCGCCGCCCCTTCCCGGTCCGCTTCGGTTAAACCGGCGGAAACTCCCTCTGTTCGGCCAATGCCGATCATAAGCGACAGCGATGTAGAAATTGTTGAAGAAGTTTCCGCAAGCGGTCATAACACCAAACGCTCAAAGAAAACACACCGCGCATCCGAGCAGCCCTCTGAACAATATATGACCTGCAATCACCCTAAGCTGCTGACCGTTTTGCTGGGTATTCTTTGCGCGCCTACCGTTTTACTGCTTCTTGCCGCCTCCTTCGGACTTTTTGCCGGCGTGTTTATCCTGTTGGCCTCAGCGATCCTTGTAATTGTAGTAGGGATTATAGGCATTGTAGGCGCAGGTTCTGTGGTATCAGTGGTATCGCTTCTGTACGGTGCTACACAAGTGCTCTCAGATCCCCGCTATGTAGGACTGCATGAAATTGGATTTGGGCTGCTGGTCGCCGGCGCGACTATGGCGGCATCCATTCTTCTTTATAATGTTGCCGTCCGACTGATTCCCTTTCTTTTCCAGAAAATTTCAATACTTTCTAAGTTATTTGTCAAAAAACTTACCAGTATTGCAAAAAACGCCGTGAAAGGATGTGAACAGCTATGAAAATGTCCTCTTGGATATTTCTGATGATATCTGCGCTTTTAATCGTAAGCGGTTTTTTCCTTTGCAATTACGCCCGTTCGGTCGCCCCTGACGATGAGGCAATCGACGGTTACACCACCTCTGACGACGGTCAGAGTCTCAGTGAACTGGATTATTCCGAGTTAAACGTGTCTAAGCTGACAATCGAGCTGGAAGGCTGTCAGGTTGAAATACGCGGCGGCGCTAAGGAAGCCAAAGTACAGATGATCGGGTTTCGTCCTAATAGTTTTATTAACGCGGTCAGCAATAAAACGCTTCAGATTTCCAATCAAATTTCCTTGCTTGACTATCTAAATTTTGACGGAACCGGCGTTTCCTTCTCAGGTGTCTGGCAAACCATTCTCTCCTTCACGCACAAACGGGATTCAGACCAAATTCCCAAGGTAGTGGTATACATTCCGGATGATATTTCTTTTAAGCAGTTTGAACTGAGCTTTACCGATTGCTCTGTCCGCATGTTGGGAATCAGCGGCGAAGGGGATCTTACAATGAGCGCTTCCAAATCTACACTGGAGTTCAATCAGGTATCTGCCGCAATGGTGGATATTAGCTGTGAAGAAAGTGAGTTTTCCGTACTGAACAGCAGCTTTGAGCATTGGGTATTTGAAATGAACGGCGGAAATTTTCAGTCCAACGCTTTAAAGGCTGAAGATATTTCTATTACAGGCGACGAAGGCGAACTGACTATGCTGAACTCCGATTTCAGAGATTTCGATCTGAAAATGGACAACTGTACCATTACCTTGGATACACTGTATACGCAAGGCTCCTATCAGCGCAATATTTCAGTGGAAAGCGGCGATGTTTATTTAGGCGATCTGCTCATTGGAAAAGAAGATCTGTCTCCCGAAGGCGAAACTGCTCCCGGAAGTCTGATGATCACTGTAACGAATGGGAAGATCATTAGTCAATACGGCAGTCAGCAGCTCACGGAAAAGACCACAGAGGAAGATTCCTCCTCTGACGACTGAAAATTTTCCTCTGACAATTATTGTGCAGTGCATAAATCCTCAACGTTCGGATATGCTATGTATACCCGACAAAAAGGAGGGAGAATATGTTTGACAGACTCACATTGATTCTCACGATCATCGGGGGAATCAACTGGGGCAGTATCGGATTATTTCAGTTCGATATTGTCGCATGGCTGTTCGGCGGACAGGGCTCTTTAGTGAGCCGCATTATTTACACGGCAGTTGGACTCAGTGCACTTTGGTGTATCTCGCTCCTCTTCCGTGAGAACAGCGCCGTTGGTCACGCACTTGCTGAATAAATCACACATGATATAAAGAACAGACCATTTAGGTCTGTTCTTTTTTACATAATTACAAAAAAAAACAAATTGTTTCATATCCGTTGACAAACTGTAATCAACGTGTTAAAATATTGAAAAATAAGTCTTCCGCAAACTATTAGTGTGAAGATGAAAGGAATGGTCAAGTTTTATGAACAGAAAAGTGATTTCCCTTCTGCTTGCCGTGTTAATGCTGTCCGGAACCGCAGGCTTAATCGCCTGTACCGACACCGCCGATTCAAAGACGCCCGGCGATCCAGCCAACTCCAACAGCCAATACGCAGATAATCTGCCCGAAGGTCTATCCTTTGCAGATCAGGCTGAAGAACAGCGCACAGTGACCTTTGCATATGTAGAGGGCAGCAACGGTTTTTTCACCGAACGCTCTATTGTAGCCGACGCAGACTCCAGCGATAAGGTGGATACCGCCGTTTATGCCAGAAATAAAAGCATTGAAGACCGGCTTGGCGTCACCATTGACGCAATCAAAGTTTCCGACAGCTTTCAAGGTCTGCGCGGAGCAGTGGAAGCTTCACTCAACGCAAACGATCCTGAATACGATATTATAGCCGGATATCAATATTTTGATATCGGACTTGCTGCAGACGGATTTCTTCTCAACCTGAATACATTGGCCGATGATCCCTTTAACGCTCCCTACATTGATCTTTCCCGTGATTATTGGTCTTCTGATTACATTTCCGCGCTGTCATACAAAGACGCCATCTACTGGATTACCGGCGACTTATCACTGCGCTTCCTTGGCGGAATGTATTGCACCTTCGTAAATGGCGATATTTATGATCGATATTTGAAGGAAACCTACGGAGATATTTATCAGATCGCCCGAGAAGGCAAATGGACACTGGATAAATTAGCTGAAATGGCAGCGCTTTGCTATAAGGACGACGGAAATGACATCACCGACGAAAACGACCAGCTTGGCTTCGTACTGGAAACTGAGGACCCGGTAGACGGTATGGCATTTGGCTCCGCAATCCGTTTTTCCAATAAAAACGCGGACGGTTCGATCAGCGTGATTCTAAATAACGAAAACACCATTAAATTCTGCGATAAAATGTATGATATTTATCAGTCAAATTATTACTACGCCCCTCAGAATTCTGATTCTATTAATCAAATGACTATGTTTGCGCAAGGCAACGTAGCTTTTACCGTGAATAAAATCTTCCAAGCGGAAGTTTATCTGCGCGAGATGGAAAATTACTACATTATTCCAACTCCTAAGCTTAATGAAGATCAGCAAAACTACTCGACCGGTATACACGATGGCTGTACCATTTTCGGCATTACTTATTGTTCTGACGCGGTACCTGCCGCTGCCGCACTGCTGGAAGCAATGGCTGCGGAAAGCGGTCGTTCTGTGACGCCTGAATATATTATGACACTGCTCTGAAATATCGTTACACCCGTGATATTAATGCCGCTGAAATGATCGATCTCATTCACGATTCCGTCTATACCGATTTTGCAGCCGCATGGTCGAAGGACATTGACAATATGGTCTGGTTCTTCCGCACAAATATCAACAAATCAGTTTCCTCTATTTTGAAGCGTAAACAGTCCGCCTTCCAGAGCACTCTTCAAAAGCTTACTGATAAGCTGGATGAACACGCGCTTTAAAATGCGTATTAAAATCTAAATTTAAAATTATAAAACTCAGAGCACCTTATTATGAGGTGCTCTGAGTTTTATAATTTTAAATCGTTGATTTTCTGAATAAAACAGTGTTTTTTGAACAAAACAGCTGATTTTTACTTCGAATTATAGTTTTTTTTACAGCATTTTTACTATTTTTTTGAGATTTTAGGTTGACAAATTTTTGTTCACATGTTAAAATAACTAAAAAAGATAAGGAGTGAGACCATTTTGTTGAAAAAAATCACCTCAACTGTTCTGGCTGCGGCAATTTTAACCGCCTCAGTTGCCATGGCAACCGCCTGTACAGAAAAAAACTCAAAAAATCCTTCTTCTTCTGACAATACTAATAACAATATCTATGCAGATAACCTGCCTTCCGATCTGAACTTCGCAGATAGACCGGAGGAAGAAAGAACCGTCACCATCGCGTTTGTAGAAGGCGGCAGCGGATACTTTACGGAACGTTCGCTTTGGGCGGACGAAGATTCCAGCGACAAGGTAGATATTGCCGTATATAAGCGGAATCAAACTATTGAAGCCCGTTTAGGTATTACCATTGATCCGTATATGGCATCCACTGACTGGCATAATCTACGCAATGATATTTCTGCTTCACTGGCGGCTCAGGATCCCGAATATGACGTCATTGCGGCTTATCAATATTTTGATATCGCGCTTGCTTCCGACGGGTATCTGATTAACATCAATAATTTGGGCAATGAACTTTGGAATGCCCCTTACATTGATTTATCCCGTGAATATTGGTCTACTGATTATATTAATGCCCTCTCTTATAAAAATGCTGTATATTGGCTGACAGGTGATCTTGCGCTTCGTTATTTGGGCGGCATGTATTGCACCTTTGTCAATGGAGATATATATGATCGTTACCTACAGACTACTTACGGGGATATTTACCAGCTCGCCAAAGAAGGAAAGTGGACTCTGGATATGCTGGCCGAAATGGCGGCGCTCTGCTATGAAGATATGAACGGTAACGATCAGGTTGATGAAGAAGATCAGCTTGGCTTTATTCTGGAGGTTGGACAGGATCCCATCGAAGGAATGGCCTTCGGTTCTAATGTTCAATTTTCCTCCCGCAACGCGGACGGAAGCATCAGCATTACACTGAACAACGAAAATACCGTAAACTTCTCCAATAAGATGTATGAGATCATCAATTCCGGTTATTTTTATGCACCCGGCAACTCTGATTCAGCCAATCAAATGAATCTCTTTGCCAGCGGCAATGTTGCTTTTACCGTCAATAAAATTTATCAGGCAGAAGTATACCTGAATGAAATGGAGAATTATTACATTCTGCCTACCCCCAAGTTAAACAGCACACAAGAAAACTATGTGACCGGTATTCATGACGGCTGTACCATTTTCGGCATTACTTACTGCTCTGATGCTGTGCCTGCTGCCGCAGCATTGCTGGAGGCAATGGCTGCCGAAAGCTACCGAACGGTTACTCCCGAATACTTTGATACCGCACTGAAATATCGTTACACCCGTGACCCCAACGCTGCCGAAATGATCGATCTGATCCGCTCCTGCGTAAATACTGACTTTGCAGCCGCATGGTCGCAAGACCTTAACGGAATCGTTCATTTCTTCCGTACAGGCATTTCCAAAAACATTGCTTCTACTTTGAAGCGCAATCAAACTGTATGGAATGTTTATCTCGAAAAGTTGACAGAAAAGCTGGAAGAATATTCTGTGGACGTTACCTAATGCTTCTCACAAAAAACATCGGAAACGAAAATCGTTTCCGATGTTTTTTACTTGCGGCGCCCTATCGCCTCATAAAAAATTACACTCGCTTGGAAATTACCCCCAAGCGAGCGAACGCAGACGCGAAATTTACCGTTTGTTTAACCGTTCCAGTTGAATCATACCGAATCCCAAAGCGTCATAAAGACCGTTTTTTTCAAACTGCTTGGCAAGCCTTTCCATAGGACTTTTGGTTACATCTGTACTGATAATTTGCCCAAGAATCTTATCCGGAATCTCCTGCATATCGCCCACAGGAGTTTTGATTTTTTTATTGCTCAGGATCATCAGAAAAAGTACATATTTATCGTCCATGCTGCCATAGCAGATCAGATTGTTTTCTCTGACGAGCGGTAGACCTTGATAAATCAAATATTTGCCTTGAATGGTTGTTTGTGCCATTTATCTTCCCCCTCGTAAATCAATTTAGCGTAATCAATTATAGTATATATTACTTCCACTAAAAAATCAAGGCTATTTTGTAAACTATTTGACAATCGGCAGTTTTTTTTCCTCCTGATCCATCAAAAAAGCACCTAAATAATTTCGCTTCATTGCGAACAGATATTGCTTTTCCACTTCAAAATCCATCCGGACATTTGACGCGCGGGTAATTACAGGAATAGCGGTATGCTTTCGTCGGGCATTCAACCACGCCCTTCCTCTTTCGTTGCAGGCAAGCAGTCGAGTATAAGCAGGCCGCTTGGTCATTGCGGATGACGGCGTTCTTAGAAAAATATGCCAAATAACCCGCCGCACCCTTGCAGCCGTATATTTTTTATTACAGCAGGCGCTCAACAGTTCTTCCGTACTGCCGCACTCAGGCACATGCTTGCCAATCAGTCCTGCTAATTCAGCGGTACATTCTGCATAAGACGTCATTTCATCCACGCTTGTCAAACGAAGTGCCGCGAGCACCGCCTTATCCGCCGCGTTGGACTGCGGGACATAGCCGCGCAAAGCAGTCAGAATAGATTTCGGAACCAATGCGGATAGTGCTTTCCAATCTTCTGCTTCATAGGCTTCTCTCGCGCTGCTTGCGCTGAATCCGGGATGACGACGAATCAACCAAGGGTGAATATTTTTCAGATGGGAAAGATAAGCAATTCCAAGCAAGTCATTGGCAGAATACCGAACAGGCTCTTCTCTATAGACCGCACGATAAGCCGCTTCCCGCATCTTCGCCCAAGACAAAGACGGTTCTGAAATCGCAATTTTATCCAACGCCGTCTGAAAGGCCGCGTCAGTTATCCGACGGCTCTCCGCTTCCAGACGCCTCAAATCGCCGCATTCGCTGCCAAAGCAAAGCCAATCTATTCCACCCAGCCTTTCCAATATAGAAAGCGCGGCGCCTGCAAAATAATCCGCTCCTGACATGCTCCACGGAAAAGGAAGCTCCAAAACTAAATCAACCCCCGCAGCCAATGCCGCTTCCGCTCGGCTGCCGGGCAAAAGCACCGACGGTCCTCCCCGCTGAACAAAGCAGCCGCTCATAAGGGCAATAATGCAGACCTCCTCATCTGCCAGCTCTGAACGAATTTGATTGAGCTGTATCTGATGCCCCAGATGAAAGGGATTGTACTCGCAAATGATAGCGGCAGTTTGCATAAAAACCTCTGAAATTTTGAAATAAGGCTTGAATTTTTGATAAAAGTGATGTATAATAAATTGAGTTAATCGAAACCTAAAATATCTGTTTAGAGCTATATCTACACCGTATATTTATGTTCCGTTTGACCATGGACCACCCGACAATCTCCAAACCAATCTATTTTTCGAGTGCCCTTTTTGATTTTATTATTATACCACATGACTATAAGCTTGTCAAGACACGGAGGTTTGAAATGAATGTACTCGTTGTAAATGCAGGAAGCTCTTCTCTAAAATATCAGCTGATCGATACGGTCACAGGCAATGTAAAAGCCAAAGGAATTTGCGAGCGGATCGGAAACACTGCCGGTTCGCAGATTGAGCACCGTACTGAAAGCGGCGAGAAAATTGTAAAATCAATTCCTATGAGCAATCACAGTGAAGCCACAAAAGTTTTGGTTGACACCCTTACAGACCCCGAAATCGGCTGCATTCGCAGCATGGATGAAATCGAAGCAGTTGGGCACCGGATCGTTCACGGAGGCGCGTACTTCTCCGAATCAATTTTAGTTACCGATGAGGTCATTGAAAAATTAAAAAAATGTACCGATTTTGCGCCTTTGCACACCGGTCCTCATCTGATGGGTATTGCGGGCTGTACCAGCGTTATGCCCAATACGCCTCAGGTGTTAGTGTTCGATACAGCCTTCCATCAAACCATGCCGCCCAAGTCCTACTACTATCCCATTTCGAAAAAAATGGCAGACAAATACCAAATTCGCCGCTATGGCGCACACGGCACCTCTCATCGGTACGTATCGGGTATTATGTGTGATATTTTAGGCAAAAAAGAAGGAACTAAAATCATAACCTGCCATTTAGGCAACGGCTCCTCCATTTCCGCCGTTCAGGACGGAAAAGTGCTGGATACCACAATGGGCTTCACCCCCCTCGACGGATTGGAAATGGGCACCCGATGCGGCTCCATCGATCCGGCTATTGTTACCTTCCTTATGGAACGGGAGGGATTTTCTCCCGCCGCCATGAATAATTATATGAATAAGGATTGCGGTTTCCTCGGCGTTACAGACGGCTACTCTTCTGACTCCCGTGACCTTGAAAAGGCGATTAATAACGGGCCCTCCGATCCCAATTATGAAGGGTCTGTGTTGGCAATGGATGTTCTGATCTACAAGATCAAAAAATACATCGGTGCTTACGCCGCCGCGATGAACGGATTAGACGCCGTCGTTTTCACTGCGGGCTTAGGGGAAAACAATCCTCATCTTCGCTCCGAAGTCTGCAAGGATATGGATTTCTTCGGCATCAAGCTGGACGAAGCCGCCAATGAAAAAGGAATCCGGCAATCGAACATTCTCAAATTATCCGCTTCCGATTCGAAAGTGCTTGTCTACTTGATTCCTACCAATGAAGAATTGGTCATTGCCATGGACACCGCTCGAATTGCTTCTTCCCTTTGACTGATCCGCTGAAAGCACGTTATACAGGTAATATACCCCTATGAAAAGGGCAGTCGCAAAAATCGCGACTGCCCTTTTCATAGGTCGAATACTGCCACCGAAAAATGCATATGTTGAACGGGAGGTACTTATGAAAGTACAAATATCACCGCTTACCTTTTGCTTTTCGGCACTGTTTCTGCTTTTAAATCATGACCGTTCGCTGATCGCCGGTCTTTGCGCTGTAATCATCCATGAAGCCGGGCATTTAATATTTATTGGCCTGTGCGGCTGTCAGCTTGAAAAACTGTGCATCACGCCTATCGGTCTTACTATCAGCCGCAGTGGAATAACGTCACATCTCCAGGATCTGTTCATCAATCTTTCAGGTCCTCTATTTAATCTTGCGGCTGCGGGACTTTTTTATTGGCTGGCGCCGTCCGCAGCCAATCTGAAGCTGTCTGTAACAGCTAACCTTTATTTCGGATTGTTGAATCTGCTTCCCATCCTATCACTGGACGGTGGAAAAGCGCTGAAATCACTAATGATGATAAAATGGATGTCCGCGCTAACAGAACGTATTTGTCAAATTATTTCCGCCTTTTTTTTATTTCTGCTGTGGCTACTCTCTGCGGCTCTCCTTCTGATGACCGATGGAAGCCCATCTCTTCTGCTCTTTTGTATTGGCCTGTTCCTGTCACAGGTAACTGCGCGATAAAATACCGCGTCCCACGGAAAATCGAACAAAAAAGACCTCTCAAAGGAGGTCTTTTTGACTGTCAATAATATCAATCGTCAAACGCTTTCAAAAATGGTTATAAAAAGCCCTTGAAAATTTTTTAATACACTGAAAAACGCACTTAAAGGGGGATTACGGATTTATTTCAATCAGGGCTTTATAATCCGGTCTAGCTTGAAAGCATCCGCGCAATATCAGATTTACCGCTTATTTCCCTAAATTATTCTGAATGCGTGTCATAAACTCAGAAGGGGTTACTACCTCTACGTCATTATCAAACTGACTGACAAGCTTTGCTACCGCGTCCATTGTATTCCCGTTCGGCACCAATCTGCTGCCCGAAAGTCCGCTCCACGCATGGACAATAATAAAGCTATATGAATCCGAATTGGTTGGATCGGTAGAAGCCGCATTGACCGCTCTGGCGATTGCTTCAATCGAACCGTCCTGGGTATCCGTCCATAGACGGTATCTGGCAGAAACGATCGGCTTATTGTTAGACCAAAGAATTTTGCCTTGGTATTCAGCATAGTTTCCGTAATCAATATAAAACAGCCCGTCAATGCCGTCCTGCTTTGTAAATGCTGCCAAATTACGGGTGGTAAACCCATGATCATCAAGAATTTCAGCATAATGAAGATCAGTTCGCTTCATATATTCCGCGGCCTTCGCTGCCATTTCATTTTTCGCGGCAGTCGACCACTTGGAAGGAAATGTATAGCCTAATCCGCCAAGCTGCATAATAAATTCATCTGTATCATTCATTTTGTCATATAAATAACTGACCATGGGAGCAGTCAAATCGATCGCGGTAGTAGGAAGCCCCCAGCCCATAGAAAATTGCCCTCGCTGAGCGCTGGCAAACCACTTATCGCTGGTTGTAAAATCGTTCATCATCCACTGAACATTGTCGCCATCCGACATAATCAGACAAACCGTATGTACGCCCGTGGATTTTTCTTCAAACTGACGTTCGGTCTTTTGTGCCGCAGTTCCCAAATAAAAACCGCTGAGTGTAGACAAATTATAGGCATGGTCAGACGGAATCATATTGATATTCAGTTCAGAAAAAGACGCTACCGTATCGTATTCTCCTAAAGTATTGTTATAACCGAATACAACCGCGTCAGCATCCAAATAATCAAATTTGGCTTTGTGTTCAGAAGCGGAATGCCCGTCATAAAAAGAGAAATACGCCTTGCTCATCACCGCGTAATCGGCCAGCTTAGGCACCATAGAAAGCGGCTGCTCCACCGCTATCTGTTTATTCAGCTGCTCCCAATATTCACTGGAACGAAGCCAGCTATCATTTTTATCAGTTACATCCAAAAGACAGGTAAGTCCCACTTCCTCACAAACCGCCTGATTATCCGGTGTAGCCACTGCGGCGTTCAACAGTCCCGCAAGTGAAATCGCAACGTTCCCTGAATCAGATGTACTATCAGATGAAGCAAGTATATATCCATTCAACATTGGCGCATAATGTGCCAGTAAGTTTTTCAAGGAAACCGGATTTTTATCCACGGTTGTCTTAATACTGCACCCCCACTGACGGGTAATATAACGCTGATAATTACTAACCGCGCCTCCCTGAACTAATATCTGCTCATCTGAACCTTGTGCGGCCAGTCCCTGAAGAGTGGCAAGCGTCAGCTTATCCGAGAAATTCCCCGGTTCCGCAATAGAATAAAGGATCTTGGCGCTTGTGCCCGCTTTGGGAATCGCTGACTCAAATAATTCTTCCATCGGCGGTTGTTCCTCCTGTCCGGTGATCTCTGTTGTAGTTGTTGTTTCCGTCTGCTTGCTGCCACAGCCGATCTGAGTAACTGTCATTGCTGCCAACAATCCCACACTGATAAGCACCTTAAAAAGGGATCTTTTCATTTTTTAATCTCTCCTTATTAATTATCTCTCTTATATATCAATGTTTTAAGTCAAAGCCCTGAAAGAAACAAGCGTTTTTACATTGCAAATGAGACGAAAAACAACGAGAAATAAACTGCTGAACCTATTTTATATAAAACCGCTGTTTAGATTTGCTCTATTTCATTATAGCATATTTTAAATTACTGTGTCAATAGCGTTTGCTCTATTCAAAAAAAATCCGTCTGAAATCAAAACAAAGTTTAAAAAAAACATTTTTTTGTTGATTTTTTCTGTTCTCTATGCTACAATAGAGTAAAATATGTGTGCATAATCACTTAAACCAAGAAGCGGCATTATGCGCAGAAAGGCAGGAAATTTAATGTTCCAAAAAAATACTTTTGTCATATTGCTTGTCGCTTCCCTTTTTCTTTCCGCATGCAGCCAGACACCGCAATCACCCGAAGCTACGACAGCAGAAGCCACCGCTGCGGCTGTGACCGAACGTCAACCGATTCAATACCCTGATGACATTAATTTTGATGATACTGAAACATTAAATTTGATTTTTGATGTCAGCGAAATTACGGAAGGCGTTATAACCACATTGAAGCCCAATCAAAAATCAATCGTACAGCAGGCGACTATTCACGGTACTACTTTCACGCTTACCATTGGGCTGTCAGACTGGAACGGCCATACCACGCCGGAACAGATTACTACCTGCGCCAAGCTGTTTTGGTATTGCTATCCGCAGATGTATGCGCGATTTGCCCATTCCGACACGCCGGTTTCGGTTAAACTGAATTTTGAGGATTCCGGCTATGAAGTGGCGTCCGCATCAGGAGATGCCGTTCATATACACGATCAATGGCTGGCAGACCATCCAAATGATTTTGACTGTCTCACACATGAATTCGCTCATGTCATACAGGGCGGCTGGAACGGCGGTAACTGCCCCACTTTCGAGGGGGATACCTACATGATCGAACGTTTTGCCGACTATTGCCGGTTTATATATGCTTATCAGAACGGCCGATATAATGATAATAGCTGGACCTTGCAGACCGCACAAACTGAAAATACCTACTATAAAAGCGTTCGCTTCTGGACATGGTTGGACTACACATATTCCAGCGAATCTATTGACATAATGAACCGGATCGCTCAGGCAGTTCACACCGGAGGACGCAAATACACCAATACTACTTGGAAACCGTCAGGCTCCGCATGGCAGGAAGTCTTTGAGGGAACAGAAGCGGCAGGCAAAACAATCGATGATTTGTGGGAAATTTTTGCTCAAACCGAACTGTCACAGCTTTCTTCCACAGCTGCCAGACCGGGCAGCACTTCTCCGTTATTAAAAAAATATCCCATCAGAGAAACGATCAAGAATAGATTTCCTGCCGCAAACGATTATTTGACCGTAAAATAGAGAACCTATCAATACTTTAGCAATTGTGTCTTTGTTTTTATCACTTTGCATTGACATTCGCTATACTGAAAAAGGTCCTATTAGGCTGCACTGCTTTGGTAGCTTTTCTCCCGTTTTAGAAGAATTTTTACAATAAACTCTCTAAAACGCTTCTAAAATTTTGAACTTTTTAAAGATGTGTTTTTCAACATGCGGAAAGCCCCAATGGCAATTTGCCATTGGGGCTTTCACAATTATTTCAGAAATAGTTAAACCGATTCGTCATCAGAATCTATCTCAAACAAATCGTCATATGCTTCGTCAAAGGCCTCTTTAGACGCCTCATCTTCCTCGAGCAGCGCGAGATCCTCAAGATCGTCATCCTCCTCCTTGGAAGAAAAGGCTGCCGGTGCTTCAGCTTCTTTGGCAATTGAAACGGCTGATTCTATTTCAGACTCACCGTCGTCGGTACGCTTGATCTCAACGTTGCGGTAACGTTCCATACCGGTACCGGCAGGAATCAGTTTACCAATCAGCACATTTTCCTTCAGACCCAGCAAATGGTCAACCTTTCCGCTGATAGCAGCTTCAGTCAGTACCTTAGTCGTTTCCTGGAAAGAGGCAGCGGACAGGAAGGATTCGGTCATCAACGATGCTTTAGTAATACCCAACAGCATCGGTGAACAGGTGGCTAAGCGCAGATCCCTTTCCCCAGCGTCAATCCGTGCCTGAATGGCTTCATTTTCTTCATTGAATTCATTGACTTCAACCAACGAACCCATGAGCAGATTCGTATCTCCGCCATCTTCTATACGACACTTACGGGTCATCTGCCTTGCAATAATTTCAACATGCTTGTCATTGATCTCAACCGACTGAATTCGGTAGGTTTTCTGAATTTCCTTGATGATATAATCATAGGCGGCATCCAAACCGTTCACCTTTGTGATATCAGCCAACGACATATGACCTTCCGTAAGCGCATCGCCTTTGGTAACATAATCGCCGTTATTTACCACAATATGAGTGCCGAAAGGAATTTGATATACTACCGTTTCTTTCGTTCCTTCATTGGTAACGGTCAGGCTGCGGGCACGTTTTCCGTCTACAATGGAAACAATACCGGAAAGTTCGGCAATAGTAGCTGTTTTCTTCGGTCTGCGTGCTTCAAAGATTTCTTCAACACGGGGCAAACCTTGTGTGATATCGTTTCCTGCCACACCGCCGGTGTGGAAGTTTCTCATGGTAAGCTGTGTACCCGGCTCACCGATCGACTGTGCGGCAATAATGCCGACCGCTTCACCTACGTTGACCTTCTTAGTGGTAGCAAGGTCCATACCGTAACAGTGTGAACAGATCCCGCGCTTGCATCTGCACTTAAGGATCGTTCGAATATTCACCTCAGTAATGCCGGCGGCAATAATCTTTTTAACCTCAATCTCACCAAGCATGGTATCATCTTCCGCCAGTACTTCACCAGTCTTGGGATCCACCACATCTCCGATAACATAACGTCCCAGCAGGCGGTCAGACAGCTTCTCCAATACATCAATGCCGTCTTTGATCTCCCGTACCAGCATGCCCTGCGTGGTACCGCAGTTTTCTTCCCGGATGATCACATCCTGAGATACATCTACCAAGCGGCGGGTCAGATAGCCGGAGTCCGCCGTTTTCAGCGCCGTATCGGACAGTGACTTCCGGGCACCGCGGGCAGCGATAAAGTACTCCAATATATTCAGACCTTCACGGAAATTGGACTTTACAGGCAGTTCCATGGTACGGCCATTAGCGGCAAACATCAGACCGCGCATACCGGCAAGCTGACGCATCTGCGTCATATTGCCACGGGCGCCGGAATCCGCCATCATCTTAATAGGATTGTATCGGTCAAATCCGGATTGGAGGGATGCCACCACATCCTTGGTTGCCTGTTCCCAGATAGCAATAACACTGCTGTAGCGTTCCTCATCGGTCAGCTCACCCCGCATATAATGCTGGTGAATCACTTCTACGTCTTTTTCCGCCTGCTTTACAATAGTATATTTTGCCGCAGGTACGTCAACATCAGATACTGAAATAGAGATCGAAGCAATGGTGGAATATTTATAGCCCATGGACTTGATGGCATCCAATACTTCGGCTGTTTTAGCCGGACCGTGAATTTTGATCGTCCGGTCTACAATATCACCCAATTCCTTCTTTCCGCAGGTAAACATAATTTCCAGATCCAGCGCTTTTGCCGGATCGCTTCTGTCCACATAGCCAAGATCCTGAGGAATTGCTTTATTAAAGATCAATCTGCCATATGTGGCGTCTATAATTCCAGTCCTTAGCTCACCGTCAATTTCACGGCTGACACGAACCTTAATGGGCGTATGCATCTCAATAATGCCCTGTTCATATGCCATCTCTGCCTCATTAAAATCGCGGAAAAATTTGCCTTCACCCTTTTCTCCTGCCCGGTCAATGGTCAGGTAGTAAGAACCAAGCACCATATCCTGAGAAGGTACGGCAACCGCTTTTCCGTCCGCGGGCTTCAGCAGGTTATTGGCGGAAAGCATCAGAAAGCGGGCTTCCGCCTGTGCTTCGGCGGACAGCGGTACATGAACCGGCATCTGGTCGCCGTCAAAGTCAGCATTGAAAGCCGTACAAACCAGCGGATGCAGTTTAATAGCTCTGCCCTCCACCAGAATCGGTTCAAATGCCTGAATAGACAGACGGTGCAGCGTAGGCGCGCGGTTCAGAAGCACCGGATGCTCTTTAATAACATTCTCCAGTGCGTCCCACACATCTGGATTGACCTTTTCAACCTTTTTCTTCGCATCTTTTATATTGGTAGCTTTCTGCGTTTCGACCAACCGCTTCATTACGAAAGGTTTGAACAGCTCCAATGCCATTTCTTTTGGCAGGCCGCACTGATAAATTTTCAGTTCAGGCCCTACTACAATAACCGAACGTCCGGAATAGTCCACACGCTTTCCCAGCAGGTTCTGTCTAAACCGTCCCTGCTTACCGCGAAGCATTTCAGACAGCGATTTGAAAGGACGGTTCGAAGGACCGGTAACCGGCTTTCCGCGGCGTCCGTTGTCAATCAGTGCGTCTACCGCTTCCTGAAGCATTCTGCGTTCATTTCGAATAATAATTTCAGGTGAGCGCAGCTCCATCAGCCGTTTCAAACGGTTATTGCGGTTGATAACCCGGCGGTAAAGATCATTCAGGTCGGAGGAAGCAAAACGGCCGCCGTCTAACTGAACCATCGACCGGATGTCCGGCGGAATAACCGGAATCACATCCAAAATCATCCACTCAGGCTTGTTTCCGCTCTTTCGGAAGGCTTCGACAACCTCCAGCCGCTTGATAATTCTTGCCTTTTTTTGCCCGGATGCAGTCGCAAGTTCAGCCTTCAGCTTTTCAGACAGCGCGGGAATGTCCAATTCCTGCAGCAGTTCTTTAATAGCGGAAGCGCCCATGCCTACCTTAAAATCGTCTTCATAGGTTTCTCTATACTTTTTATATTCCAGTTCAGTTAACTGCTGATACTTGGAAAGCGGCGTATCACCGGGATCAATTACGATATATTCAGCATAGTAAAGAACTTTTTCCAGCATTCTGGGAGAAATGTCCAGGAGAAGCCCCATTCGAGAAGGAATAGCCCGGAAATACCAAATGTGCGATACAGGGCACGCCAATTCAATATGCCCCATCCGCTCACGGCGCACCTTCTTAGTGGTCACTTCCACGCCGCATTTCTCACAGATCTTGCCTTTATAGCGCACCCGCTTATACTTGCCGCAAATACACTCCCAATCCTTCGTCGGCCCAAAAATCCGTTCGCAGAACAGACCGTCCCGTTCCGCTTTCAGCGTCCGATAATTGATCGTTTCAGGCTTCTTAACTTCTCCGTAAGACCAGCTGCGGATCATTTCAGGTGACGCCAGACCAATTTCAATTGAATCAAATACACGATCTTCCATTCTTTGCATCCCCTTTCAATTAAAACTCGTCGTCAGGATCAAGATCATCGTTATCCGCTTCCTCTGCGAAAAATTCGTCATCATTGTCCTCTTCCTCAGGCTTCTCTTCATAGAAACCGTCTTCAATTTCATTAGTTGCTACGCTTTCACCGATTTCATCGGCTGTAAAGGTAGTGGTCTGGAAATCGTCCTCTTCGTCCAGCGTGGAAAGATCAATTTCCTTTCCCTCCTTATCCAGCACTTTTACATTCAGTGCCAGCGACTGAAGCTCTTTTACCAATACCTTGAAAGCGGCAGGCACACCGGGCGTTGGGATATTCTGTCCCTTTACAATAGCCTCATAGCACTTGACACGGCCGGTAACATCGTCCGATTTCACGGTCAAAATCTCCTGCAAGGTATACGCGGCGCCATATGCTTCCAGCGCCCATACTTCCATTTCTCCGAAACGCTGTCCGCCGAACTGCGCTTTTCCGCCGAGCGGCTGCTGCGTCACAAGCGAGTAAGGACCTGTAGAACGGGCGTGAATCTTATCATCCACCAAATGGTGCAGCTTCAGATAGTACATAATGCCTACCGTTACCGGGTTATCAAAGCGGCGGCCAGTCCGACCGTCATAAAGAATCGACTTGCCGTCAATAATCTTCAGACGGTGCTCCTCCATCAACGCTTCAAGCTGTTCATGGGTATATGCGGCAGGATCTACGATCGGATATTCTTTTTCGCCGGTTTCACTGTTCACTGTTTCCAGATAAATCGTCTTACCGGTCAGCTTATCGGAAGGTAGCACATCGCGGTACATCCCCGCCATTTTCATGCATTCTGAAATATCTTTTTCTGTCGCACCGTCAAAGACAGGGGTCATAACCTTCCAGCCCAGCTTGCGGGCAGCAATGCCCAAATGCACTTCAAGCACCTGTCCGATATTCATTCGGGAAGGCACGCCCAGCGGATTCAGCACAATGTCCAGCGGCGTACCGTCTGCCAAGAAGGGCATATCTTCGGGAGGGAGGATCCGGGAAACGACACCCTTATTGCCGTGACGGCCTGCCATTTTATCACCCACCGAAATCTTCCGCTTCTGTGCCACATATACACGGACTACCTTATTTACGCCGGGCGCCAGCTCATCGCTGTTTTCACGGGAAAAGACCTTTACATCTACAATAATGCCTGATTCGCCATGAGGAAGCCGCAAAGAAGTGTCCCGCACTTCCCTTGCCTTTTCACCGAAAATAGCACGAAGCAGCCGTTCCTCGGCAGTCAGTTCTGTTTCGCCCTTAGGCGTAACCTTACCGACCAGAATATCGCCGGAACGCACCTCCGTACCCTTCCGGACGATGCCTTCCGCATTCAAATCCTTCAGTGCGTCATCGCCCACATTGGGAATTTCGCGGGTAATTTCTTCCGGTCCCAGTTTGGTATCCCGGGCTTCATGCGTATATTCTTCGATATGAATGGAAGTATAAACGTCATCCCGCACCAGCCGTTCATTCAGCAGTACAGCGTCCTCATAGTTGTATCCTTCCCAAGTCATGAAGCCAATCAGCGGGTTTTTGCCCAATGAGATCTCACCGTTAGAGGTAGCGGGTCCGTCCGCAATCACCCGTCCTGCGTCAATATAATCACCCTCATTTATAATGGGACGCTGATTAATACAGGTACCCTGGTTAGAGCGCTTGAACTTCTGAAGATGATAGGTATCTTTGGTTCCTTCGTCAGAACGAATAATGATTTCATCCGAAGTTACCCGCTCTGCCACACCCGAACGCTTAGCGCAGATTACTACGCCTGAATCGACTGCCGCCTTGTATTCCATACCGGTTCCGACGATAGGCGCTTCACTGACCATCAGCGGCACAGCCTGCTTCTGCATGTTGGAGCCCATCAATGCACGTGAGTTGTCATCATTTTCAAGGAACGGAATAAAGGAGGTCGCAACAGACACCACCATCTTTGGCGATACATCCATATAATCCGCTTCGGTAGCGTTAACTTCCAAAATCTCGCTTCTGCGGCGGGCAGCCACCTTGGTATTGACAAAACGATGATTTTCATCCAACGGCTCGTTTGCCTGCGCCACCGTATAATTGTCTTCCACATCCGCGGTCATATATTCAATTTCATCGGTCACTGTGCCGGTCGCCTTGTCCACCTTCCGATAGGGCGCTTCGATAAAGCCGTACTCATTGATCCGCGCGTAGGTAGAAAGATAAGAAATCAGACCGATGTTAGGACCTTCGGGCGTTTCAATCGGGCACATCCGTCCGTAATGGGTATAGTGTACGTCACGAACATCGAAAGAAGCGCGGTCACGGGACAGACCGCCCGGACCTAAAGCCGACAACCGACGCTTATGCGTCAGTTCAGCCAGCGGATTGTTTTGATCCATAAACTGGGACAGGGGTGAAGAACCGAAGAAATCCCGAATTGCGGTAACAATCGGCCGGATATTGATCAGCGTTTCGGGCGTCAGACTTTCGCTGTCCTGTACCGTCATACGCTCCTTCACGATTTTGTCCATTCTGGAAAAACCAATGCGCAATTGGTTCTGAAGCAATTCGCCAACGCTGCGGAGCCGACGATTCCCCAGATGGTCGATATCATCAATATTGCCGCAGTCATGTGAAAGGCAGATAAGGTAATTGACCGAAGCAAAGATGTCCGCTTTGGTAATGTGCTTAGGGCAAAGCTGCGCAATTTTATCCTTGCATGCCTTTATCAGGCTCTCTTTGTCCTCTGTACCCACTTCGCTGACGATCTGAGAAAGCACCATATAATCGCACTTTTCCTTGACGCCTGCTTCTTTCAAATCGTAACCCAGCATACACTCAGGATAAATAGTGCCATTGGAGAAAATTTTCAGTTCTTCTCCGCCTTCCAAACGAACATATACCTCATTCACGCCTGCTCTTTCGATCGCCTGAGCCACCTCAGCGGTACAGAAGGTCCCTTCATCATAGAGAAATTCGCCGGTGATAGGAGAAATGACCGGACGCGCCAGTTCCTTGCCTTCGATCCGTTTGCCTATGGCAACCTTCTTATCGTATTTATAGCGACCGACCGCTGCCAAATCATAACGCTTGGGATCAAAAAACATATTGTTGATTAATATCTGAGCGCTGTCTACCAGAGGCGGCTCACCGGGACGCAGTTTTCTGTAAATTTCCTTCAGCGCTTCTTCCTCAGGCGTAGTACCGTTTTTAAGTGCCTCAGCATTCATGCCGTCCTTTTCAATGGTAGCGGTGATCTTTACATCTTCTCCAAAGAGCGCCTTCAAATCGCTGTCATTGCCCAGTCCCAACGCGCGCAGAAGAATCGTCATAGGAATCTTCCGGTTTTTATCGATCCGGACGTAAAAAACATCATTGGCGTCGGTTTCATACTCCAGCCACGCGCCGCGGTAAGGAATAATTTGGGAAGTATAAACCTTTTTGCCGGACTTATCGATCTGACTGTCATAATACATACCGGGCGAACGGACGATCTGAGAAACGATAACGCGCTCCGCGCCGTTGATTATAAAAGTCCCGTTGTCGGTCATCAGCGGAAAATCTCCCACATAGATAATGCGGTCGATCACTTCCTCTGTATTTTTATTATAAAGGCGGACCTTTACCCGCAGAGGCGCCGCAAAATTTACATCCCGTTCCTTGCACTCTTCTTCGGGGTACTTGGGCTTTTCATCCAGAGAATAATCAATAAATTCAATATAAATATTTCCTGAATAATCCACAATAGGGGATACATCCCTTAAAACCTCATGCAGCCCTTCATCAAGAAACCATTTGTACGATTTTTTCTGCACTTCAAGCAGATCCGGCATGTTGAGCACTTCATCAATTTTGGAAAAACTCATTCTCGTTGTACAGCCGAGTTTCTGGGGTTTAACCATGTCCATTCCTCCGTTTCGGCAAACAAATAGACCATACCTTTCTTCTTCCGTGTTTTCGTTCACAAATAATTTACATTTCTACTCCTGCGGCATTCTGGTTAAAGCCGAATCATAAGCTGAAAAGGTAAATCCGCTTTCGAAAGCGTGAAAAATCGGGTATGACCTTGAATTTTGCCCTATTATTTAGAAATTCAAATCAAATATCTGTTTGAACCTCTTTTTAATCGGTATGGCAAAATGCCATTTTTACCGATTTTATTAGTTGTTATCATCATACCATATCTGTTTTAATTTGTCAATCTTTTTTTCGTATTTTTTTGATTTTTTTTCAAAAAGGACTTGCATTTTCGGTTTATTTATGATATGATACATAGGTGCAAAGTTTGAAAGGATATTCTTTCAAACAGAGGTTTTATGTCACTTTGTTTGCCGATTCGCTTTATTACCGAATCCGAACTTATATATGTGGCAAAAAATACCGTATTATGGAGCAAGATTCCAATCACGAACGCTACGCAAGGAGGTGTATAGAATGCCGAATATTAAGTCCGCAAAAAAGCGCGTACTCGTCACCGAGACAAAGACGCTGCAGAATAAAATGTTCAAATCCGCTTACAAGACCGCGATCAAAAAATACGTGTCCGCTGTTGAAGCAGGCGACAAAGAACAAGCAATCGAACTTTACAGAGCAGTTGTAAAAAAGGTGGATCAGGCTGCCGCAAAAGGCATTATTCATGCCAATGCTGCTGCACGAAAGAAGAGCCAGTTCACATTGATGCTCAATAAGCTGAGCGCTTAAGGTGAATTTTAGCCGGGATTTTATCCCGGCGTTCTTTTTTATTTCATTTTAATCGCTTCTATCGCCATCCAGCGTCTAATTTCGGGCATTTACATTATGCTGACCAAATAGGGTATGCTTAGGCAGAATAGCTTTTGAATCAAGACTGAACTCCTCCATTAGGACTTGGGCTTTTGGGTTTTGCTTTAATTCCCATATTAGGAAACTTTAAAAAGTCCCCTCTGTCTGTCGAGAAAGTTCAGAACAAATTACGCTATTCAAAAAAAGTACAAATTCGTTTGTCCGCATTTTCTCTTGCCTAAAAAGACCCAAG
>CAZMTU010000024.1:0-23409 GCA_964569225.1 uncultured Lachnospiraceae bacterium | reverse complement strand
CATACTCTTCAGTCATTGGAAAGCTGTGGTGCGGAGGTACAGAAGGGCAATGCCCCCGAAGAACGCAAATTGCAGCGGCTTTTCCGAAACGGCGAAGCCTCCCGTCTCATCAAGCGCTGCAACGATTTCGGCGCGGGCGGTGTATCGGTTGCCATCGGCGAATTAGCGGACGGACTGGATATTGATCTTAACGCTGTCCCCAAGAAATACGAGGGTCTGGACGGTACTGAACTGGCAATTTCCGAATCGCAGGAGCGTATGGCGGTAGCCGTAGCGCCGGAGGATGTAGCACGTTTCTGCGAATTGGCGGCGAGGGAAAATTTGGAAGCTACTGTTGTGGCAACCGTCAAGGCAGAGCCTCGCCTCACCATGTACTGGAACGGCAAGGCAATTGTTGATATTTCCCGTGAGTTTTTAAATTCCAACGGTGCTGAAAAGCATACCGAGATTTACCTCGCCCCTTCGCAAAGCTATTTTTATGAGACCTACCGTGATTTTGAGGACGCATATTCGGAGGTTGTCAGCGACCTGAACGTCTGCTCCAAGCGAGGACTTTCCGAGCGCTTTGATTCCACCATTGGGGCAGGTACGGTACTCATGCCTTTTGGTGGCAAATATCAGCAGACCCCCATTCAGGCCATGGTACATAAAATCAGTCACCCCGAGAAGAATTCCAATACCGTTTCCTATATGGCGTGGGGCTATAATCCCAATATCGCCCAATGCTCACCCTATCATGCCGCCTATTTGGCGGTGGTGGAATCGGTATCCAAGCTCGTTGCCACCGGCGCAAAATTCGAGGACGTTTACCTGACCTTCCAGGAATACATGGAAAAGCCGGGAAAGAGTCCCTCCCGTTGGGGAAAGCCGCTGGCGGCGCTGTTGGGCGCATTAGACGCACAGCTTGATCTCGGCATCGCGGCCATCGGCGGAAAGGACTCCATGTCAGGCACCTTCGAAACGATCGATGTGCCGCCTACGCTGGTTTCCTTCGCCGTGACTACTGACCAGCTGAATTCGGTAATTTCCAATGAATTCAAGGGTGCAGGGCATCGTGTGATTTGGCTGAAACCCGAATATAAACCTGTCTATATTGGTTACAACGATCATATTCATACCAGTCTGCCTGAAAAGGCATCACTGTTGGCGCTCTTTGATAAGGTCACAGAACTGGTACGCAGCGGTAAAGCGCTGGCTGTTTACACGCCTACCCAATATGGGGTTGCGGCAGCCATTTTTAAGATGGCAATCGGCAATAAGATCGGCTTTCAATATGCCGACGGGCTATCGATGAATGATATTTTCTATTATTCGTACGGTTCCTTTGTGGTAGAACTGGCGGAGGACATCAACGAGGGCATCCTTTTGGGCTATACCACCGAGGAAGCGTCTATTGCAGCCCCCGCGAATTGGGATTCGTATAGGTTGCCCAGCCATAGCAGAAAGGTGTGGCTGGACGACCTTCTGAAAATCTATGAAGACAAATTAGAGAGCGTTTATCCCTGCAATATTCAGCAGGGGAGCGGCAAAAAAATTCCCGCGTACAGCTACGAAGCAGCTTCCTATCCCGTTTCAACCGTCAAGATTGCCAAGCCGAAGGTGCTGATTCCCGTGTTCCCCGGCACCAACTGCGAATTTGACAGCGCAAAGGTGATGGCGGCTGCCGGTGCCGCCCCCGAGATTTTTGTGGTCAATAACCTGACCCAGCAGGGCATTGCTCAGTCGGTAGAAGCCTTTGCCGAAAAGGTGAAGCAGGCGCAGATGATCTTCATTCCCGGTGGGTTCTCCGGCGGCGACGAGCCGGATGGTTCCGGTAAGTTTATTACCGCCTTTTTCCGCAGCGGTGCGGTAAAGGAAGCAGTCAACGAACTGTTAAAAAAACGTGAAGGCTTGATGTGCGGTATTTGCAACGGGTTTCAGGCATTGATCAAACTGGGGCTTGTACCCTACGGAGAGATTGTGGACACTGCCGAGCATGATCCCACGCTGACCTTTAACACCATTGGACGCCATCAGTCCAGACTGGCGCGCACGCGCATTGCGTCCAACAAGTCGCCTTGGCTGGCGAAGACTAAGGTGGGCGAAATTTACACTGTGCCGATTTCTCACGGCGAGGGACGCTTCTATGCTTCTCCCGAAATGATTGATAAGCTGGCGCAAAATGGACAGATCGCTACCCAATATGTGGATTTTGAGGGCAATCCTACTGCTGATATTCGTATGAATCCCAATAACAGCGCAATGGCGATCGAGGGAATTACCTCTCCGGACGGCAGAGTTTTCGGCAAGATGGGTCACACTGAACGCTACAATGAGGGGCTTTACCGCAATGTGGAAGGAAATTATCAACCCCGCATTTTTGAAGCGGCAGTAGAATACTTTCAATAAATTCTGATATTTATTATATAAGACGAGCGTTTCTCCCTTGGGTTTGCGCAAGCGATCCTGACAATATTCTTGTGAAAAAGTTTTTAGCGGTTCGAAACCTTAGTAAAATGTTTTTGAACCAATCTCTTTTTATTAAAAACGCACTTCGCATTACCAGTTAAGGTAATGTGGAGTAGCTTGGAGGCTCAAATGGCTATTGAATTTATCCGCAAATTACCCATTCCAATGGAAACCAAAGAAAAATATCCTTTGACAACAGAGGCAATTGCCGCTAAAGCACAGCGGGACGCTGAGGTAAAGGCTGTTTTTGAGGGAAAGTCTCAGAAAATGATCTTAGTGATCGGACCTTGTTCAGCAGATCGGGAAGATTCAGTGATGGATTATGTCTACCGACTGAAAAAGGTCCAGGATCAGGTTAAGGACAAATTGATCCTTATCCCCCGAATTTATACCAATAAGCCCCGCACAACCGGAGACGGCTACAAAGGAATGGTTCATCAGCCTAATCCGGAAGAAAAACCCGATATTTACAAGGGGATTTTAGCGATCCGTTCACTTCACGCCAGAGTGCTGGATGAAACCGGTCTGTCCAGTGCGGATGAGATGCTTTACCCCGATAATTACCGCTATCTGTCCGATTTACTTTCATATATTGCTATCGGCGCCCGTTCAGTGGAAAATCAGGAGCATCGGCTGGTATCCAGCGGGATGGATGTACCGGTGGGTATGAAAAATCCTACCGGCGGCGATTTGTCTGTCATGATGAATTCCATCACGGCGGCACAGCATGCCCATACCTTTATTTATCGAGGCTGGGAGGTAAACACCAGCGGAAATCCCTTTGCGCACGCCATTCTCCGCGGATATGTAGATATGCTGGGCAGATCGCATCCTAATTATCACTATGAGGATTTGGCGCGTCTGTATGAGGTTTACGCGGCGAAAAATCTTACTAATCGGGGCGTAATTGTGGATGCAAACCATGCCAATTCCGGTAAACAACCGCTGGAGCAGATTCGCATTTGCAAGGAAGTGCTTCATTCCTGCCGTCATAATGCCAATATCGCTTCGTTGGTGAAGGGATTTATGGTGGAAAGCTATATTGAGGACGGCTGTCAGAAAATTGGGGAAGGAATTTACGGTAAATCGATCACCGATCCTTGTCTTGGATGGGCAAAATCAGAAAAGTTAATTTTTGACATTGCCGATTTAATATAAAGTTCACATTCGAATGCTACAATAAACCTGTTTCCGGAGCAATTGACTCCGAGCGGGTGCGGCAGAAATGAATTGAAAACGGATTGCCGTCTTACAAATGCGGCAATCCGTTTCAAGCCGTTTTAAACCGAAGCTGCCAAAAAATCTGCAAATCTGAAAAGGAAATCGGAAAACATGAGGATTACCATCCCTGAAATCAGTGGAATTTCGAATGAATATATTGTTATCGGTATCGACATTGGTTCCACCACTGCCAAAATTGTAGTGGTGAAGGACGGAGAAACCGTTTATGAAACTTATGAGCGTCATTTTTCGCAGGTGCGTCAGAAAACGCTGGAGATCGTGCGTCGGCTTTCGGATCTTATCGACCGGCCGATAAAAGTGGCTATATCAGGTTCGGCAGGACTGGGACTTGCCCGAGCTTGTGATTTGCCCTTTGTTCAGGAGGTTTTTGCCACCGGTGAAACGGTGCGTCGGTTGGAGCCGGATACCTCGGTTGTCATTGAACTTGGAGGAGAGGACGCTAAAGTCATCTTTTTCAAGGGCGGCGCTGACGAGCGGATGAACGGATCCTGCGCAGGCGGCACCGGCGCATTTATTGACCAAATGGCAACCCTGATGAATGTGACCGATGATGAGATGGATGCGCTTTCCTTGCAGCATCAGCGAATTTATCCTATTGCCTCCCGATGCGGTGTGTTCGCTAAGTCGGACATTCAGCCCTTGCTGAATCAAGGCGCGTCCAAAGCGGATGTTGCGGCTTCTATATATGCCGCCGTAGTCAATCAGACTATCGCAGGGCTGGCTCAGGGAAGAAAAATTGAAGGGAAAGTCATGTTTTTAGGCGGACCGCTTTCCTTTAATAAGGGACTGAGGAATGCTTTTGTGGAAGCGCTTCAGTTGGATCAGGAGAGCGCTGTTTTCCCGCCGTATGCTAAATTGGCGGTGGCGATCGGCGCGGCGCTCTATGCGGGCGGTCAAGGTCAGTCGTTTACATATGATGAATTGATTGCCCGCCTGGAACAGGCAACCAATGTGAAGGTCGAAACACCTCATTTGGATGCGCTTTTCAAGGATGAGACTGAGCTGGAACAATTCCGAAAGCGGCATGCGAAAGCGTCCGCGCGTCTGATAGACGCGTCTGCTTATGCCGGCAAGGCGTATTTGGGTATTGACTGCGGTTCCACTACCACGAAGCTGGTGCTGATTAGCGAGGATTGCGGCATTCTTTACCGGTATTACCATTCCAATGAAGGCAATCCGGTAGAGATTGTCCGGGCGCAGCTTCAGGAAATTTATGATATCTGCGGCGATCGCATTCAAATCTGCGGCGCTGCCGTTACCGGCTATGGGGAAGAGCTGATTAAGCACGCTTTTCACACCGACAGCGGACTGGTGGAAACCATCGCACACTTTACTGCCGCCAAATTCTATGATCCAAAGGTGGATTTTATTTTGGATATCGGCGGTCAGGACATCAAATGCTTTAAGATTCGAAACGGTGCCATTGATTCCATTATGCTCAACGAAGCTTGCTCATCGGGCTGCGGTTCCTTTGTAGAAACCTTTGCTAAATCAATGAATTACGATATTCATGAATTCAGCTGCAAGGGGCTGATGGCGGACCGTCCCGCGGACCTTGGATCCCGCTGTACGGTATTCATGAATTCCTCGGTAAAGCAGGCGCAGAAGGATGGCGCTACAGTGGAAAATATTTCGGCGGGGCTTTCTATGAGCGTGGTGAAAAACGCCATTTATAAAGTCATTCGCGCAAGCTCTGCTGCCGATTTGGGTGAGAATATCGTGGTACAGGGCGGAACATTTTTGAATGATGCCGTACTGCGTTCCTTCGAATTGGAAATCGGGCATGAGGTTACCCGGCCTTCTATTGCCGGATTGATGGGCGCTTACGGCGCGGCGCTGTATGCCAGAAGCTTAGGACTGGAGCGGTCATCGCTGCTTTCACCTGAAGAGTTGACAGGCTTTACTCACACGGCGCAGGCTATTACCTGTAAGGGCTGTACCAATCGCTGCCGCCTGACAGTGAACACTTTTGCCGGCGGAGAAAAGTATATTTCCGGCAACAAATGTGAAAAAGGCGCCGGCATCAAAATAGATGAACAGAATAAACTGCCTAATCTGCATGCCTATAAACGGGACAAATTTGAGGCTATCAAGGGCAGCATGGAGGAAAAACAGGGAAGGGTTACGATCGGTCTGCCGCTGGCGCTGGGCATGTATGAGCTGGCGTCCTTTTGGAAGGGCATTTTTGAGTCGCTGGGCTTTCATGTGGTGACCTCCGGATTTGCCAGCCGGAAGCTATATGCAAAAGGTCAGTACAGCATTCCTTCCGATACAGCTTGCTATCCGGCAAAGCTGATGCACGGACATATTGAAACGCTTTGCGAAATGGGTGTAGACGCTATTTTTTATCCCTGTCTTTCCTATAATATGGATGAAAAAATGGCGGATAATCATTATAACTGTCCGGTGGTCGCTTACTATTCCGAGCTGCTCGCTCATAATATGGACAGCATGAAGCAGGTAAAGTTTCTCTATCCTTATCTGAATATCAACTCAGATAAGGCGCTTTCAGCCGAGCTTAGCGAGCTGTTCAGAGATGAATTAGGGCAGTCCTTTACTATAAATCAGCTTCGGACCGCTGTGAGAGCGGGGCGGAGTGCCTATGAAGCGTGGATGGCAGACATCCGGCGTGAGGGGGAACGGGCGGTAGAGATCGCCAGAAGCCGCCGCGCAAAGCTTATGATTCTTGCCGGCAGACCCTACCACATTGACCCGGAAATCGGTCACGGCATTGATCAGCTCGCAAATCGGCTTGGGTTTGCGGTGGTCAGCGAGGACAGTATTGCCGGTCTGACCGCTCCGTGTAAAGTAGATGTACTGAATCAGTGGACCTATCACGCCAGACTGTACAATGTGGCAAAATATGCCTGTGAGCATGAGGACGTCAATTTGGTGCAGCTTGTTTCATTTGGCTGCGGACTTGATGCCATTACAACCGATGAGGTGCGGGCGATTTTGGAGGAAAAAGGAAAACTGTACACGCAGATCAAAATTGATGAGATAACTAATTTAGGCGCAGTTACCATCCGTCTGCGCAGTCTGCTGGGCGCATTGGAACAGCAGAGCATGCAAAAGAGCATGCAAAAAGCAAAACGATCAGAAGGAGGTGCTGCCCATGGCACGCATTGAACGGGTAATTTTCACTAAAGAAATGAAAAAGGATTACACCATTCTGATTCCTACGATGCTGCCAATGCACTTCAAGATCATTCAGCGGATTCTGCATCAGAACGGATTTAAAACCGTTTTGCTGGAGAATATGGGAGATAATGTGAAGCAGTGCGGACTGAAATATGTTCATAACGATACCTGTTATCCGGCGCTGCTGGTAATCGGACAGTTTATGGATGCGTTGGAAAGCGGGCTGTATGATCCCCATAAAATCGCGCTGCTGATTTCCCAGACCGGAGGCGGCTGCCGGGCGTCCAATTATCTTTCGTTGCTGCGGAAGGCACTTGCCAAAGCCGGTTATGATTACATACCGGTATTGTCAATTAATTTTTCCGGCTTAGAATCCAATCCCGGTTTCAAACTGACGTTGCCCATGATTTATCAGATGGTTTATGCGGTGCTCTTCGGGGATCTGCTCATGCTGCTGCGCAATCAGGTGCGCTCTTACGAATATGAGCCGGAGGCGGCGCAAAGGCTGGCGGATGAATGGACTGATAAAATTGCAAATCTGTTTTCAGCCGGACATATGACCTACAAAAATGTAAAGGAAACCTATGTAAAAATTTTAAAAGATTTCGATGCCATTCCACGTTCAAGTCAGCCTAAAGTGCGGGTAGGTATTGTGGGCGAAATTTTTGTTAAATTTTCACCGCTGGGCAACAACAACTTGGAGGACTTTCTCGTTTCAGAAAATGCGGAGGTGGTGATGCCCGGATTTCTCGATTTTTGCCTTTACTGTGTCTACAACGGCATCATGGATCGGAAGCTGTACGGAACGGGTAAGCTCTATGCCGCCGCCTGTAAGATCATTGATAAGTTCCTGCTGAAAAAGCAGAAGGATCTTATTGAAATCATTAAAGCAAACAGCAGCTTCCGTCCTATGACCGCTTTTGATCATACCCGTACCCTGACCAAAGGCTATATTGGGCTGGGGGCAAAAATGGGAGAAGGCTGGTTGTTGACAGCCGAAATGCTGGAGCTGGTAGAGCAGGGCGTAAATAACATTGTCTGCACGCAGCCCTTCGGCTGTCTGCCTAACCACATTATGGGGAAGGGCATGATGAAACCTATCAAAGAGAACCATCCCGGCGTCAATATTGTTGCGATCGATTACGATCCGGGGGCAACCAAGATTAATCAGGAAAACCGGATTAAACTGATGCTTGCCAATGCGTCTGCTTCAGAAGCGATCGTACAGTAAAGTTAACTTGCGTCCCACATTGAAGCGGAACATCCCTCAACAGCCGGATGATGCAAAAATAGAATGAAGCATTTTTCCCTGATAAACTGCCGTCAGCAGAAATTTTTTCAATATATTTTTTAGCCGCTTTCAGCGGCAGGGAGATTATGATGGAACGAATTAAGTTTATTACTGACTCCGCCAGCGATATTACCCCTGAACAGGAAGCTAAATATGACATTAAAGTGCTGAACTATAAAATTACACTGGGCAGCAAGGGTTATATCAGCCGGGTGGATATTACCAATCAGCAGTTTTATGACTTGATGGCGCAGAGTCCCGACATTCCAACTACTTCTCAGATTACCTTGTTTGAATTTGTTGATCTTTTTCAGGAGGTTTACCGCGACGGGTACAGTCATGCCATTGTGACGTTAATCAATTCAGAAGGATCGGCTACCTATGCTAATGCGATTGCCGCCAGAGATCAGTTTTATCAGGATACGCCTGGGGCAGAGGAAGAATTTAAGATCATCCTGATTGACAGCCGCAGCTATACAGGCGGCTACGGGCATGCCGTCATAGAAGGCGCGGCGCTTTATGAGGCGGGCAGGTCGGCTGCGGAGATCGAGGCATTTATGCGGGAGTGGATCTCGCATTTGGTGATCTTTTTTGCGCCTTATTCCCTGAAGTATGCCCGAAAATCAGGCAGAATTCCCGGCGCCACCGCCGTGGTAGGGGAAGCCTTGGGAATCAAGCCTATTATGCGTATCTATAACCATGAAATCATTAATAATGAGATGGTGCGGGGAGAAAAGAAGCTGGTAGGAAGGATCGCCGATAAAACCCTTGAAGAAATGATTCCCGGAACGCCTTACTGTGTGGTATACGGCAGTCAGCAGAAGGACTGCGAAGAGATGGCCGCTGTTATGACCGAGCGAGTGGGGTATCCGCCTGTTGAATGCTATCAGGCCGGCTCCATTATTACATCCCATTCCGGTCCCAGAGTAGTGGGAACTATATTTCAGTCCAAAAAGGCCCGTTGAAACATGCTGTGCAGCCAATTAGACTTAACTTATGAGTTGATTCTGATTGGCTGTGTTTTTGTGTAGTTCTGTTTAATTGTAAACGGTCTGATCCTGTTCAATTGTAAATTCTGCTTGACAAAACGGTTCATATATGTTAAAATAAACCGATATTAGGCTTTAGGTATTCGGATTTATCTTGAAAAAATCAAAGGAGTATTGTGTCAACCATGAAAGATGAGCAGACGCCGACAGGTGCGCCTACTAAGATCGACGGAGCGACTTATGTGAGTATGGTCGTTTCCGCAGCTAACTCCATTCATAATGAAAAGGAAGCCATTAATGAATTGAATGTGTTTCCGGTGCCGGACGGTGATACCGGTATCAATATGAGTATGACCATGTCACCGGTGAGAGAAGAACTGGCTAATTGCAGCGGTTCCATATCAGAATGTGCCGATAAGGTGGCAAGCAGCCTTTTGAGGGCGGCCAGAGGCAATTCGGGTGTGATCCTGTCCCTCTTTTTCAGGGGAATTGCTAAAGGCTTTGCGGGGATGGATACCGTAAATTCAGTAGATATTCTAAAGGCCTTTGATTTGGGAGTGGCGGAAGCATATAAAGCGGTCCAGCATCCTACTGAGGGAACTATTCTCACGGTTATGCGGGCATGTGTGGAAACCGCACTGGATAAGGCAAGTGAAAGGCAGTACGATGTAGATAATCTGTTTGATTATATGACCGAAATGGCGGAACGAACGCTCAGTGAAACACCTGAAATGCTGCCGGTGCTGAAACAGGCCAATGTGGTGGATGCGGGCGGCGCCGGTTTTGTGGCAATTTTGAAGGGCATGCAGGCGGCACTGAAAAACCAGCCTGTTGTAGCGGAAAATATCGGTTCAGGCGGTACGGCTACTGCATCAAAGGCAAATTTCGCGGCTTTTGAAACCGAGGATATCGAAAATCCTTATTGTACAGAGTGTATTGTCAATAAAAAAGAAGCCTATCAGGGTGAGGGGAAGGCGGAAAGTCTCCGTGATTTTGTATTGGCGGCGGGTAACAGCGCTGTTTTTGTAGATGACCGGGAAATTATTAAGGTACATGTGCATACGAAGGATCCGGGAAAGGTGCTTTCCGAAGCGCTGAAATACGGATCGCTCTATACAGTGAAGGTAGAGAATATGAAAATTCAGCATACCGCGCTGACAGAAGCGGCTGCGGAAACAGCCGCTAAGCAGCCGAGAGCGCCTGAAAAGCAGTATGGCTTTGTCTCGGTCGTGATGGGTGACGGAATGCAGTCAGTATTTACCGATCTGGGGGTAGACAGCTTTGTATACGGCGGTCAGACGATGAATCCTTCTACCGAACAACTGATTGAAGCGGTCAATAATACGCCCAGTGAGATTGTTTATTTGCTTCCGAACAACAGCAATATTTGCTTGGTAGCGAAGCAGGCGGCATCGTTGGTGCAGGATAAAACGGTGATCGTGATTCCTTCGGTAAGCGTTCCGCAGGGGATTGCGGCTATGATGAATTTCAGCGCCGAAGAAACGCCCGACGAGAATACCAGCAACATGACGGCAGCGCTTTCAGCAGTCACTACGCTGGATATTACCTTTGCCGCTCATGATTCTACCTTTGACGGGAAGATTATCCGCGGCGGACAGATGTTGGGACTTGTTGAGCACAAGGTGAAATATATTACTGATACTCGGAAGGAATGTATGACAGCGCTTGCGCCGCACATGAAGGGTGCTTCCTATATTACGCTGTTTTATGGGGAGGAGGTCAGCAGCGAAGAAGCTGATCAAATGGCAGCATACCTTACTGAGAAATTAGGGGATGATGTGGAGATTGCCGTATTATACGGCGGGCAGCCCCTCTATTACTATGTAATTTCAGTGGAATAAACCGATTGGGACGCCAGCCGGACGGGTCGTAAATGATCTGTCCGGCTGTTATGTTGTATTGCGATTTAAAGCCAAAATCCTCTTTTTTGACCATTGGGACCTCCCACCTGTGAGATGATGATTTTGGCGATGGAAGGATTAGTATTTTTTATCTTCACAGGATATTGCAGCTTCTTTTCATAAATCCACATTTAGTTTGCCTCACATTCCCAAGGCCAGGGGGACATAACCCATTCCCAGCAGTCGCTGTCATTGCATCCGTACATAGTGATTGGCGCATAGGCTTCTTCGTATGCATTGCGAGCAGCCAGAGCCTCTTTTCTTATTTGTTGATAATAGTCCAGCGCATCCTTGCAGCCGGGATGTCCGTTGAGATAATGAACGGTTTCCAGCAGACAGAAATCCAGTGTCTGAAGGTTTCGCATGGCTCGTTGCTGTTCATTCATTTCATTCGACCTCCTGTTCTGCAGCAGCCTACCCATGGTTTATACAGCTCGCAGAAAAGCGTGCCGTGCGCAAGGGCGTCGCATGGCGCATACAGCTCTTGCCAGACCTGACTGGGCGAATAGACGATTGCCAAAGAAGGATAATGCTGATTCGGATCGCCGCAGCGGTATTCCTTTTTTTCACGGGAATCGGAGGTGGACATTTGAGCGGTATTCTGAAGTGGGGATGCCGGTTGGCATGCCGGTTGGGATGCCGATTGGGATGCCGATTGGGATGCCGGTTCGCGGCTGACATCCCTAACAATCGGACGGTTGGTTCCGGTGATTCTGTATCCCGGAACTGCTGTCTGCATCCGTCCTACACGGCAGCCACAGGCTCTTTGATAATCCATATTTGCATAACTCCTTGTTTTTTTAAGAGGACTTTCCTCTCTTTTCCAGTCTATGCTGAAAAAGAGAATCGGTCCATGAATGCGGCATTTTAACGGACAGAAAATCAGACTAAAATAAACGACTGTGAATTCTGTAAAAAATTATGAAATTGCTTGATTTCAAGGCGGGTTTGTGATAAAATAAAATGAATTATGCTATCGAAATATAAGGAGTTATCCATATGTCTATATATACTGAAAAAACAAAAGCGCGGACGCTTCCGCTGCTGTCGCTGAAGGGGACGGTGGCGTTTCCCTCCATTCCGTTCAGCATAGAAGCCGGTAAAGCGGAGGATATTCGCGCGCTTGAAGCGGCGCATCTGGCAGACGGAGCTATTTTTCTGGTTACATTGAAGCCATCATCAGATTCAGACGAACCGGTAGAGGAAAATCTCTATGGAGTAGGAACTGTAGCGCAGATTAAGAAATTTGTACGGCTGTCCTCCGGTGTACTGCGGGTACAGCTTGAATGCATTTGCAGAGCAGAGTTGACCGCCATGGCGGAAGCAGACTATCCTGCCGCAAGAGTTATTTTCAAAACCGTTCAGTCAGATGCGAAGCCCGGCAGAGAGCAGATGTTCCGCTCGGATGTGCTGGCTAAATTTGATCGCTTTATCCATATGCTGCCGGATTTTAACAAAGAGTTGGAAGCCACGGTAAAGAATCTGGAAAACATCGGACAGATGGCGGATCTGATTGCGGGAAGCATTCTGCTGCGCATTGAAGATAAGCAGCAAATTTTGGAGGAATTCGACCCAATCAGCCGGTTGGAGCTGTTGTCGGCTGTTTTGGACAAGGAGCTGCTGCTGCTCCGGAATGAACTGGATATTCATAAGAAAACCCGTGAACGAATAGAGGAAAATCAGCGGGATTATTATTTGCGGGAGCAGCTGAAGGTGATCCGGTCAGAACTCGGCGAGGATGATGAGGACGATGATGACATCTACGAATATGTGCATAAAATTCTCGCTGCTCCGCTGCCTGAGGAAATTGGAGAAAAGCTTATAAAGGAAGCCCATAAGCTTTCCAAATTGCCCTTTGCTTCACCGGAGGGGAATGTAATCCGCAGCTATTTGGACGTATGTTTGGAGCTGCCTTGGGGAAAATCCACTGCCGAACGGCTGGATATCGAAGCTGCCCGGAAGATCCTTGAGAAGGATCATGACGGTATGGAGGAAATCAAGGAGCGTATTTTGGAATATATAGCCGTGCGATGCCGCACAGATTCGGTGAAAAACCAGATTATTTGTTTGGCAGGCGCGCCCGGCGTAGGAAAAACCTCGGTAGCTTCCTCTATTGCTAAAGCCCTTCACCGGAAGTTTGTCCGGGTATCGCTGGGGGGAGTTCGGGACGAAGCGGATATTCGCGGACACAGAAAAACCTATGTGGCTTCTATGCCCGGGCGTATAATTGATGCGCTTACCCGCGCCCAGTCCAATAATCCGGTTATTTTACTGGATGAAATTGATAAACTGACCAGGGACGCTCACGGCGATCCTTCAGCAGCGCTGTTGGAGGTGCTTGATCCTGACCAGAACAAGAATTTCAGAGATCATTTTTTGGAATTTCCGTATGACTTGTCAGAGTGTCTATTTATTGCTACCGCCAATACATTGGAAACTATTTCCCGTCCGCTGTTAGATCGGATGGAAGTGATTGAGTTGAAAAGCTATTCCCGTAGCGAAAAGCTGTCAATTGCAAAAAATCACCTACTGCCTAAGCAGATGCACCGTCACGGACTGAATAAGCGACAGCTTAAACTGGAGGACGAGGCGCTGCTGGAGATTATTGACGGGTATACCCGTGAAGCGGGGGTACGGAATTTAGAGAGAGAATTGGCGGCAGTCTGCCGGAAGGTGGATAAAAGACTGCTTGAAAATCCCGACAAAAAACGGTATGTGCTGAAGCAGCCAGACATCGCCGCTTATCTTGGACCAAGAAAGCTCATTGATGAAAAGCTGCCCTCCACCGATTCGATAGGACTGGTAAATGGGCTGGCATATACTGAAGCCGGTGGGGACCTGCTTCAGGTGGAAGCTCTGCCTATGCCGGGCAGCGGAAAGCTGGAGCTGACCGGGTCTTTGGGCGATGTGATGGTGGAATCCGCCAAGATCGCTTGGAGCATTCTGCGCTCCAAAGCTGACGAATATCAGATTGATAAGGACTTCTATAAAAAAACCGACATGCATATCCATTTTCCGGAAGGCGCGGTTCCTAAGGACGGACCTTCGGCTGGAGTGACGATGGTAACAGTGCTGATCAGCGCGATGGCGAAAATTCCAGTCAGACGGGATGTTGCCATGACCGGAGAGGTCAGCTTGCGTGGAAATGTGATCGCTATTGGCGGACTGCGGGAAAAATCTATGGCGGCCTATAAAGCGGGAATTAAAACTGTGCTGATACCTGAGGAAAATCGGCAGGATTATGAAAAACTGGATAGCTTTTTGAAGGAAGGTATGACCTATATTTTCTGCCGTACAGTGGATGAGGTATTGGAAAACGCGCTGGCGGAGCACTGTTGTCAGACAAAAGGAGCAATTGGTTCTGTGTTGCTGACAGTGCCGCCGGTTGCCGGAGGGATCAATGAAAATCAATACCAACAAAATAATCCTTAAGTTGACCGCGGGATTGGTCAGCCAGCTTCCCACCGACGACAAACCGCAGATCGCCTTTTCCGGACGATCCAATGTGGGAAAAAGCTCTCTGCTCAATGCATTGGCAGGACGGAAAAATCTTGCACGAGTAAGCTCCAGTCCCGGAAAGACCGTTACCATTAATTTTTATGAGGTAGATAACGCCCTGTATTTAGTAGATCTTCCCGGATATGGATATGCAAAACGGTCGGCGGACAGCCAGGCGGTTTGGTCTACACTGACCGAGGCGTATTTCACCGGTGCCAGAACGCCGGAAGCAGTGATTCAGCTAATCGATCTGAAGGTGGGGCCTACTGCAGACGACCGGATGATGCTGGATTTTCTGACGCGATGTCAGATTCCCTTCTTTGTCGTAGCGACTAAAGCGGATAAGCTGAACAAAACCGAACGGGAAGAATCATTGAACAGGCTGACGGCATTGCCGATTTTGGACGGCATTCCTGTGATCCCTTTTTCCGCACTTAAAGGAGAAGGCAAAGCCGCGGTTTGGAATGAAATTTTTATACACCTGCAGAAACTGTAAAAATAAGGAAATAATCAAAAAGGCTGCTCGATAGCGGAATAAGCTGAATGAACGTTATGGCGCTTAAAAGACAATCAATGTATCGGTGTAATTCAAAAAGTTTTATCGGAAGCCCAATCATAAATTTAAATCAAGGAGAATTTAAAGATGCTTTACCCCAGTTATGACGTAAACCAAGAAGGCCACCTGACGCTTGCCGGTGCTGATACTGTGAAACTGGCTGAAAAATACGGAACGCCTCTGTATTTACTGGATGAAGGGGCGGTGCGGGCAAGCTGCCGCATTTATCAAGGCGCTATGAAACGTTATTTTGGTGCGGGCAGCGGTATCCATTATGCCAGTAAAGCGCTTTCCTTTAAAGGAATTTATCGCATTATGGCGGACGAAGGAGTGAATGTGGATTTAGTCTCGCTGGGAGAGCTATATACTGCAAAGGCAGCCGGTTTTCCTCTTTCCCACGCCTGCCTGCATGGCAACAATAAGCCGGACGCTGAAATTGAAACAGCTATCCGGGAGGGAATCGGAGAATTTATGGTGGATTCTTTTGAGGAACTGGCATCACTGAATCGAATTGCCGGTGAGTTGGGGGTAAGGCAGCATATCATGCTGCGTTTGACGCCTAATATTGATCCGCATACTCAAAAGGCGATCTCTACCGGACAGTTGGATTCCAAATTCGGCACACCCATTGCTACCGGTCAGGCAGAAAAAATGGTCAAATTGGCGCTGACGATGAATAATCTAATATTGGATGGGTTTCACAGCCACATCGGTTCGCAGATTTTTGAAGCGCAGCCTTATATTGATCAGGCAAAGGTGATGCTGGAATTTATGGCGGAAATGAAGCGGAAAACCGGTTATGAAGCGAAAAAAATTAATTTAGGCGGCGGATTTGGCGTTCGGTATACTTCCGATCAGCCCACAGTGGATATTGAAGGAAATATTCGTGCGATCGGCGCGGAAATAGATCGGCTTTGCGGTATTTACGCTTTGAAAAAGCCCGATATTCTTATGGAGCCGGGGCGTTCTGTGGTGGCAGCTGCCGGTATAACGCTTTATACGGTAGGCACGGTAAAGGAGATCGAGGGCTATCGCACATATGTGTCGATTGACGGCGGAATGACTGACAATCCTCGGTATGCTCTTTATCAGTCTCGGTATGAGGTTCTGCTTGCCAATAAAGCGAATGAAAAAAAAGATTTGATCTGTACAGTGGCGGGACGCTGCTGTGAATCAGGCGATCTGATTGGTGAAACAATGGCGCTTCAAACGCCGAAAAGGGGCGATATTTTGGCGGTGCTGGTGACCGGCGCCTACAATTACTCTATGGCGTCCAATTATAACAGGGTTCCCCGTCCCGCGTTAGTGCTGGTAAAGGATGGCAAGGATGAGCTGGCCATTCGACGGGAGTCTTACGAGGACCTCTATCAAAACGATTTGTAATGCCACATTTAATTCGGCGGTTTTCAATAGCCGTCGCTTGTTCGGATGAGAAAGGAAAAACATGCTATTTGATCTGTTTACAGCGGGCGGAAACTTTACGGAAGCGTTAATCTCCCTGCTGCTTACCATTCCGATTATCTTAATTGCACTGACCTTTCATGAGGTCGCGCATGGCTGGGTGTCCTACAAACAGGGAGATCCCACTGCCTATAATTTAGGCCGGCTGTCATTGAATCCTATGAAACATTTGGATCCTGTCGGTACTTTGGCTATGCTGCTGTTCGGTGTGGGCTGGGCAAAACCGGTGCCGGTGAATTCGCGGTATTATAAAAATCCCAAGTGGGGAATGGCGCTGACAGCTCTGGCAGGGCCGGTCATGAATCTGATTTTAGCTTTTATAGGCGTTATATTGTATCAGCTAACCTGGAGAATCACCGCTAATATGGCGGCGGATGCTTTGCTTGTGAGTATAATCTTGGCTTTTTTCTTTAATTTTGCATGTCTTAACGCATATTTGGCGATTTTTAATCTGCTTCCCATTCCTCCTTTTGACGGGTCTCGGATCGCTTTTATCTTTTTGCCTGACCGTCTGTATTTCAGCGTCATGCGATATGAAAAGATCATCATGATTGTCGTTCTGCTGCTGATCATGACAGGCGCCTTGTCGGGATTGCTCAGCAATATTGTGTATGCGGTGCTGAACGGCATGTTTAAGTTGGTAGGGATGGTCATTTAATGGAGAACGAAGCACTGAATTTTCATCTGGAGGTTTTTGACGGTCCGCTGGATCTTTTGCTGGCGCTGATTACTAAAAATAAGGTTAATATCTATGATATTCCTATTTCACTGATTTTTACCCAATATATGGCTTATATTGAGCAGCTTCAGCGGATGGATATGGACATAGCGGGAGAATTTCTTGAAATGGCGTCCAGGCTGATGCTCATTAAAAGCCGAATGCTGCTGCCGAGAAATACGGACAAGGAGGAGGATCCCCGTAAGCCGCTGGTGGATGCGCTGGTGGAATATCGGAAGGCGAAGGAAGCGGCGCTGCTGCTTTCTGACCGGCATCAACGCTATTTTGGACGCTTTATCAAGGAGTCCGATGAGATAGGGATTGATCGCAGCTTTACGGCTGATCATGACAGCAGACTGCTGATTACGGCGTTTGAGCGAATTTTTATTCGCCAGCGGCAGTTTGCGGAGTCGCATACCGATACGCCGCGTCAAACGCTTCGTACGATTCTCACCAAAAAAATCACACCGGTTCCCGAAAAGGTGTTTACGCTGCTTCGATACCTGCGCAGAAGGGGAAAAACGCCTTTCAGTCAGCTATTGCTGGCGACTAATACGGATCGCGGTGAGTTGATTACCTCTTTTTTAGCGCTGCTTCAGCTGATCCGTTCGGGCAGGCTTTCGGCGGATGAGATAGACGGAGAGGTGTATTTGTCCATTCTGGAAAAGGAGAAAGCATCATGACAGAGCAAGCAGAAATAAAGCAACCAGCGGGTTCGGATGGATTAGAAGCGCAGCCGCAATTGACGGCTTCAGATAATTTAAATGAATCGCTGCCGCTGGAAGCAGTGCTGGAAGCGATCCTCTTTGCGGCGGGGTATCCTATAGAATTTGAAAAGCTGGCTGCTGCGGCTACGGCTTCGGAAGGAACTGTGCGGGAGTGCGTGTGGCGAATGAAACAGCAGTATCAGGATGCGCGTCGGGGGATTCAGATGGTGATCTATGAGGATAAATGTCAGCTTTGCACCAAGGAACCGTTCGAAAAACAAATCCGTTTGGCAATGGGCATCAAGCAAAACGGAAAGCTGTCCAATTCCTGCTTGGAGGTGCTGGCGGTGATTGCCTATCATCAGCCGGTGACCAAAGCGGTCGTTGAGCAGATCAGAGGCGTGGATTCCTCCTACGCGATCAGTGTACTGGGTGAAAAAAGTCTGATTGAAGCCAAAGGAAGGCTGGATGTACCCGGCAAGCCGATTTTATACGGAACGACCGATGACTTTCTGCGGGTATTTGGACTTTCCTCACTGGACGAGCTTCCTGCAGTAGGGGATACGCCGGAGCAGACAAATCTGAATTTGGAAAGCGTGTAAGAAATAGAAGCATGTATTCGGTGACGAAAATTGGACATAGTCGGATATGAAGGGAGGCGGTTCGGTGAAAGGATGGATGATTTTAGCGGTTATCCTCCTTTGTTTGTGGCTGATCGGAAGGATCCGAGCAAATATTATTTTGATCTATGACGGACAATTTACGGTTCGGGTGAAGATGCTGGGGATTACAGTCAGGCTCTTGCCGAAAAAGAAGAAAATCATTCATCCGGATGATTTTTCGCCCGAAAAATATCGTAGGTTACAGGCAAGAGAAGAAAAAAAGCGGATTAAAAGAGAAGCTAAGCGAAATAGAAAAGAAGCTAAGCGAAGTGCTAAGAAGGCTGATTCCGCTGTGTCCCCTGAAAAAGCTAAGGGGACTTCTAAAAAGAAAAAAGGCATTGACCAAATATTGGATTTGGTGTATATGCTGCTGGATGCGCTGAAACCGCTTGGGAAGTCTTTTGGACGTCATTTTGAAGTAGAAGCGGTAAAACTGAAAATCAAGGTAGGCAGTGAGGACGCGGCTAAAACGGCAATCTTATACGGAATATTGGTACAGGCGGTTGCTTACGGATTGGAAATTCTATCCTCTCTAATCAATGTGCATATCCGGAAAAAGAATCGGGAGGCCATTTGCGTAAATGCCGATTTTACCGCCGAGCGGATTACTGCCGATCTGCATCTGATTCTCAAGCTTCGGCTTTGGCATGTGTTCGCTATTGGCTTTTCCGCACTGGGCGGCATTATTCGTAATCGGGTCGCTAAGTTCAAAAAAACTGCTGTACGCCCCGACAGGGAAGCGGCAAGCGATCCCGAACCGTCAAAATCATGACTAATATTTAGGAGGAATCAAATATGAATGAAAGTAAACTGAACGGCATCATCAATACATCGCTTGGCAATATAAAACAGATCATTGACGTCAATACCGTTGTGGGAGAACCTATTCAGACTGCGGGCGGGACGGTTATTATTCCGGTATCTAAGGTGTCATTGGGCTATGCCTCCGGTGGCGTGGACTATTTCGGCAAAAACATTGCGCCAACCGATCATAACAGCTCTTTTGGCGGCGGCGGTGGAACCGGTATTACGCTGACGCCGGTAGGCTTTTTGGTGACAAAGGCGGATGGAAGTGTAGAATATCTGCCTGTATCGGCTGCTTCCGGCGGCGCTGCGGGGGTAGCGCCCGCGCCTGATAAAGTGGATACGGTTATCAGCTTTATTGAACGTTCACCTGAATTGATTGAAAAGTTAAAAGCGCTGTTCCCCAAAAAGGACAAGACCGACAAGCCAGAATAATAGGCAAAACCAATTAATGAATCGGACGCGCGAAAGACGCTTTTATTGTGTGCTCAATTGACACGGCTGAAGCAAATACAAAGTATTTGGAATAGGGTTCTTTTTCGCCGGTAATTCGCATAGATTGAAGCGAATGGGGGCGATAAGATTGCGTCGGTTTTTGGGAATAATTTTGCTGCTTTGTTTGATTTTACCGTTGTGCCTGCCGATAGAGGCGGCTTCTGTAAATAATTGGTCAGTTGCGTTGCCGGATGGGACTGTTCTGCCATCGCTGCCAGTGCAGGCTGATTTGCCTGAGCAGCCGGCTGCGGGTGAATCATCGGAAATCGAAGCGGAACTACCTATTCCGACTACTTCTGCCAAGGCGGCAGTGCTGATCGATCTGGATGGGCGGCTAATTTACGCCCATCGGGCGGAAGAAAAATTGCCCATGGCGTCTACTACTAAGATTATGACTGCGTTGATTGCCATTGAGGAAGGAGATCCGGAAGCGATTGTCACAATTCCCAAGGAAGCAGTGGGGGTCGAAGGTTCATCCGCCTACTTGATGTTAGGAGAACAGCTCGCCTTGCGTGATTTGTTATACGCGCTGATGCTGAACAGCGCCAATGATGCGGCAACCGCAATTGCTATCCATATAGCTGGCAGCGTTGAGGCTTTCGCAGAGCGGATGAACCGCAAGGCAACGGAGTTGGGGCTGCTTTCCACGCATTTTACTAATCCGCACGGGCTGGATAATGATGCACATTATACGACCGCCTATGATCTTGCCCGCTTGACTGCTTATGCGTTGAAAAACGAGCAGTTTGCAGAGATTGTTTCAACGGTGAAATATGTTTGTCCCTTGAGGGGAAATGAAGGCAGCCGCGTATTTGTCAATCACAATCGCTTGCTGCGCAGTTACGAAGGCGCTATCGGCGTTAAAACCGGTTATACCAAGCGAACCGGCCGATGTCTGGTATCTGCCGCCTGTCGGGATGGGCTGACGCTTATTTGTGTGACGCTGAACGATCCGGATGATTGGAAGGATCATGCCGCTTTGCTGGATTATGGCTTTTCCCGATATGAACCGTTTTCAATGCCGGAAGCAGGCGCCGTAAGCAGGACGGTACCTGTCGTTGGCGGGGAAATTTCAGAGCTTACTTTGGTCAGTCAGCAGGAGATAACCGCTTTGCTGCCTAAGGGCAGTACGGTTACGGAAGTGATTGAATGTCCTCGCTTTGTGTACGGCGGTATCGAGGAAGGACAGGTGCTGGGCAAAGTCGTTTGGTTCTGCGATGGAAGGAAAGTGGGCGAAGTGCCGCTGTATGCTCAAAACGCCGCGCCTGCCGTGGTGTATGCGCCTACGTTGATTGAGCGAATCGGCGGAATTGTTCACTCGATAGGGCGTTTTTTTAAAAATTTAATCAGTTAGTGAAACGGTTTAAAGGGCAGAAATTCTTATTTTTGCTAAGGATTGATAGAAAAGATGGAAAAAATCAGAATTCAAAAATATTTGGCAGATGCCGGCGTTTGTTCCCGCAGAGCGGCAGAAAGAGCGATTGAAGCAGGCGAGGTAAAGGTCAATGGATACCCTGCTGAAATTGGACAGAGGATCGATCCAATTAAAGATAAAATCGAATATGAGGGGAAAGTGATTGTTAAAAAAAGAAACGCTCATCCATGCTATATCATGCTGAATAAACCGACCGGCTATGTCACGACTATGAATGATGACAAAGGCAGAAGAACGGTTGCGGAATTGGTGATGGATGCAGGCGTTCGGGTATACCCGGTGGGACGATTGGACATGGATTCGGAAGGGTTGCTGCTGTTCACTAATGATGGTGAGTTGACCAATGCCTTGACCCATCCGAAGCATCATATTCCCAAGCTCTATCATGTTCGGGTAGAGGGAGAGGTTTCAAAAGCGCAGTTAAATAAGCTTTCCGGGGAGATGGAAATAGACGGATATAAAATTCAGCCGGTGGAATGCGCGATTGTCAGCAAAAGCGAGCAGGCAAGCACCATTGCTATGGTGCTGTATGAGGGCAGAAACCGACAGATTCGAAAGATGTGCGATCAAGTAGGACTGTCTATCCGGCGTCTTCGTCGGATCGCTATTGGTGATCTGGAGCTTGATGTAGCCAGAGGAAAGTGGCGCTATTTGACTAAAGCCGAGGCGGATTATTTGAAAGAAATGGCCGGTATGGCAAAAACAGACGAAAAAATGTGAATAATGGAGCTTTTTCAGGGCTGCGGCAAAATTACCAAAAATCCCACGAAATATTTGTTGGAAATTATTGGTAATTTTTTGCTTTTTCCTCTTGCAAAAATTGGTAAAATATGGTAATATATAGGTGTCAAAAACATACAGCAGGAGTGAAGAAAAATATGGAATCAAAGGTAAAAATACTGATTGCAGATGAAAATGCAGACTTTAGAGGACTTTGTAAGTCGAAATTAGGTGGGTTTGGGTACAGAGAGTTTCTGGATGCATCTAATGGAGAAGAAGCGCTGGCTAAAATCAGTTCCGATCGTCCGGACGTGGTGCTGATTGACATATGGCTTTCACGTTTGGACTGCATTCAGGTAATGAAGGGCGTGAAATCAATGGGACTTGGAGAGAGTGCGCCCGCATTTATTGTGCTGTCTATCGCTAACAATCAGAATGTGTTTTATGAAGCCACTGAAGCGGGAGCAGAGTATTGTATGCTTAAGCCGGTCGATTTCGCCAGCCTGTCCGAACGGATTCTCCGGGTGACAGCAAAGCGCTCGGACAAGCTGGTGCAGAGCAGTCCCGGACCGATGGTAGGAAATGATATCGAATCACAGGTAACTAAGGTGATTCATCAGATCGGCGTACCTGCGCATATCAAGGGATATCAATATCTGAGAACCGCCATTATGATGACTATAGAAGACAATGATATCATTAATTCGGTGACTAAAATCCTTTATCCGTCAGTCGCAAAGCAATATCAGACAACTTCATCCAGAGTAGAACGCGCTATCCGTCATGCCATTGAGGTAGCATGGGACAGAGGAGATGTGGATACCCTGAATGCCTATTTTGGGTATACTATTCAGACTACCAGAGGAAAGCCTACTAACAGTGAATTCATTGCCATGATCGCCGACAATCTGCGTTTAAGCAACAAATTTTCATGATTACAGAAAAAAGATTGGGATTTTTAAAAAAACGGGATTGACAAATCGGATTTGCTTTGCTATAATAGTAAAGCATCCATGGAAGCGTAGCTCAGCTGGTCAGAGCGCACGGTTCACATCCGTGAGGTCATGGGTTCGAGCCCCCTCGTTTCCACCAATGGCAAGTTGCCGCAGCCGAGTATCGCATTTGTTATGCGATACTTTTTTGCTTTTCACCTGAAGGTGGGAAATATCTTTTTTGATCCAATTAATATTGCCGGTCGGTCATTGGGTGATTAGACCGATTGGCAATATTAATTGGTGTGTCGTAATATCAAGAGGATATTGCCGTTGTCGCAGTATCAAGAAGCGCCGGTTTCATAACTGGTAGCCAACCGTTTGAGGG
>CAZMTU010000023.1:0-23668 GCA_964569225.1 uncultured Lachnospiraceae bacterium | reverse complement strand
CGGCAGGAAATGTCGAAGTTCAGATGGACGCTCAAGGAAATGAAGCGTAACTGGGTGGCATATCTGATGCTCGCCCCGTATTACCTTATCTTTCTTGCCTTCACCATCGTGCCCGTCTTTGTATCCCTGTTTTTGAGTTTTACTTCATTTAATATGTTGGAATGGCCGGAGTTTGTTGGCCTGAACAACTATATCAGACTTTTCCTGGATGACGATATCTTTATTATCGCCGTTCAGAACACCCTTATTTTTGCAGCCGTTACAGGACCTATATCTTACTTACTGTCTTTTTTGGTTGCATGGTTTATCAACGAGCTTTCTCCGAAAATCAGAGCTATTGTTACCCTGATTTTCTATGCCCCGAATATCGCGGGTTCGGTTTACCTGATTTGGCAGGTTGCCTTCTCGGCAGACTCTTACGGTTATGTAAACGGTGTGCTTTTGGATCTTGGTGTGATCGATACGGCGATTGACTGGTTCCACAATGCCTCCTATGTAATGCCGTTATGTATTGTAGTTGCCCTTTGGACCTCCCTCGGAACCGCATTCCTGTCCTTTATCGCGGGTTTGCAGGTAGTTGACCGTTCCTTGTATGAAGCGGCGGCCGTGGACGGTGTAAAGAACAGATGGCAGGAGCTGTGGTATGTCACGCTGCCGGCCATGAAGCCTCAGCTCATGTTCGGCGCTATTCAGGCCATCACCGGTTCCTTCGGCTTCGGCGGCATTGTAACGGCGTTGGCTGGCTTCCCTTCAGTAGACTACGCGGCGCATACCATTACACACCACCTGGACGACTACGGCGGTGCCCGATATGAAATCGGTTACGCATCTGCTATCGCTACGATCCTGTTTATCATCATGATCGGCGCTAACGGACTCGTCAACAGACTCTTAGCGAAGGTAGGGCAGTAAAGATGGCAAGAGTACAAAAACTGAGAACCAGAAAACATGCCGTCGTACTGAACCGCTCCAGAGGCGGCGACGCCGGTATCGCATTCTTCTTGATCATCATGGGCGCGTTTATGTTCCTGCCCATGCTGTATACGATTCTTCAATCCTTGAAACCGCTTGACGAGCTATGGGTATTCCCGCCTCGATTCTATGTGGTTTCACCTACCTTGAAGAACTTTAAAGACCTGTTCAAGCTGATGAATCAGAACTGGGTGCCTTTCTCCCGGTACATATTCAATACGGTGCTGATTTCGGTAGGCGGTACCTTCGGTAACCTGTTCCTGTCGTCACTGGCAGCCTATGTATTGGCAAAGATCAGCTTCCCCGGCAGAAAATGGATGTTCCAACTGATCGTGCTTTCGCTGATGTTCCACACCACGGTCGCACAGATCGCTAACTTCCTGATCATGTCTTGGCTGGGCTGGATTGATACCTATCTCGCTATCATCATTCCGGCATGGGGGTCCACATTGGGACTTTACCTGATGAAGCAGTTTATGGAGTCGTCGGTATCCGACGCGGTGCTGGAATCGGCACGGCTGGACGGCGCGAGCGAAATTTACACCTTCTGGCATATTGCGATGCCGATGGTTAAGCCGGCATGGCTGACGCTGATTGTGTACTCCTTTAAGGATCTGTGGAATACAGGGTCCACCATTTACATTTACAGTGAGGAACTGAAGACCTTCAACTATGCCATCGGTCAGATCATTGCGGGCGGCGTTGTTCGTTCGGGTGCGGCTGCCGCTTCTACGGTGGTCATGATGATCGTGCCGATCGCGGTGTTCATTATTTCGCAGAGTAACATCATCGAAACAATGGCATCGTCCGGTATGAAAGACTAATTAAGGAGGATAACGATGAAAAAATATTCCATTCGGATGGTCGCGATCCTCAGCCTTTTGGTTATGTTAATAGGTACCCTGCCGGCAAGCGCGGCTGCCTATACCACTTATACCTATTCTATGGATGGGCTTTCGCTTCCTTCTCCCGATGCCTATACGCCTGAACGGGTCGTAGATTCTCAAACCATCGGGTTGGAAACCGCGTTGAACGCGCCTACAGATATTGAAGCTGATTCAGACGGAAACATCTATTTGGCGGATCCTAAGAACAACCGCATCGTAGTGCTCAATCAGTATTATCAGTTTCAGTTTGAGATCAATGAATTTGTCAACGATCAAGGCGTAGACGATTCGTTAAACGCTGCGCAGGGCGTGTTTATCTGGGAAGGAACTCAGGTCAACAGCGACGGCACCTTTACTGAACTGAAAGAAATTTATGTAGCGGATACAGAGAATAACCGTCTGGTTGTTTTTGATGAAGCGGGCAATTATGTCCGTCATCTGGAAAAGCCGGAGTCGGATGTGTTCGAAGAGGACGATCTCTATAAGCCGATTGCGCTGGCGGTTGACAGCGCCGGCCGTATCTATGTTATTTCTTCCACTACCTATCAGGGTGTTATCTCCCTGACATCGAGCGGTGAGTTTGCCGGCTATCTGGGCGCGCAGAAGGCTAGCTATAATGCGATCGAAATGATCTGGCGGACCTACTTTATGACGGCAGAGCAGAAGGCGGCGCTGGAAACTAATGTGTCTACCGAATATAACAATATTGCCATAGATGAAAGCGGATTTATTTATATCACTTCCAACGCGATTGATATAGATGACCTTACCAATGCCATTCAAAATAACGACCCCACCTATACACCGGTCAAGAAGCTGAATACCGCGGGGGATGATATCATGCGGAGAAACGGTTTCTTTATGCCGGCAGGTGAGATTAACTTTAAGAGTTCGGTGCTTTCCACCGATAACTCTCCCTCCGGACCTTCCAGCATCGTGGATGTAGCGTTGGGCCCGGAAGGCACATGGTCGATCATTGATGAAAACCGTTCAAAGATTTATACATATGATAACAACGGCGAACTGCTTTTCATTTTCGGTGATACAGGTACCCAGCTTGGTAATTTGCAGAGAGCTGCCGGTATAGTGTATTCCGGGGAAAAGATGATCGTGATGGACAGCCAGACCAGCTCCTTTACAGTTTACAAGCGCACTGAATACGGTGATCTGCTGATGACAGCCATTCGTCACAGCAATGAGCTGAAGTATTCTAAGGCGATCGAGGACTGGGAGGCGATCCTCCAGAGAAACAACAACTTTGACGCGGCTTATATCGGGCTTGGGCAGGCGTATTACCGCCAAGGCGATTGGGATACAGCGATGGAATACTTCAAAGCCGCTTACGATGTAGACGATTATTCCAATGCTTTTAAAATGCTGAGGAAGGACTGGGTTTCAAAATACATTTTGGTGGTTCCGGTTGTCGTAATCGCTTTTATTGTACTGGTTGTCCTCTTCTTTAAGTATGCGGGCAAAGTAAATAAACGGGCCGCGACCTCCGGTAAAAAGAAGACCTTCTGGGAGGAACTGCTTTACGCTACCCATGTAATCTTCCATCCTTTTGATGGATTCTGGGATTTGAAGCATGAAAAACGCGGTTCGCTCCGCGCTGCGCTGACTATTCTGCTGCTGGCGGTGGTGTCATTGGCTTATAACGCGGTCGGTCAGGCCTATATCTTCAATCCTGCTGGCGGATACTCATCCATCTTTAGTCAGCTGGCCGGACTGTTGGCGCCCTTGCTCCTCTTTGTAACAGCTAACTGGTGTCTGACCACGCTGTTTGAAGGAGAAGGTTCTTTCAAGGATATCTTTGTTGAATCCTGCTACTGCCTAACGCCTATCATTCTTCTGATTCCGCTGTCTACCTTGCTTACTCATGTTGTAACAACCTCCGAAACCGGATTCATTTCGCTGCTCAACGGTGTATGCTACGTGTGGCTCTTCCTGCTGCTCTTCTTCGGCACCATGGTTACTCACGATTACTCCTTGGGCAAGAATATTCTGACTGTAATCGGTACTGTTATCGGTATGGCGGTCATTATGTTCGTACTGGCGCTTTTCTCCAGCCTTGTGGTGAAGATGATCTCCTTTGTTTCGAATATTATTACAGAAATATCTTACCGATAACAGAAAGGAGCGCTCAAAATGAATAATTCAAGAAATACAAGAATTCTGAGCTTCTTTCTCAGTCTTCTGATGGCAGTGAGCGTTCTCGCCTCCCTCACAGTCCTTCCTGTATGGGCTGATGAGGAGCAGGAACCTGATTCCACTGAAGAGGCAGTTACCGATCCCTCTGACGATTCGGAAGGATCAGAGGGCGAAGAAGATGATGAATCGGAAACGCCTGTTAAAGAATACCTCACGGTAGAAGAAGCCATCAATACCTATCTCACGAATCCTTACAATTCGAGAGAGGAAAAATTGGCAACTATGACGCTGAAGCTCACAAGAGGCGATCTTGAGCTGTATTGTGACAAAAAAACAGGAGAAGTTGCCGTAAAGAATACCAAAACAGGACAGATCCTGCTGTCCAATCCTTACGATGCCGCTACCGCATCCAGCGACAGCGTTAAAGCGGAGCTGCTTTCTCAGATCGTTATCAGCTTTAAGGATCTCGCGAACAGCGGTACCTCCCGTACTATGTATTCTTTTACCGAATCTGCCCAGCGCGGTCAGATCGATGTGAAGAATATTAAAAACGGTATTCGGTTAGAATACACGCTGGGCAAGGAGGCCTCTAAAAAGCTGATGCCTCTTTGGGTGGAAGCATCCCGATTTGAAACGATGATTCTTGCCAATATCAGCGACGAGACTACCTACAATCGGTTTATGACCTACTATACCCGCGTAGATATCAATGACGAAACAGTGCAGTCGATTATCGATTCTAACTTGGAGCAGTATCCTATCGTGGGCAAGACTTACTCGCAGGTCGGATATACGCCGACAGTTACCGAGACGACTGTGAAACAGGTCGGCGGCACTGAATCTACCTACACATATTCGCAGGATAAATATGTTTCCATCTATGTGATTGACTCCAAAGCAGTTCAATCTGAACGTGAGTCCAACCTGCTGGAAGGCATTACAAAGTCCTATTGTCCTGATTACAACTATGAAGAACAGGATTTTGACGTGACCCTGACGGGATATGTAGGCGAGGACGGTAATACCGCTATCTTCAGAATGGCGCTGGAATACTATCTGACTGATACCGGGTTTGAGGTCAAGCTGCCTGCCAACGGCATCAGCTTTGATGAAGAAGCCTATCAGCTTACTAACATCAGCGTGCTTCAGTATCTTGGAGCGTCCTCTAACGATAATACCGGATATACCTTTATTCCCGACGGTTCGGGCACCATTATCCGGAATGAAGACATCGCGGCGGTTGGAAAAGGCTATACTGTTACTGGTCAGATCTATGGACCTGATTACGCCTACCATACGCTGACCTACAACGGCAAGAGCGAAATCATGCGGCTGCCGGTGTATGGAACCATTGAAAATACCACCTATTACACTGATAAGATCATCGGCAGCCATATCGTTTATCAGACCGATGACAGCGGAAACCTTGTGCTGGATGAAGATGGCAACAAGATTCCGACCTATGTGCTGTTCGATGAAGAAGCTGTTCCGGTAACGCCTATCACAAATGAAGAGGGCGAAACGGTTTATTACATTACCGATACGCTGAAGAAGGTTGAAGCCGCTGAAGGAGAGCCTGCCGGGCAAACAGCGGACGAGGAAACTGACGCTGATACGGGTGACGATGACGGAACCACGGCTGATCCGACAACGTCTGAAACGCCTGCTTATAATTATGAGGTAACGCCTGACAGCGTAGTGGCACAGCTTGTGGCTGAAACAGGAACAGACGGAAAAACTGTTCTCTATGCGGCTGATGAGGATGGCGATAAAATCAAGGTCATCGAATATGAATATGAGTCTTACGAAATTCCGCAGGGCTTTGTTGCCATTATCGATGCCGGTGAATCGCTCGCAAACATTACCTCTAACCATGGCGGTAATGTGCTGCACAAGTATAATTCGGTTTATGCTACCTTTTATCCGCTGTCTACTGACAGCTACAACCTGAGAGATGCCATTTCGGTTGGCAATGACGCGGAATGGACGGTTACTTCTGAACGAAAGTATACCGGATCCTTTGAAATCAACATTATTCTGGTGTCTGATTACGAAAACAGTGCTTATGCCGGCAGCTATGAAGGCATGGCAAAGGCTTATCAGGATTACTTGATCGCCAATCAGGGGCTTGAAAAGCTGTCAAATACAGCGGCGGATATTCCACTGTATATTGAATCCTTCGGTATGATCGCTACACAGGGTACCTTCCTGACGATCCCGGTCTGGATTGATACGCCTTTGACCACCTGCGAAGACATACAGTCAATGTACGGCAGGCTTTCAGAGCAGGGAATTACCAATGTAAACTTCCGGCTGACCGGTTTCACCGAGGGCGGCATGGATTATCGTTTGACCGCTACCTCAGTGGATTTCGAAAAGGTCGTTGGAGGCAAGAAGGGGTATAACGCGCTGGTAGAGGATGCTCAAAGCAAGGGTTACGGTGTATTCCCTGATTTTGATTTCGTTTACGCGGAAGGAAGCTCGTGGTTTGACGGGTTCAGCTATTCTAAGTGGACTGTACGAACCATCGATGGACGGTACGCATCCAAGCGCGCTTATGACGCAACCTATCAGAGCTTCCAGTATGTAGGGTCGGTCGCAGTATCGCCTTGGGCATATGATCTGATGTTTGAAAAATTCGTGAAAGAAATGAGCGATTATAAGGTGGACGGCGTTTCCTTCTCGACACTTGGCTCTGATCTGAACTCGGATTTTGATAAAGACGATCCCTACAACCGTGAAGACGACAAGCAGTATACAATCGAACTGCTGAAATCGCTTTCTGAGCAATTTGACAATATCATGGTAGACGGCGGAAATGCTTACACCTACGGATATGTAGAGCATATTCTGAATCTGCCGCTGGATGGCAGCCGTTACCTGCGCTCCAGCCAATCAGTACCCTTTATCGGAATGGTGCTGCACGGATATGTGAACTATGCGGGTACGCCTACCAACATGGAAGGTGATATTGATTACGAAATATTGAAGATCATCGAAAATGGCGCAAGCCCATACTTCATCTTGTCAGCTCAGAATACCAATGAACTGAAGAATTGGTCGTATGTTGCTCAATATTATTCTGTAAACTTTGACATCTGGTTTGATGACTTAGTGGAAATCTACAATACCATTAACGATGCCCTCAAGGATGTGCAGACCTCCGCAATTGTCGGACACAAATTTGTAGACGGCATGCGGGTTCTCACCGAAGCCGAACAGCTTGAGGTGGAAGCGGCTGAAACCGCTGCCCGTGAAGCCTACAATGTACAGAAGAATGCCGATCTTGTGAAAGCCATTCGCGCCGCTGTTAAGGCAGGCGAATTTGAGCTGCCCGAAGATTATGTTTATATTGCGGAAGACGGCAGCGTGATCATACCCGACGAGTTCGATATAGCAACCTTTGAAGCTGAATATGCTACCTTTGAGGAAACTTACGATCCCGGTTTGGATGCGGTTATTGATGACCATACCATCGTATATGAAACCTACGAAAACGGCATCGCATTTTTGCTCAACTATAACTCCTTTGATGTAACGGTTGAGCTGAACGGAACCACTTACACAGTCGGCGCGCTCGATTTTGTAAAGATTCCGAAAGCCTGATAGAAGGGAGAGATGAATATGAATAATGCACAGGTTTCTCTGAAAAAGAGCGCGGCCGCGCCTAAGCAGAAGAAACGCCGGGGCGCTTCCCTTGATAAAAGAAAAGCGCGCGCAGGCTGGTTCTTCATCGCACCCTTTCTTGTGGGATTTGTTCTTGTCTATCTGCCGATCATTATCGATTCGATTCAGCTTAGCTTTAACAAAATCAAAACGATTCCCGGCGGAGGATACAATCTGATTTTTGTAGGGCTGGATAACTACCGAACAGCGCTCTTTGAGGATACCACTTTTGTCCAGACGCTGACCTCCGGACTTACCCAACTGATTATTGATATTCCCGCAATCGTTATTTTCTCGCTGTTTATGGCGGTTCTGCTCAATCAAAAAATGATTGGGCGCGCCGCCTTCCGGGCGATCTTCTTCGTGCCGGTTATTCTGTCTACCGGTTTGATTGCTGAGATAGACGCCAGCAACATTTTGGAACAGAACATGAACAGCGGCAGTATTTCCACCGGTTCTCAAACCGAATCCACAGCCGATCAGGTTGTTTCAGCGGCGGATATCACGCGATTATTTGAAACTATGAAGATCGGTACCGGATTAGTAGAATATGTAACAGAGCTGGTCAATAATGTCTATGGCATTATCAACCGTTCGGGCGTTCAGATGCTGATCTTTCTGGCTGGTCTGCAATCCATTTCTCCGGCAATCTACGAGTCCTGCTCCATTGATGGCGCAACCTCTTGGGAAACCTTCTGGAAGATCACCTTCCCTATGATTTCCCCGATGATTCTGGTAAACACCATCTATACAGTTATCGACTCCTTTACCAGTCAGTCCAATGAGGTTATGTCTTACATACAGACCTACTACGATAATACATCGAACGTGGTCAGCTCCGCCATGGCATGGATTTACTTTATTATCGTTATTGCCATTATTGCCGTGGTATCTGGTATTCTGTCTGCGTACATCTTCTATCAGAGACGCGACTAAGGAGGGATAAAAGATGAATGCAACAGAAAAAGTAACCGTTAAAAAGGAAACCAAGAACAAAATCCGTGTGGATTTTGAACGAACCTCAGCATGGAAGCGTTTTAAGATTAAATACCTTTCCTTTCGTTTTTTGGGATTGGTTATCTTCAAAATTTTCCGTTTGGTTCTGCTGCTCGGTATTTCCTATGTCATTCTTTTCCCGTTCTTCTCCAAAATCGCTTCCTCTTTCATGAGTCCGGAGGATTTTGTAGACGTTACGGTTAAGCTGATTCCCAAATATCCTACGCTGAATACCTATAAGCAGATTATCGTTCAGAATAACTACTTTCAAGCGCTTTTCAATACTGCTTGCCTGTCGGTGCTCTGCGGTTTGCTTCAGACCTTCATTTGTTGTGTAGTTGGCTACGGGTTTGCAAAATACAAGTTCAAAGGCAGCAAGCTGCTCTTTGCGCTGGTTATTTTCACTATGGTTGTGCCTCACCAAACGCTGAAGCTCTCCATGTTTATGAAATTCAGATATTTCGATATTTACGGAATCATTAAGCTGATAACGGGCAATACCATTCAGCTAACCAATACCTATTGGCCGTTGGCGATTCTGTCTATCACCGGTCTTGCCTTTAAGAACGGACTTTACATTTACATGATGCGTCAGTTCTTCCGAGGTGTGCCCGATGAATTGGAGGAATCCGCGTATATCGACGGGTCCGGTACATTCCGCACATTTATACAGATCATTCTGCCCCTGTCGGTGCCTATGATGATCACCGTCTTCCTGTTTGCTTTCTCTTGGCAGTGGACAGACAGCTTCTATACGAATCTGTTCTTTACCAGCCGCAGTACAGTCCTGCTTTCAAAGATCGTTACAGTTCCGAAAACATTGGATGTGTCTTATGCCGGCGGAAATCTCTTCTCCGCCGCGATCCGCAACACCTGCGGTCTGCTGATCATTGCTCCGCTGATTCTGGTTTATCTCTTCTGTCAGAGATACCTGATTCAGGGCATTGAACGGTCGGGTATTGTTGGTTAAAGAAGCGCTTATTTGACAAATTAATGAGGGAACTTCCTTCTGGAAGTTCCCTCAGACTGAAAACCAAGCTCCTTTTAAAGGAGCTTGGTTTTTTATATAAAGGAGAAAAAGCGGTGCAGCAGAGCCAAGAAGTAAAGGGAGAAAAGCTGATGCAAAAAGTCAAAAAATACGATCAAAGGCGGAAAATACAGATGGTCTGTATTGACGATTTTGTATCGCAGGATCATCTGTCGAGGAAGATTAAAAAGCAATCGACCGGAGCTTTGTATATGAAGTGGGCAAAAATAAATACTGCATTATCAACGGAGGACTCAGGTATGACAAACGAAAGGAAACCGTTGAGCGGTTTTTCGGCACCGCCAAGGCGCGGTCACGGTTTGCGTTATACATAACTAAAAGGCATGGCTGGGATGGCAGTTCGGGGCAGGCTTACTTTTTATATGCCCGAATCTCAAAAGGTTGACCTGTTTACTGAATTTCAGGGCTAAGAAATCCTTCGCTTTATCCTCTTTTTCGCTGCTTTTCTTTTGCTCCTTGGGTTTACTCATAATTTTTGCCTATTCTCATTCAAGGAAAAGCTTTGCAGGTTAGAAAACGGCGAATAAGGATTACTCTTTACCGCCGGTTACCTTTGAGGTTATTCGATTATGCTTTCAAATTCTTTCCTTAATGTGGTGTTAGCGTTTGCGAAACTCCTTTTGTTTTCAGACTAAGGTGCTTTTTTAAAAGAAAGCACCTTAGTCTATCGAGAAGGTCCGGAATAAATTGCGCTATTTAAAAAAATGCCCAAATTTTCTTGCTCGCTTTTTCTCTATCCTAAAAAGGGACAAGAAAAAAGCTTACAAAAAGAGAAAGATACGCAGAGCGACTTAGGGCTTCACTCTAAGAACCCACGACCTTTTGAGAAAAGGTCGATCAAAGCTTTTGTGCAAGCAGCCAAACAATGATAGTTTTTCGACAGGCTGAGGGGGCTTTCTTTTAAGAAAGCCCTCTTATAAATTAAATTCCTCAATTAATCTCCTTAAGGTCATACGGCGTCGTTTGGTAGACAAAATAGTTAAGCCAATTGGAGTAAAGCAGATTGGCGTGGGAGCGCCAAGTGACCACAGGCGGACGGGTATCGTCGTCATTGGGATAATAGTTTTTCGGCACTTCAATGGGAAGACCGGCATTTTTATCCCGAAGGTACTCGTTTTCAAGGGTATGAGCGTCATATTCGCTGTGTCCGGTAATAAAAACTTGCCGCCCTTTGTCAGTAATAATGGCATAAATGCCCGCTTCCTGGGAGGAGGCAAGAATCTTCAGTTCGGGATGCGCTTCTACATCGGATCGGCGGACAGTGGTATGCCGGCTATGAGGCACCATGAAGGTATCGTCAAAGCCGCGCATGAGAATAGAGGTTTTTCGCTCGATGGTATGGGGAAAGACGCCGAAAAGCTTCTTTTCAAGTGGGATTTTAGGAATACCGTAGTGGTAGTAGAGCGCTGCCTGCGCTCCCCAGCAGATATGAAAGACGCTGGTTACATGGGTTTTGCTCCACTCCATAATTTCGCACAGCTCCTGCCAGTATTCAACCTCTTCAAATGCCATTTGTTCTACCGGCGCGCCGGTAATGATCATGCCGTCAAAGGTTCCGGATCGGATTTGATCGAAGGTTTTATAAAAGGCGATCAGGTGATCGGTAGGCGTATGCTTGGATCTATGGGTTTTGGTATGCAGAAAGTCCAGTTCCACCTGTAAGGGGGAATTCCCCAGCAGACGCGCTAATTGAGTTTCGGTGGCAATTTTAGTGGGCATGAGATTCAGCACCAGTATGCGCAGCGGACGGATGTCCTGTGTAATGGCTCTGGTTTCGGTAATGGCGAATATATTTTCGCTGAGCAGCGTCTGCGTAGCGGGCAGATCATTGGGAATTTTAATAGGCATTTTTCTTTTCAGGTTCTTTAAAAGAACCTAAAACCTCCCGAAAGTTTTTATGCCAATAGGCAAAAGCAGTGATTGCCGCATGGCAAAAGATAGCGTTGCGATAGGATTCGACGAATTTAATATCAGGGCAAACAAAATGGGCAGAGCTATTTGTGTTTGCGAAAGGGCTTAGGATTCTTCCGACCGCGGAGAAAGCAGGCGGCTTTTTATTTAGCCGCGTTGGTTCACCAAGCGGGTAGGAATTTTAAGAATAACTTCTATGCGAAAAGAGCGAGGTTATGTAAAAAATGTTTGAGCATAGCGCTAAGGCGATGAGAAGGGATGATGGGAAAGGGCGCTGAAGAGGAGATGCGAAGTAGCGATGGGAAGGGATGATGGGAAGGGGCGATAAAATTGCCGCTTTAGAACCAAGCAAAGGCGGGTAAATGAGCGCATAAGGAAATCAGCGGCTGGACCGCGCGCCCGAAGCGCGCTGTTTTCAGCTATTTATAATTATACGGTGTTAGGCTTCAAAAGCCTGTGCCAGATCCGCGATGATGTCATCGGCGTTTTCGATCCCTACGGACAGGCGGACAAGATCGGGAGAAACGCCGGCGGCTGTCAGCTGATCATCAGTAAGCTGACGGTGCGTGGTAGAGGCGGGATGCAGAACACAGGTGCGGGCGTCGGCAACATGAACTACAATTTGCGCCAGCTTCAGGCGGTTCATAAAACGGGCTGCCGCTTCCCGTCCGCCTCTGACGCCAAAAGAAATTACGCCGGAGCAGCCTTGCGGCAGATATTTTTCAGCCAGCTTATGGTCGGGGAAGAGGTCAGTCCGGGATAGTTTACCCAGGCTACCGCTTCATTTTGCTCTAACCACCGGGCGATTTTCAGAGCGTTTTCACTGTGCTTGAGAATGCGAAGAGGAAGGGACTCCAGTCCGAGATTCAGCAGGTAAGTGGTCATAGGCTGCGGCGTCATACCTAAATCGCGCATAAGCTGAACCCGCGCCTTGGTGATATAAGCGGCGCTGCCGAAGGACTTAGTATAAACAACACCGTGATAGCTTTCATCGGGGGTAGTCAACTCAGGATATTTGCCTGAAGCCGTCCAATCAAATTTTCCGCTGTCCACAATAACGCCGCCAATTACGCTGGCATGTCCGTCCATGTACTTAGTGGTGGAATGGATTACAATGTCCGCGCCCCACTCGAAAGGACGGCAGAGAACCGGTGTGGCGAAGGTATTGTCTACGATCAGCGGGATTTGGTGGCGGTGCGCGATAGCCGCGTAGCGCTCAATGTCGAATACAGTCAGCGCGGGATTGGCGATGGTTTCACCGAACACCAAACGGGTATTCTCATCAATCATAGCTTCAATTTCACTGTCAGTCATATCAGGCGCGGCAAAACGGACTTCAATGCCCAGCCGTTTCATGGTGACTGCCAGCAGATTGGTGGTTCCGCCGTAGATGGCGGAGGAAGCGACAATATTTTGCCCGCAGGAGGTGATATTGAAAATGGAGATAAAGGAAGCGGCCTGTCCGGAGGAGGTACAAAGCGCACCGACGCCGCCTTCCAGATCGGATAGTTTTGCTTCTACAGCTGCTACCGTGGGGTTTGAAATGCGGGTATACATGTGTCCGTCCTGCTTCAGATCGAACAGATCGCCCAGCTCGGCCGCGGTGTCGTATTTATAGGTGGTGGACTGATAAATGGGCAGAACACGCGGTTCTCCGTTTTTGGGCTTATAGCCAGATTGAATCGCTTTAGTTTCAATTTTATATTGACTCATGTATTCCTCCTGCGTTTTTTTGCAATATACTTTTTATTAGTATAGCACGATTTGGATGGCTTGTCAATTGTTCGGCAGAGGAAGTTTAAAGAGCGGAAATATGGAAGAAAAGCGCGGAACGAAACAGGTAAAAGAAGGAAAAGCGTCGGCGTCGAGTTGCTTGGCTGAATTGAAAAACGAAGCATCCGGGATATGCGCGGTCATATCAGCCGGTTTTCTCTCTTTTTGGGCAAAGAACGACTTTACTTGTAAATTATATACAAAAAAGATCAACGAATTTTGACATACACAGGTTAAATAAAATAAAAAATGTTGAAAAAATTTGAATAAAAACGATAAAAACATGAAAAAGCCTATTGCCAAATCGCCCCATGTGTGCTATAATTTGTATAAAGTATAAAACAGCTTCGCATTTTCGAAAGTGAGGAACCACATGGCTAAAAGACAAAAAGCGCCCGACTCAGGGAAGTCCAATCAAAGTAAACGCGCGAATAGAATCGGTCAGACCGCGGAAACGCTGCCGATTTCAGATACCGATATCGATCGGACGGAAGCTTTAACCGAAGAAAAACGGCGTCAGTCCGCCGGAGGTTCCGGAACCGGTTCCGGAAAAAGAAAAAGAAATTCCAAGCCGGCTGGAGCCGATTTACCGAAAGCGGAGAATGGCGGTAAAAATGGAATGAGAACAGAGGCGGAGAAGCATCATAATGAAGCCGCGGCTGTCGATCTCGCACCCTATCTTTTTCATCAGGGAACCAATTACCATGCGCAGGATTGGCTGGGGGCGCATAAAACCGATGACGGGTATGTATTCCGCGTTTGGGCGCCTAACGCCGCAGGCGTATGGCTGGTCAGCGACTTTACCGATTGGGAAACCGGTCTGCCCTTGGAGCGGGAAACCGATATGGGTGTTTGGAGCTGTACAGTGCCTGAAAAAAATTTGGAAGGGCAGCATTATAAATATCGGATTCAAGGGCGTAACGGCGTTCGTTTAAAGGCGGATCCTTATGCTACCTCTGATGAAACCCTGAAAAATACCGCTTCCATTATTCATACAGAACAGCCCCTTCGCTGGACAGATAAGGCATGGATGGAGCGGCGGAAGCGAATTTCGGAAAATCAGCATTTTTACAGTGCGCCGATGCATATTTATGAGCTTCATTTAGCATCATGGCGAACTCGTGACGGGCGCTGCAACAAAGAGGGCGACGCTTACCTGAACTACCGGGAGATCGCTGACCTGCTGGTGCCTTATGTAAAAAAGATGGGGTATACCCATGTTGAATTGCTGCCTATCGGAGAATATCCCTTTGACGGAAGCTGGGGCTATCAAGTTTGCGGCTATTTTGCGCCTACCGCCCGCTTTGGAACCCCAGAAGATTTCGCCTATTTTGTAAATAAGCTCCATTCCAACGGCGTGGGCGTGATTCTCGACTGGGTGCCGGCTCATTTCCCAAAGGATGCTCACGGATTGTATGAATTCGACGGTCAGCCCTTGTATGAATATCAGGGAAAGGACCGCATGGAGCATGAGGAGTGGGGGACCCGCTGCTTTGACGTGGGTCGGAACGAGGTGCAATCCTTCCTGATCTCTTCCGCTCTTTATTGGCTGGAACGCTATCACATCGACGGCCTTCGGGTGGACGCGGTGGCGTCTATGCTTTATTTGGATTATGCCCGCAAACCGGGTGAATGGGTCCCCAATATTCACGGCGGAAAGGAAAATCTGGAAGCAATCGCCTTTTTTCAAAAGCTGAACAGCACACTGTTTGGCGCGCATCCGGATATTCTCATGATCGCTGAAGAATCTACCTCATGGGCAGCCGTGACTAAGCCGGTTTATGAAGGGGGACTGGGCTTCAACTTCAAATGGAACATGGGCTGGGCGAACGATATGTTTGAATATGTTGCCACCGATCCCGTTTTTCGTCAATACCATCATGAAAAGCTGAATTTCTCTCTCTGCTATGCTTTTTCCGAGAATTATATTCTGCCGGTGTCCCACGATGAAGTGGTACACGGAAAAAAATCACTGCTGGACAAGATGTGGGGCAGCTATGAACAGAAATTTGCCGGCGATCGGCTGTTTCTCGCATATCAGATGACGCACCCCGGAAAAAAACTCACCTTTATGGGCTGCGAATTCGGACAGTTCCGGGAATGGAACTACGAAAATCAGTTGGAATGGTTTATGACCGGCTATGAGATGCACGGCAAGCTTTGGCGTTTTACCGAGACGCTGAACCAGTTCTACTTAAAGCACAGTCAGCTTTGGGAGAACGATCAATCATGGGAAGGCTTCCAATGGATTTATCCCGACAACCGTACCGATAATCTGTTGGCTTTCCGGCGATTGAACCGGTCGGGCGGCGAACTGGTCTGTGTGCTGAACTTCTCCGCGGCGCCCCGATTAAACTATCCGGTGCCTGTGGAAGGCGAAGCCTATCGGGAGGTGCTGAATACCGATGCGGCTGAATTCGGCGGAAGCGGAACGGTGAATCCGGGACTGATTAAGCCTGCAATGGCATATCCCGCTTTTAATACGCCATCTGCGGGAAAGGTTAAAGAGGTCCCTTGCCTGACGCTGCAAATCGCGTCTTTGTCGGCAGTACTCCTTGAGCCTAAAAAGATTCCGGGACGAAAAAAGACAAAGGAATGAGTTTAAATAGATTTGGAATAGATTCGGTCCCCTTTTGAAAAAGGGTTCTGAATCTCCCCAAGTCTTAAGAAAGCCCAACTGAGGGCTGCTGGACGGGAAGGGCATTGAACCTTCCTTCGGGCTTGGTAAGAAAGAGGTTTTCCCCTTTTGAAAAAGGGTTCTGAATCTCCCCAAGTCTTAAGAAAGCCCAACTGAGGGCTGCTGGACGGGAAGGGCATTGAACCTTCCTTCGGGCTTGGTAAGAAAGAGGTTTTCCCCTTTTGAAAAAGGGTTCTGAATCTCCCCAAGTCTTAAGAAAGCCCAACTGAGGGCTGCTGGACGGGAAGGGCATTGAACCTTCCTTCGGGTTTGGGATGGAAGTAGCCAATCCTCTTTTGAAAAAGAATTTTGAACTTTTCAGGTCTTTTCAAAAAGTCGTATAATGTTTTACTGCCAAACGGCATGCCGTTTGGCGTTTGAAAAGTTCTTTGCGTCGCTTTCTTTCAAGAAAGCGACCGTACCCCCGTACCCCCGTACCCCCGTATTTCTCGGCGGATGCCGAAAATATAGATCAACAGAAATGTAAGAGAGGAAACCGTATGCTCCAAAAGAAAGAATGTGTAGCAATGCTGCTGGCTGGCGGGCAGGGCAGCAGATTGTACACCCTCACAGAAAAAACCGCAAAACCCGCTGTGCCCTTCGGAGGAAAATACCGAATCATTGATTTTACGCTGTCCAACTGTATTAATTCCGGTATCGATACGGTCGGCGTGCTTACCCAGTACCAACCGTTGGCATTGAATGAATATATTGGAAACGGTCAGCCTTGGGACTTAGACCGGAATGTGGGCGGTGTGACCGTACTGCCCCCGTATCAGGGCTTTAAGGCTGCCGATTGGTACAAGGGAACCGCAAATGCCATTTATCAGAATCTTGGCTTTATTGACCGGTACGACCCTGAATATGTGCTGGTGCTGTCAGGCGACCACATTTATAAAATGGATTATTCCGCAATGCTGGATTTTCATAAAGAGAAAAATGCAGACTGCACCATTGCCGTGCTGACCGTTCCCATGGAGGAAGCGTCCCGCTTCGGAATTATGAACACCGAAGAGGACGGCAAAATCTATGAGTTTGAAGAAAAACCCAAGAAACCTAAGTCCAACAAGGCGTCTATGGGAATTTACATTTTCAGCTATCAAAAGCTGCGCAGCTACCTGATCTCGGATGAAAATACGCCCGGTTCCGCCAATGATTTCGGTAAAAACATTATTCCGAATATGCTGAACGCGGGTGAAAAAATGTATGCTTATCCCTTTGAGGGCTATTGGAAGGACGTGGGGACTATTTCATCCCTGTGGGAAGCCAATATGGACCTTTTAGGCGAGCTGCCTGCCTTCAATCTGTATGACCGTTCATGGCGGATTTTTTCCCGCCCGCAGGTCAATCCGCCCCAGTATATTGGTGAGGGTGCTGAAATCGTCAATTCAATGATAACAGAGGGCTGCGAAATTTACGGCAGAGTAGAAAATTCGGTACTGTTCGGCAATGTATATGTAGCGCCCGGCGCGGTCATTCGGGACAGCGTAGTGATGAGCAATGTACGGGTGGAAGCGGGCGCCAAAATTAATTATTCGATTGTAGACAGCGATACGGTGCTGGAAACAAACGCTTCGGTAGGCGCGCCCAGAAGCTCTGGCGAAGGCATTGCGGTGATCGGCTCTAAGCTGACTGTGCCGGAAGGCAGATCGGTGGGCGGCGGTCTGATGGTCAATGCCGCTAAACTGGAAGAACTGCTCAGCGCAGAACAGTAATCAAAGGAGTGAGATAACAGCTATGGCTTTCGGAATTATATTTGCAAACCTCAGCGATAAGAATATCCCTGAACTGACCGGCGTTCGGACGCAGGCGTCGGTACCCTTCGGCTGCCGCTACCGGCTAATCGACTTTGCGCTTTCCTGCATGGTAAACGCGGGCATTACCAATGTCAGCGTCATCACCCATTATAATTACCAGTCGCTGGTGGATCATCTGGGCAGCGGCAAGGATTGGGATCTGGCGCGCCGTACAGGCGGATTGAGATTAATGCCTCCTTACATTGCTTCCTTTGCCAACCGCAACGCGGACAGCTACGATACAAGATTGGAAGCACTGTACAGCATCAGCGATACTTTCTCCAAAATGAAGGATGATACGGTGGTGCTGGCTGACAGCGACGCGATCATTAATATTGATATTGAAGACATGCTGGAGCAGCACGAAAAGAGCGGCGCCGATCTTACATTCGCGGTGAAGAAAATGAAGCTGTCAGGCAATCAGTCAGAACAGTATAACCTGTATTACTCTGATTATGACGGCAATCTCACTGAAGTCGCGACACATCCCCGTTATATTGAAGGCGATCGGGATGTGAGCATTAACATCTGGGCTGCTAAGCGTTCCTTCCTGCTGGCCGCGATTCAGGATGCCTCCGCGCACGGTTACGACAGCCTTACGAAAGGCATTGTCGCGCGTTATTTGGGCAGAGCCAATATGAAGGTCTATCATTACAGCGGATTTTACGCCTGCGTTAGCAATTTGGAAGATTATTTCGCATGCAATATGAATTTGCTCTCCGACAAATCCATGCGGGAGGAGCTGTTCAGCGCGCCCAACCGTCCGATCATGACGAAGGTACGAAACAGTGCGCCTACCCAATATTCCGGAGACAGCCGGGTAGTCAATTCCATGATCGCGGATGGCTGTATTATCAATGGCGAAGTAGAGAATTGTATTCTTTTCCGAGGCGTGAAGATCGGCAAGGGCAGCAAGGTTAAGAATTCAATTCTTTTCCAAGATACGCAGACCGGAGAGAATGTATCGCTGAACTGTGTAATTACCGATAAAAATGTGGTGATTCGGGAGGGCGTTTCCCTTTCCGGGCATCCCTCTAAGCCGTTTTACATTGATAAAGGCAAAATGATCTGAGTCTGTGGCTTCCCGCTCCGGCAATGGCGCCGGGGAGGGAAGCCGTTCGTTATGGGGGATCTGCTGTCTTGTATGTAAAAAAGCTTATATTTTTAGGTAAAAAATAGTGTATTTGCTTGTAATTAAGATAAATGAATTGACAAACAGAAAATTACATGCTATAATAATCGTATAAAGCGTGTATCGCCGATGGCGGTTTCAGTTTAACAGTCCGGTTTTCCGACTGGATTAAACCGGCGGACGGTCCGCCGTGCTTTTATGATGTGTATAATACAGAAATTGATCTTTTTGTACCCTCAGCAGCCTTTTTCGAAATTCTGCTTCGCGTCATTTTTGATAAACCGTAAGAAAAGGAGAAAAATATGAAAATACTATATGTGGGCGGAGAGGTATTGCCTTTTGCGTCTACCGGCGGATTAGGGGATGTATTAGGCTCCCTGCCTGCAGCCCTGAAGGCTTACTCACCGGAGGATGATATTCGTTTAGTGATGCCCCTGCACGGTAAGATCGGTCCCGAATGGCGGGAGAAAATGACCAAGGTGACGGAATTCACCGTTCAGCTCGCTTGGCGCTGCCAATACTGTGGGATTTGGTCGCTGGAAAAGGATGGCGTGACTGTTTATTTTGTGGATAATGAATATTATTTCAAGCGTTCCCGGCTGTATGGGGAATACGACGACGGTGAGCGGTATGCGTTTTTCTCGCTTGCGGTGATGGAAATGATGGACAAGATCGGATTCATTCCCGATATTCTTCATGCCAACGATTGGCAGAGCGCGCTGACTGTTCTCTATGCAAAGATACGTTTTCCCCATTATGGAATTAAAACGGTCTATACGATCCATAATATCGAATATCAGGGGATTTACGGCAAGGAGATATTGGGCGAGGTGTTTGCGCTGCCTGACAGCGCTCTGTCGCTGGTGGAATTTGACGGATGTGTGAATCTTACCAAAGGCGCAATCGTGGTCTGCGATAAGCTGACGACGGTCAGTCAGCGTTACAGCGAGGAGCTGTGTACACCCTACTATGCCTCCGGTCTGGACAGTATCCTGCGGGAGAATGCCTATAAATCCTGCGGCATTGTAAACGGAATTGATGTGACTTATTACGATCCCATGCATGATCCTGATATGATCGGACCGAAATTCGGACCTAAATATAAGCTGTTTTCCAATAAGGCGGCAAATAAAACAGCGCTTCAGGAAGCGTTAGGGCTTCCGGTGGATGAAAACATTCCTATGATTTCTATGATCACCCGGCTGGTGTCCCACAAGGGAGTCGATCTGGTAAAATGCGTGATTGATCAGGTATTAGGCGATGACGTGCAGTTTGTGCTGTTGGGAACCGGCAACGCTGAGTTTGAGGAATATTTCCGCTGGCTGGAAAGCCGGTATCCTAACAAGGCGCGGGCGCTGATCCGCTTTGATAAAAAGCTGTCTAAGCAGATCTATGCCGCCTCCGACCTGTTCCTGATGCCTTCTAAATCGGAACCCTGCGGACTCTCACAGATGATTGCCTCCCGTTACGGCGCTATTCCGATCGTGCGCGAAACCGGCGGACTTTATGATACCATTAAGCCCTTCAATCCCGAAACGGGAGAGGGCAACGGCGTGACCTTCTATTCTTATAACGCGCACGATATGCTGGACGCGATCCGCCGCGCGGTTTCGCTTTGGTATGACCCTGTAACCCGAAAGAAATTGGCGCGCAACGCGATCAATGCGGATTTTTCGTGGAATGCTTCCGCAGCGAAGTATGCCGGTCTATATCGGAGTATGTAAAGGTTTTTAAGTGGCTTTTTATCCAAAAGCCACTTAATTCTGCCGGGCGGATTCGCAGACCTGTCAGCTGCTTTGACTGTGAGTTGATGCTCCGAATCATCTTTTTCGGAGCATCATATACTGTAAACAGAATTACGGTCCGTTTTAGGGATCCAAACGAAAAGGAAAAATATTTTCTGTCCGGCGATTTATTTCTAAATAAGCATTTTTCAGAAGGTTCTTTGGGCTTTTCTTTACAAGAAAGTCCTCAATATTATTTGAAAAAAGGATAAGAATATGGAAAAAAGTAAGGCAAAGAATGTAAAGAAGGCAGAAACGCCTGCTGCTGACGGACGCTGGCAGGAGCTGAAGGAGGGGATCGAGAGCAAGCTGTCCCGTTATTTCGGTACTACGCCGGCTGAAGCAAATAAGGATCAGGTATATAAAGCGGTACTGCTGTCCGTTAAAGATATGCTGGCAGCCAAGCGGACCCGTTTTAAAGCAAATGTAACGGCACAGCGGGGAAAAAAGGTGTATTACCTGTGCATGGAATTTTTAATCGGACGTTCGCTGAAGAATAATCTGCGGAATTTAGGTATAGCGGATGAATACGCGTCCATTCTGAAGGAATGGGGCTATGATTTGGATGAGCTATATGAGTGCGAAGCCGATCCCGGACTCGGAAACGGAGGCTTGGGACGGCTTGCGGCATGCTTTATGGATTCGCTTACCTCTTTGAACTATTCTGCTACCGGTTTTTCCATTTTGTACGAATACGGTCTGTTCAAGCAGAAAATTGTTGACGGTGACCAAATGGAGCTGCCCGACGTGTGGATGCCCTCCGGTGAAAGCTGGCTGGTGCCCAGAACAGACAAAACCTGCTCTGTGCGGTTTGGCGGCAAGGTGACTGAAAATTGGAACGACGGCAAGTGCGAGATCGTTCATACCGATTATTCCGAAATACAGGCAGTTCCATATGATATGCTGATTTCCGGCGCTGATTGCGAAGCAGTCAACTCTCTCCGACTGTGGAAAGCGGTCAATCAGAACAATTTCTCTATGAATCTCTTCTCTCAGGGCGAGTATGTCAAGGCCATGGAGGAATCCAATCAGGCTGCCATTATTTCCAAGGTGCTTTATCCTTCGGATAACCATGAAGAGGGTAAGCTGCTGCGGTTGTCTCAACAGTATTTCTTGGTCTGCGCGTCGCTGCAATCGATCATTGCGGATCACTTGCGCTCCTACGGTACGCTGAAAAATTTCGCTGACAAGGTGGCGATTCATATCAACGATACCCATCCGGCGCTGGTGGTGCCTGAGCTTATGCGGATTCTTATCGATACCTACTCCTATTCTTGGGAGGACGCATGGGATATAGTGACCCGCACGGTGTCTTACACCAACCATACGGTGCTGCCTGAAGCGCTGGAAACTTGGGACGAAGGCTTGTTCCGCTATAAGCTGCCTCGGATTCATATGATTATCTGCGAGATTAATCGCCGCTTCTGTGCTGATCTTTGGCAGAAATATCCGGGCGACTGGGACCGTATCACCCATATGTCGGTGATTTCTCACAATCGGGTGAAGATGGCGAATCTGTCGGTGGTAGGTTCTCATGCGGTAAACGGTGTATCCAAGCTGCATTCCGATATTCTAACCAAGACGGTATTCTCTGATTTTTATCAGTATACCCCTGAAAAGTTTACCAATGTGACCAATGGTATCGCGCATCGCAGATGGCTCTGTTACTCCAATCCCGGTTTGTGCGGACTGTTGGATGAAACCATCGGACCGGATTACCGCAGTCAGCCTGAAAAACTGACTGATTTCAAGAAATACGCCGATGATAAAGCGGTGTTGGAAAAGCTTCAGCAGATCAAGTCCGCCAATAAGGTGCGTTTTTCCAATTGGCTCAAGACCCGTACCGGCGTAGGCATTGATCCCTCCTCACTGTTTGACGTACAGATCAAGCGGATGCACGAATATAAGCGTCAGCTTCTAAATACCCTTCGGATCGTATCGCTGTATGTACAGTTAAAGGAGGATCCGGACCGTGAAATGCTGCCTCAAACCTTTATTTTCGGCGCTAAGGCTGCTCCCGGCTACTATATGGCGAAGCAGATCATCAAGCTGATCTATTGCATTGCCGCCGACATTGAGAAGGAACCGAAGATTCGTGAAAAGATGCGGGTGGTCTTTGCCGAGGACTATCGGGTATCTATGGCGGAAGTGCTGATCCCTGCCGCCGATGTGTCTGAACAGATTTCACTTGCCGGCAAAGAAGCTTCCGGTACCGGCAATATGAAGCTGATGATCAACGGCGCTGTGACCATCGGTACGCTGGATGGCGCTAATGTGGAGATTGCTGAGGCTGTCGGACCTGACAATATTTATATTTTCGGGCTGTCTACACCTGAAGTGGACGATCTTTGGCGTCACGGCTACCATTCCGGTGAGTATTATAATACCCATGAACTGCTTAGAAAGGCAGTGGATTACCTGAAAGTGGGCTTTAACGGCGTTAATTTCACTGAGTTCTATAACTATCTGCTGCTGGGTCCGGGTGTTGCCGATCCTTATATGTGTCTTGCCGACTTCGATTCCTACTGTCAGGCACACGATCGGCTTTCCGCTGACTATCAGGACGGCATGGGGTGGGCGAAAAAGTCGCTGATGAATGTGGCTTCCGCCGGTATCTTTGCAGCCGACCGCTCCATCCGTGAGTACGCTGACAACATTTGGCATATTAAACCGATTTTAGAGAAGAATAATTGATTAATTGATGAATTATTTTGGAACCCCTTTTGAAAAAGGGGTTCCAAACCTCCCTAAAACTTTAAAAAGCCGGCAAATATTTGCCGGCTGCGGGCTGTCGACAAACTATCATTGTTTGGCAGCTTGTACAAAAGCTTTGATCGACCTTTTCTCAAAAGGTCGTGGGTTCTTAGGACGAAGCCCT
>CAZMTU010000022.1:0-23921 GCA_964569225.1 uncultured Lachnospiraceae bacterium | reverse complement strand
GATAAAAAGGATGTTTTCCGTATTAATCTGAATAAAATCCTGGTTGGGATGCTTGCGGCCGCCCTGCGGCGGAACACTGGCAACCGTTCCTTCCAGAATTTTCAGCAGCGCCTGCTGGACGCCCTCGCCTGAAACATCCCGGGTAATTGACCGATTTTCGCTTTTTCTTGAGATTTTGTCAATTTCGTCAATATAAATAATCCCCTTTTCAGCCAGTTCTACATCGAAGTCGGCTGCCTGAATTAAGCGAAGCAGAATATTTTCCACATCCTCTCCTACATAACCGGCTTCGGTGAGCGTAGTCGCGTCAGCGATGGCAAAAGGAACATTCAGTGTTTTGGCAAGATTTTGTGCCAGAAACGTTTTTCCCACGCCGGTGGGACCCAGCAGTAAAACGTTTGATTTCTGAATTTCTACTTCATCAGAGGCAGAAGAAGTCTCTTCCGCTTGCTTACGGTATTTTTTTGCCTTGGATTTAGACAGAATACGCTTGTAATGATTGTAAACGGCAACGGAAAGTACTTTTTTGGCAGCATCCTGACCGATTACATATTCGTCGAGATGTGCTTTTAGCTGTGCGGGCTTCGGCAGGGTATCCAGCGAAAGCCGATCAATAGAGCTTTCATGAACCTGCTGATCTTCGATGATTTCAGCGCACACTTCCACGCAATTATCGCAGATATAGGCCCCCGATGGAGACGGAATCAAATAGGCGACCTGTCTTTCAGTCCGTCCGCAGAAAGAGCAGCGTTTTAGCTGTTCCTTGGACTCGTTGTTATTTGGCATTACTAACCTCTTTTCATCCGTGCGTTATGCGCGTTTTTCAATCACTTTGTCGATCAGACCGTAAGCGCGGGCTTCTGAAGCAGACATAAAATTGTCCCGTTCGGTGTCACGGGCAATTTCTTCAATTGACTTTCCGGTATTGACGGCCAAAATGGCATTCATTTTTTCACGGGTACGCAGTAGGTGATCTGCGTGAATTTTAATATCACTCGCCTGTCCCTGCATACCGCTCACCAGCGGCTGATGGATCATGATTTCCGCGTTCGGAAGCGCAAGCCGCTTGCCCTTGGCGCCGCTGGACAGCAGGAAAGCGCCCATGCTGGCCGCCATACCGATGCAGATAGTAGATACATCGCATTTGATGTACTGCATGGTGTCGTAAATGGCAAGCCCGGCAGTGATGGAGCCTCCGGGGCTGTTGATATAAAGCGAAATGTCCTTGTCGGGATCCTGCGCTTCCAAAAAGAGCAGCTGTGCTACGGTGAGAGACGCGGTGACGTCGTTAATTTCATCGGAAAGAAAAATAATGCGGTCGTTGAGCAGACGGGAATAAATGTCATATGCCCGTTCCCCATGTCCGGTTGGTTCAATGACGGTTGGTACCAGTGCCATAATTAATACCTTGCCTTTCAATAATTGTTTAAATAAAGCATAAAAATCTATTTTTAGAAAACTTTACACACAGCTTTCTGTGGACAATATCGGCATAAGCCGACAGAATATTTTTTCGGAAAGCTGTCCGAATATATCCCCTTCGCCTCCGAATGATTCCGTAGAAATAAAGGGGGAACGCCAGACCTGCGCCCGGTTCGATCCCCCAAAAAACGATTATTCGCCTGCGGCATCAGAGCTGATAACCGCGTTGTCCTTGACGATTTGAACGGCCTTCTGAACTGACAGGTCGGTACGGATATCTGCGGGATCGACCAAGGATTTCACCTTTTCGACCTCCATGTGATAAGCTTCAGCCAACTTTGCGCACTCTGCTTCGATTTCTTCATCGGAAACGGCTACGCTTTCCAGTTCCGCGATCTTCTCCAGTGCCAGACGGGTCTTTACCTGACTCTCTGCGCGGGGGCGCATCTGTGCACGGATGTCGTCCAGCGTCATGCCAGTGTACTTCAGATAATCGTCCAGCTTCAGTCCCTGCATCCGCAGACGGTTATCATAATCACGGACAAAATTTTCGGTTTCCGCTACAAACATGGGTTCAGGAATTTCTGCAACCAGTTTTTCAGTCAGGGCATCGATTAACTGACTTTCTACTTCACCGTCAGCCTTTTTGGCAGCATCCGCTTCCAGTTTCGCCTTCACATCGGCTTTGTATTCATCAAAGGTATCAAATTCTGAAACATCCTTTGCAAAATCATCATCCAGTTCGGGCAGCAGTTTTGCGGTAATGCCGTGGAGGTTGATCTTAAAGGTTACTGCAGCCCCTTTCAATTCCTCGGCATGGTAGTCTTCGGGGAAAGTTACCTCAATGTCGAAGGATTCGCCGACCGAATGACCTACAATGGCGTCTTCAAAACCGGGAATAAAGGAACCCGAACCCAATTCCAGCGAATAGCCGTCAGCCTTTCCGCCATCAAATGCAACTCCGTCTTTGAAGCCTTCATAGTCGATGGCAACAGTGTCGCCCAGTGCGGCGGGACGGTCGTTGATTTCTTCGGTACGGGCATTTCTCTCCTGTACCTTTTTGATTTCAGCGTCAACTGCATCGTCGGTCACAGGCTCTTCTTTGCGGGTTACGGTAATGCCCTTGTAGCCGTCGATGGAAACTTCAGGCTTTGTGTATACCTTGGCTGTAAAGCAGACACCGTTTTCATCAATGGAGGTGACTTCATATTCGGGAGAGGAAACAACCTTCAGACCGGATTCGGTAAGAGCGGCTTCATAAGCTGCGGGAACTAATTCATTCAGCGCATCGTCGTAGAAGTAACCGGTACCGTACATCTTTTCCACAATGGAGCGGGGGGCTTTCCCTTTGCGGAAGCCGGGAACGGTAAGGTTATTTTTCTTTTTATTATATGCCTTAGTTACCGCAGCGGCAAACTGCTCACCGTCGATGGTGATTTCCAGCACTGAAACATTGGTTTCAGGACTGGTTACAGATTTGAGACTCATTTTTTATTCCTCCGTAATGTACATGACTTATTTTTACATACTTCATTATTTTACATGACTTTATCCCGTCTGTCAATAGTTTTAGCGAAAAAAGCGGGTATTTTAATGAAAAAAACAGGGTGAAATCAGATGCGGGGTGAAATTCAGATAGTCGGACGCAACGATTGTGAAGGTAATTCCTTCAAATTCAGTACGGGGCGGGATTCGGTATTGACCGTGAATGTGACCGTAAAAACAACGGGTGATTCCGTGCAGATGAAGCAGATCGATCAGTTCCCTGCAAACGAAACTGCCGTAAAAGGGCGGAAAGTGAAAGAACGCCAGTTTTTCGCCGCTGAGTTTATCTGCTGCCTGTAAAGAGAGGGTAAGCCGACCGGCTTCGCGGGCAACAATTTTTCGGTAATCGGTTTCGGCGGGCGCCGTATCAGGATCATTGTACCAGCCTCTGGTGCCGCAAAGAACAAACCCTTCGGCGGCGAAAGCGTTATTTTGCAAAAAATCAATAGTATGCAGCCCATGACTTTCTAAAAATATTCTGTTTTTTTGAAGGGTATTCCACCAGTAATCATGATTGCCCCGCAGAAAAATTTTTTTACCGGGAAGCCCGTCTATAAAGGTCAGATCGGGCAGCGCCTCTTCCAGAGAAATGGCCCATGATATATCGCCGCCTACTAGTACGGTGTCCTCCGGTTTTACCGCAGCACGCCAACGATCGGCTATTTTTTGAGGGTGATCCTGCCAGCGGCTGCCAAAAATATTCATCGGTTTTGGATGACTGAAAGACAGATGAGGATCTGCCATTGTAAACAGTGCCATGAACGGACTCCTTTGAGTATAAATTGACTATAGCGGGGTAAAATAATGAAAAAAGAAAAGAGGGTAGCTATGGAAAAGAAACAGGAAGAAAAACAGACCAACAGTCAAATTGTATGCGGTGTGAAAAACTGTGTGTATCATTGCGGCGATTGCAGCTGTAAAGCGGAACAGATCGCGGTAGGACCTACCTACGCGTCCACTTCTGCCGATACAGTCTGCGCCACTTTCAAATCTAAAGAGTTGTAAAAAATGCAGAATTACTCGGACAGAAGGATTTATCTGACTGTCCGGGTATTTTCATAATATTAGGGGTGTTTTTTGGAATTAAGGCTATTCGCAAATGTGATTACTGAATCGGTCATTTGGTCGGACGCCACCGTTCGACTGAAGCGAATTGGCTTGCGATAGACTTCAGTAAGCGGAGCGGGCGGCGCAGTATGCGTGTATTCGCTTATTGAACGGAAATACGTTAATTCGTCAGTATCGCTTTGGGTGCCAATATGGGATAATCCGAGGGCGCGCGCTACTGCCGGTGTGAATTTGTAAGGGGATGCAGTAGAGACCACGATCATAGGCGCATTATCGCCGGGATCGGCAAGATACCGTTCGGCGGCAGTCATTGCCACAGCCGTATGCGGATCGATCAAATAGCCCATTCGCTGCCAAACTGATGCGATCCGGTCAAGACAGGCTTCCTCTGAAGCATAGTCGCCGATGAAATTAGCGGCAATTTCACGGTGGGTGACGCTGTCCAGTTCATAACGCCCGGCAGATGCAAGCGATTCCATCCATTTCTTCGTCTTTTCGCTGCCGGCAATCAGATAGAGCAGTCGCTCTAAGTTGGACGAGATCAGAATGTCCATAGAGGGGGAAAGGGTGACATGGAAGGGACGGTTGCGATCATATATGCCCGTAGTCAGAAAATCGGTCAGGACGTGGTTGGTATTGGAAGCGCAAATCAGCCGACCTATCGGCAGTCCCATTTGCTTTGCAATAAATGCCGCTAAAATATTGCCGAAATTACCGGTGGGAACGGTGAAATTCACTTTTTCGCCAATTTGAATCCTGCCTGCTGTTGCCAGATCGCAGTAAGCCGATACATAATAGGCGATTTGAGGTACCAGTCGCCCCCAATTGATGGAATTAGCGCTTGACAGGAAGCAGTTTTGGGCATCTAAAGTTTTTGCGGTTTCGGGATTGGCAAAAATCCGCTTTACGCCGTTTTGGGCATCGTCAAAGTGTCCGTGAATGGCGATGACATCTACATTGGAACCCTCCTGCGTGATCATCTGCCGTTTTTGGGCGGCAGATACACCGTTTTCGGGATAGTAAACCTGAATAGCGGTTTGGGGAATGTCGCAAAAACCATCCAGTGCCGCTTTACCGGTATCACCCGAGGTAGCGACCAAAATCAGAGCGGTTCTGGTTTCATGAGTCTTTTGAAGCGCCCTTGATAGCAGACGAGGCGTTAATTGAAGCGCCATATCCTTAAAGGCGCAGGTCGGACCGTGCCATAATTCCAGCACCGAAAGACGTTCGGTAAGCTGAAGAAGGGGGGCGGCAGAGGATTTTTGTATAGGTGAAACTAAGCTGAATTTCTCACCGTAAGCGGCAGCACAGTCGGCAAGCAGCTCTTCCTTGGTGAAATCAGTGAGAAACAGCGAAAGGATTTCAGCGGCTCTGTGGGGATAATCCATAGAGAGGAGCGAACGGAGCGAATCGGATGAAAGCGCCGGTATGGTTTCTGGCAGGTATAGACCGCCGTCGGGCGCCAATCCCTGTTTGATAGCGACGGCAGAAGGGACAGAGACCGAACCGCCTCGTGTGCTGATATAGTTCATATGGGATACCTCGTATTTTGCGTTTTTGTTTTCATTTTTATTTATAAATTTTTAAAGGGCTATATCGATTGATCATGTTTTTAACAGTCTTGCCAGTACGTCTGCGGTTTCAGCCGAGCTCATATTTGTTACATCCAGTTTGACGGTGTCCAGTTCATTATAGAACGGCAGATATTTCAGACTGCGTGCAATAACATCCGGTTGACGGACGCCTCGGAAGATATCGTCGGTCAGCCGTTCTGTCAGGACCTGTGGGGTACAGATCAGAGAAACTGATAAAATTGCGGGCACGCTTTTCAGAGAGTGGATCAGCGAATCAATGATTTGCTGTTGATGAAGTACCCAACAGAAAATTACGGTGTCAATTTCAGAACATTCCAAAAAGCGGTTCAGCAGAAAGCTGATATTGTCAGTGACCATCTGCTTGGTTTCTTCTGTCACTTTGAAGGGATGCATATCCCAGCACCAGTCACCGTCTAAGAAGACTGAGCGGTCGATTTTTTTTTAATAGCTGACAAGCGGTAGTTTTGCCGATTCCCATGGGTCCGCCTATCAAAAAAAGTTGTTTCATAGAATCACCTTATATAACTATAACTGATGGTTATCTTGTGTGCCGAAAATCAGATCATGCGCCACCGGCTGATAGAAAAGCGACCGTATCTCCTTGCGGTCTGAGGTGAGCGCTAAGATCCACATGAGCTTGGCAGTAACTGCTTCAATGGTCATATCGTATGCTTCGATCAGATCGTACGCCTGCTTCACCCGATGTCCTACTTCATATACGCCCATATCACTTCCCTCGTGAGGCACTTGTGTGGTCATCACAATGGTTTTACCGGATTCCAAAAAAGAACGGATGGCGTCGGTAAAATCGGCTGAATCGTAGCAGGGCAGTCCGCCCACACCGAAGGATTCAATGATCAGCGCATCGTAATGGGCTTGAATATAACTGAAAATTGAAGGATCTACGCCGGGAATCAGCTTTAAAACAAAGATTTTGGGGTTCAGCGTATGGTAAAATACGGGCTGTCCAATATTTTTTTCTTCAATATAATAATAAACCGTTCGGTTTCGCAGACGGGCGATTTCCGGATAATCAATAGATGAAAAGGCGTTGTAGGATTTGGTGCGGGTCTTTCGGGCACGAGTCCCTAAGATAACCTTATTGTCAAATACGATCCGGACGCCGCAGGCGTGGTCATCGGCGGCATAGATGAAAGCGGAAAGCAGATTTTCTCTGGCGTCGGTATCGCGGGAATAAATCGACTTTTGGGATCCGGTCAGTACTATCGGCTTCGAACTGTTCTGAATCAGATAAGAAAGGGCGGCTGCGGAGTAGGCCATGGTATCGGTTCCATGGGTGATGACGAAGCCATCATAATCCTGGTAGTGTTTTTCAATGGTGTCCGCCATGGCAAGCCAATGACGATAACACAGATTCGTGCTGTCCAGATTAAAGAGCTGGAGCGTTTCTACCGTGCAGATTTCTGCCGTTTCCGGTACAAATCCGAGAATTTCTTCCGAAGTGATTTGCGGAACCAGTCCGTTTTCGGTGGTTTTGGAGGCGATGGTTCCGCCGGTCGCAATAAGAAGTATTTTTTTCATAGCTTAAAAGAACCTTTCCGTGGTTTGAGCGGAATGAAATATAGCATAGAAGTAGTTTGCGCAGGTCTTTTTTCTTTATGTAAAATCCGGCTTCGGGGGCAAGTCGGAGCGGGGAAGGCTTCCTTTTTGACTGAAAAAGTTTGAGGCGTTTTGCCATAAAATCTTGTTGATCAACTGCTGCGGATAACCGTGCGCCGCCATTGCTTCCGCCAGAACGGGAATTGAAGCAGCCCCGGACAGACCCATCGGTGTGCATTCAATGCCATCCCAATCTGCTCCGATGCAAAGCGCGTTTTCACCGCCCAATGACAGGAAGCGGTCCATATGGGAAAGCAGTATATCGATTGTGCAGCTTCCTTCGCACAGATGACCGGGATAGAAGGACAGTCCCACAATGCCGCCGGTTTCTGTGATGCGCCTGAAAAGGTCGTCTGTTAGATTTCGCCGGTGCGGAAAAACAGATCGGGCGCAGGAATGACTGGCGACTACCGGTTTGCCCTTTTTTGCTGCAAGGGAAAGAATTTCGTAGGCCATTTTGTCAGAGGCATGGGAAAGATCGGGGACGATACCGGCTTCAAAACAGCGGTTTACAGCGTCAATGCCGAAAGCGGTCAGCCCTTCTTCTGTATCCCATGCGCCTCCCCACTGATTGCGGCCTGCCCATACAGGATTCAGCAACTGAACGTCCATTTGTGCCAGCAGATCGATCCTGTCAAGGTCCTGTCCAATCAGACTGCCGTTTTCAACTGACAGCAGATACGAAAAATTCTTTGGAAGCGGGGCGCTTTGAGCAAAGTAAGCAATAACATCGCGGAAGAATACCCATGCCTCATTTACGCTGAGGGAGGGCGGCAGCCAAATGGCGAATAATTGAGTATAGTGCTCAAAATCCGCAGCGGACAGATCGACCATCAGCTCGTTTTGCCACAAGGATTTTCCGTTTTGAAAGGCTTCAGTGAGCGTGTCGCAATGAAGATCAAAGTATCGGATAAAGCATTCCTCCTTGAATTTGCCCGTTATTTAGCTTGAAGAAGCAGGAAAGGCGTTGGGATAATGCTTGATCCGCAGAGCATAACATCCTTCAAACGGTTGCACATACACTTCGATCACGTCCATGCGGGGTTTTTTGGCTATATCGGCGCGGCGGAGGTAATCTTTTGCCGCGAAAATCAGATGTTGCCGCTTAGAGGGTGTGACCGCTGCTGCCGGACGGCCGTATTTTTGAAGAGAAGAACCTTCGGTTCGCCCTTTTACTTCTACAAATAAAACGGTGCTTTCATTTTCGGCGATGAGATCGATCTCCCCGCCCTTTACAGTATAGTTGCGGCAGACAATGGTATATCCCTGTTTTTCTAAAAAATGTGCGGCGGCGGCTTCGCACGCATAGCCGAAAGGACGGTTGTTTAATCCGCTCATGACTGTAAAAACTTTAAAAAAGTTTTTCTATGAACGGGAGAAGGACCGTACTGCCGTACCAGATCCATATGTAGCGGGGTGGGATAACCCTTATGCTTGGCAAACTGATAGATCGGATAGGTTTTATCCAGTTCGGCCATCAGTCGGTCCCGACTGACCTTGGCGAGAATAGAAGCGGCAGCCACCGACATGGAAAGTGAATCGCCTTTCACAATGGGACGGGCGGTCATAACGAACTCCCGCGCCACATTTCCGTCCACCAGCACTAAATCAGGCGCAGGCGTCAGCATTGCCACAGCCCTGCGCATAGCCAGTTGAGAGGCGTTCAAAATATTTAAGCTGTCGATTTCCTCCACAGAGGCTGAGGCGATACCGTAGGAGATCGCTTTTTCACAGATTAAATCAAATAGGAGTTCCCGCTTCTTTTCGGACAGCTTTTTGGAATCGTTCAATCCAGGGATTTCCTCCCCGACAGAGAGAATAACAGCTGCAGCAAACACCGGACCGGCAAGCGGTCCCCGTCCGGCTTCGTCGGTTCCTGCTATTACAGCAAATCCCTCCTGCTGCGCGGTTAGTTCGAATTCATAAGTAGGCATTTAGATCCTTTCAGCCGAAGGTGTATTTTGGTATATGATCAGATTTCAAGGTTCCCTGGGAGGCTGTTCCAAAGAAATACGGCCTATTTTTCCGGAACGGTATTCATCCAGCAGCATTCGGGCGGTGCGATCATAGTCCACCTCGCCGCCTTTGATCAGCAAACCCCGTTTAATGCCTATGGCTTCAAAAATTTCCCAGTTTTCAATAGATTCAATAGTTTCAGGGGATAGTTTGTACCGTTCACAAAGCAGATCAGGAGCAAATTGCCGCAGCCGTCCGCAAAGCAGCACAGCGATCTCATCCAAATTCAGCACGTCATTCTTAATGGCACCGGTGATGGCAAGATTCTCGCCGGCTCGGATATCCTCGAATTTGGGCCAAAGAACGCCCGGCATATCCAGCAGCTCCAGTCCATAAGGGGTTTTTACCCACTGTTTGTCTACGGTTACCCCCGGTCGGTTTTCCACTTTGGTTTTTTTGGCGCCGGTGCATTTATTGATAAAGGAAGATTTACCCACATTGGGAATACCTACTACCATGGCCCGAAGCGCTTTTCCAGCCATTCCCTTGGCTTCGTATCGGGCAATTTTTTCAGCCAACAATTCCCGAACAGCAGGAAGCAGTGCGTCCATTCCGCTTCCGCTGATAAAATCGCAAAGCAGGCAAGGCGTTTGGGAGGACGAAAAATAATTTTTCCAGCGGACACTGACACTGGGGTCGGCGAGGGAAGCTCGGCTCATAAGGATCAGCCGCGGCTTATCCTTGCATAATTTGTCGATTTCTGGATTTTTGGAGGACAGGGGAATCCGGGCATCAAGGATTTCGATCACCAAATCTACAAGCGGCAGACATTCGGTCATCATACGTCTTGTTTTCGCCATGTGTCCCGGAAACCACTGAATAATATTGGATGGCATACAGTACCTCGTTAATTTGTTAAAACATATGGGCGGCAATACTGCCGTGACAAACTTCGGCGGAGCTTTGCCGCATCTTTAATGCGGGCCGGATGAGGCTTTGCCTCTGTAGGGGATAGAAATTTACTCAACCTTACCCAATCGGTCAAGGGGTGAGATGCGGGTCACTACTCTGCCCACCAGATAACGTGTATCAATGTAGCCGATAGAACGGCTGTCACGGGAGTTGTTTCGGTTATCGCCCATTACAAATATGCAGCCTTCCGGCACAGTTCCTTCCCAAACGCCGTTTGTGACCTGCAGGGAAAGTGACGCCATAGAAGTTCCTTCGATTTTGTGAATATAGGATTCATCCAGCAGCACACCGTCTACCCATACACGCCAAGTGTCAAATTGAATACGGATCGTTTGACCTTCGGTAGCGATGATTCGTTTTACCAGCGGTTCTTCGGTTTCTTCAGGAAGCTGAATAATGACAATATCTCCGTATTTGGGGGTATAAAAGAGGTTGGAGATCAACAGAACATCGTAGCCTTTTTCCTTTGTATAAGCGTAGTCGCTTGTATTGGCAGGTTTTCCAATGAGGGTAGGATACATTGAACAGCCTATGACAGGCGAATGACGCATAATAAACGTCATTAATAAAATAACCACTGCCAATGAAGCGCCGAGCAGTTCAGCCCAATCCAGCAGTGAAGAACTGCTGGCTCGCTTGGATAGGTGAATGCCGAATTCCGAAGCGATGGATGAGGGATTTTTTTTGGAAAACATCAGTTCCATCAGCCGTTCACCAGACTCAATATACAATCCGGTGCCCGCGCAGGCTTCCTCGGAATAAATGGAAATCCCTTTTACCTCGCAGCGGCTGTCATACAGGAAGAATGGGACTGCGCCTCTGGCATGGCCTCTGGTACGAACGGGGGTAGGATGGTCTGGCAGTACCAAAATTTTGAAATCATCTTTTCCTGATTTTAGATAATCATACACCGGTTTCAGAATTTGTTCGTCAATTAGCTCAATGCATCGTTTCTTATTTTCAGCTTCTCCTCTATGACCGCATTCATCGGGCGCTTCAATATGAACATAGATAAATTCCTGTCCTCGTTTGAAGGCATCGATGGCGGCTTGCCCCTTACCCGCATAATTGGTGTCAAAATTTCCGGTCGCCCCCTCTACGTCCAGCGATTCCATTCCCGCGCAGATAGCGATGCCTTTGATTAAGTCAACCGCGGAAATAACACTAGCGCGAATCTTCCATTTTTTCTCAAAAGAGGGGAGGGCAGGTTTAGTGCCGGGACTCCACAGCCAAATGGAATTGGCGGGTTTCAGCCCTTTTGCCCGGCGCGCTTCATTGATCGGATGATGATTCAGTATGTCGTAGGAACGGCGCATAAGTTCATAGTAGGCGTAGCCGTCTGTATCCGGGGCGGTAGGCAGATAGCCGCCTATTATTTGACCGTTGATGTTATGAGGGCGAGCAAAATCAATAGGGGTTGGCGCGTGGTCCCAAAGCAGACAGTGGCGATAGGAAATACCGGTATAAAAATGTCGGTCATCATTCCCCAGCGCGGCTTCCAGCGCTTGAATCAGCTCATTCGCTTCTTCTGTGGTGATTTCATCAGATGAATGGTCCAGAATGGTTCGCTCTGTGTAATCAATGTCATCTTCTTCCGAGAGGGTGACTAAATTGCAGCGGATAGCAGTCTGAGTGTCATTCATGGACAGCCCTATAGAGAGCGCCTCCAGCGGAGAACGCCCATGAGAATAAATCAGCGGATCGTAAGAAAGAATGGATAGATTGGCTGTGTCACTCTCTGGCTCCATGGAGGGCGGAACTGTCAGCGCGGTTCCACAGAGCGATCGGGCGGCAAGATAGTTCATGGTAGGCTTTACCGCTGCTTCCATAGGCGTTTGACCGCCCAATTCCTCGATTTTTTCATCTGCCATTCCGTCGCAGAGCACTACAAGATATTTCATGATTATTATTTTGTTGAGGGAACTTTTTGAAAAAAGTTCCCTCAAACTCCTTCAAAAACTTTTGATAAAAATATAAATACAAGCTTAAAAAGCCTTTTCTTTGCAAAACAATGGCGAAAGCTATTGAGCTGATTTTCAATAAAAGCGCATGCTGTGTTCGCACATTCAATACGCGCTTTTATTATATCACATCTTCCTTTATTTGTAAACCATTTTTTTCGGCGAATTTCAATTTTACCGAAGAAATAGGGCGAAAATGCGCCGCTTGCCAAAAGACAAGCGGCGCAAACGGTCGGGAGTTATTTCAGGCAGGGATAACCGCCTTGGAAGAAACAGAATCCGTTACTGCCCATGATGAAGCGTTGAGCAAAAATCAATAAGGGCGTAAAGGCAGAACAGTTTTCAATATTCACGCTGTAAACAGTGTACGTGGTGTCATCCAATTCGATTTTATCAGACCGGAGCAGATGATAGCCCGTAAGAATAGACAGCACATCGTTCATTTTGGTTTCGTCGATTTTCAACTTCTTTCCTAAGCCTTGAGCCGTAAATTTGCCTTCCGGCAGACGCATAAGCAGCACTAAAGTGTCAAATACCACTTTATCTGAAAGCGCTTTAAAAAATGCACAAAATTCGTCTGAATTTGTCTGAAAGCTGCTGAAAGCAGGCGTTTCGGGCAGCAAAAGAAAGTAAGGCAGCCGATTGCCGAAATTCACCATAGTATATCCCCGCCCGCCGTGAAATTCTGAATTTTCAATGTTGCCCGAGTCATCGGGAGTACGGAGAGATTCATAGCTGTACTCTTCGGACGAATGACCGAAGAGGGCTATCTGCATGGTCCAGCAGAGAGAATAAAGCAGGTTAAGTTTTTCTTCCCATGGGGTGGATATGATTTTCTTAGTCAACGCGCTATCAAAGCTGCTGTAATCGGTGGGCGTTCTTCCGAATAAAAAATCAATGGATACGCCGAAAAAGTCGGCAATCAGAGGAAGCAGCGCACAGTCGGGAGCGCCGCCCTTTTCCCACTTGGATACAGCCTGTGCGGATACGCCAATATAAGCGGCAAGCGCTTCCTGCGTTACGGCCTTTTCTTTTCTTAATGCCGCAATGGTACTTCCCATCGTTTCGAAGCTCATAAGAGACTCCTCCGTGAATTTGATATGTATCATAAAGCTGCTTTGTATGCCGGCGTCAGGCTGCTTTTGATGATTTAATTATAACACGGTCTTCAGTTGATTTCAATAGAGGCTATTTTTAAAATATCAACTCACAGTTGGACAATAACGGGAGAAGTAAACCGGGAAAGCTTTCTGTATTATATTCTAATAGAGAGTTATTCTACTAAAAGCGTTGTTAAATCGACCGATCTTAATCGGCTTATTGCATCAGCGTAGACTGAGTGCGGAATCGGCACTGATAAGGCGGATGGACCGATTTGGTAGGTTTATAAATAACCGAAAAGACGGCGCAACTAATCTTGACAAAATCATCGTGTAATATGTCCAGAAAATCAGGTTTTAAGTTATACCACTGCTAACCGAAAGCGCTTACAAGAATTCAAGAGCGACAGCAGCATCTGCGAGGATTGTCCCTCAAGGATAAAATGTATGAATAGCAAGAGTTTTCAAAAGGTTGTTATGAAGCATCTTTGGTAGGACTGCATCGAGCTTACCGAGGAGTATAGGCATATGTCGGTATACAAGGCTTTGAATACCGTGAGGAAGGAACCCGTCGAACAGGTATTTGCTTGACGCCAAAGAGAAATACGAAACGCGGATTACGCGGATCAGAGGATTAATTCAGGTATCAAATGGGACAAGCTTGAATTTGCAGCCATGAATCTTAAAAAACGCTATCCATAGACTGGAGAAAATTTTGTTTTTCTGGATTTTCGGTGTTTTCTTTCTCTTTTTACATATTTTACCCCATATCCCTTATAGGATATGGGGATTTTTAGACAGGCTGACGGTACACCTCTGTTTTAAAAGCGGTGTACCGTGAATTTGTTTAACCGTTTAAATGTTTTTATTTGCTGTTAAAAAGACCGGTTAATACATCTGCATGTTTTTCAAAAATTTCAAGCAGATACTTATTCCAATGGCGCGTATCCTGTTCAGAATTACCGAACACATAGTCTTCCTGACCATAATCGATTACATCAAAACCGGGCATTGCTTTGCTTGCGCCCGCGGTTCTGTAAGCTGCGATATCAGCAAGAGAGAAGGATACCTGTGAGTTGCTGTCAATGCTCACCCAACTGCTGATGTCCTTGCCGGAGGGCTCCTCGGAAAAGCCGTTTTCTGTCTGCTTAGTCGCTTCCGGTTTAGTGATACTGACTGCACTATCCACATACTCGCCGTACATCTGATCTACATAAAGAGAGAAGGACTCGCCAAGTACTTCGGACGGCACATGACCACCGTCCCACTGCCATTCAATTTCAGCATTGATACCGGCATTCAGCCAAGCGATCTGCAGATTGAGGGAATTGAACATTGATATATCGCCTTCAGCTGCACCCATAATAATTTTCACCCAGGTAGGATTATCTGTGCCATCTGCACCGATATAGTTCAAAGGATTATACAGCTCGACGATGTTATTGCCGTATTTGTCACCCGCATAGATTTCTTCAATATCTGTTTTATATGCAGCTAACATATCTTCATAGGATTCATAGTTTGCAGAATCAATGCTTCCGGTTGCAGACTGAGTTGTTCCGTCTTCAGGAGTTCCGACAATATCCTTTCCGATTTCATCTTTAGGCATATTGCCGAGAATCTCTCTGTCAGGCAAAATTTCGTTTGGCAGATCTCCATCGGGAAAAGCTCCGGAAGGCAGTTCGCCGAGTGTGGTATCGTTATCATCCGTAAGACTGTCAAATCCGTTGTCAGAAAAATCGCCTTTCTGCGGGGCTCCCGGGTCGCCCGGTAATTCACCGTTAGCAAATCCGCCCATTATATCGTCTGGAATACCGTCTATTGTGCCGCTGTTTCCTTTGGTGTATCGACCTTCGATAAATGCTTGGGCTTTATCAGAACTTGTCATATCAGCGACTTCAGCGTCGGTCATAGCTGTGCCATCGGTGTTAAACCAGGTCCAGCCCTCGGAATAATCAAGGTTATCCAGATACCATTGGAGGTTCTGTGTGAATTCGGCAAGATAAAGGTCAAGATAGGTACCATAGTAGCCATTGGTTTCAGGATGTGTTTCGAGATTGTATTCAATCGTCAATGCTATGGTAGAATTTAAAGCACCGTCGCCATCCAAATCAAATCCCACATCGCTCTCCTTAATCGAAAGATTTTTTCCATTGATATATTCCATATAGCTTTCGGACAAATACTCAGCAAGCTGTGCTTGGAAAGAGGTCTTGAAGGAGTATTCGGTATTCAGATAATACTCAAAGGCGAGCGCCATATCTGCTTCATACAAAGAAGTAATGGCAGAATATGCGATGCATCCCCAGGCACCGTCAGATATTTCATAATCAGTTCCGTCAATCGAAACGGTAGTCGTATATGTCCCGTCACTGTACAGATAAATACCTACTGCGCCGGCTTCAATTTGATAATCATAATAATCGGAATTGTTACCTGTTGCAGCAAACATGGTCGCGTGCGCGCCGCCTCCGGATCCACCGGTGGAGATGAAATAATTCACGTTGCCGGGCAAATTGCCGAGAAGAATATTATACTTTACATATCGTGCAGCCGCCTTTTGATCGATAAGACATAAAGGCGCGTCACCTGTATAATAGGTATTGCCGTCATCGTCTGTTGCCGTATCCTGCTTTCCACGGTTGCCGCAGGAAACATTGATATATCCGTCTGCAGCATAAGAGGTAGAGGCCAAAGTGTTATTTTGAGAGCTGTAGCCTGCCGCGCCGGTATTGATTACAACGGGCGCCGTCGCAGCGCTGTAAATCTGACCGTTGATGCTTGTGACCGTTGTCTCATAGTCGATCACGAGAGAACCCTTAACTGTGTTCGCGGAAGATATGTCTGAATCAAGACCGAAATTGTTTTCTTTGCCTTCTATATTTTTGATTTCATCAGACCTATCGCTTGATTCATCAAAATCGGATTTTAAATCCATTTTGCTGTTTTCGGTTATTCCGGATGCGGTTAGCTCTTCCGCTGTCACATCTGCCACTCCGTCACCATCTGTGTCAATGCCGGTAACATAAGCTCCGGGTACGCAAACAGAGACGCCCTGTTGATCGGGCAGTTCAGGGTAAGCGACCGCCGAAACGACAGACAGTACCCATGCATCAGCGGATGCCTGATATGTCCATTCCTGATCCTCATTATTTGCAAGATTCAAAGTAGTTTCAATGTACTCAAAATCCGTAGCGATTGATTTTTCTTCTTCCTGACTGTTTTTTGAGCAGGCGCAAAGTCCCAGTGCCGTTGTCAGTGAAAGAAAAGCCGCAATTTGTTTCTTATAACGAGTCATAAATATCCTCCCATATTTTGATATTATCATTTTTTGATGTTATCATTATATGGAAGGAAGATTGAAGTTAAATTGAAGATTGCTTATTTCTATTTTTCTCTTAATATATCCCGTATGGCCTGCATGGAAGCATCGACCGACGCAATTTCAAAAGCACAGCGTTTCAATTCATCTTGAATAATCTGCTCATGAGGAATATTCTTTTTATATTTTAATCGGTGCTCCAATGTTGCCCAAAAATCATTGGCAATTGTGCGTACCTGAATCTCCGCACGAAATCCCTTTCCCGGTCCGGCAGTGATGGTAAGCAATAAATGATAACTGCGGTAACCGTTTGGCTTAGGATTTGCATAGTAATCCTTTTCTTCTGCAATTTCTATTTCTGAACGATTAAGCAGCCAGCGAACCAAACGATAGACATCCTCCGCAAAAGCACAAACTGCTCGAATGCCGATTGCATCGTATACCTGATACAGAGCAGCGTTCAATGATTGCTCTAAACCTTTCCTTTTCAATTTTGAGATCATATTGTCCGGTGATTTAATCCGCGAACAGGTATATATAATCGGCTTAAAATCTTCCTGTTTTTCAGTAATGGCAGCATATATTTCGATTAGCTCCAGCAGTTGTTTCTCAGCCAGCTTCATAGACCTGTATATGTCACCGTAAAATTCTTCATAAGTCAAGTTCTGCACCCCATTTAAAATGAACGATATGGAATATAAAACCATTCTGTAAGATGTTTTCGTAATAATTTCCGTTGATAGCCAAAATAATGTTGTTGTTCTCCGCAATTGCGGTTATCTAATACGTTTTTGCAGTAGAAAGGTTCCGCGGCTTCCGTTTTCAAATACTTTGCAGCTTCCGTTATCCTTTATGGATGACGGAAAAACTTAGATCATCAAATTTATTACCAAATTCCTTAAGAACAGAAAGGCATGTATGCTGATTGTCACCATCTGCCCCCGTTGAAGGAGGTTCCGGAACTGTAAACCGTACTGCTCATCTTGATAGAAGTTGCGGATGAACCAACTGTAAGCGTATAGGTTTCGCCTTTTGCAATTCCGGGGCAGCTGATGATTACACAGGAGAATGTCTGATCTGCTGTATGAGAAACCAAAACATTGCCGGAAGCATCGGTAAGATTGATTGTAGTTCCGGCTGATCCGTTTACATAGACCATAATAGCACCCTGCGCAGAAGACGAACTGAAATTCTGCGCCATACCCGAAGCACCAGTGCCGATGAAAGTGCCGCCGCTAATCGTTCCCGTGGAATCAAAATCCAGTATTGACGTATCGCCGCTGTTTGCGCCGGAAACAGTGATACTGCCGCCGGTAATAGATAAGGTACCGTTTGCGTCGAGTCCGTCCCCCGACATTTTAATATATATGGTTCCGCCCGAGATCTGAATGCTCCCGATAGAGGCGCTGAAAGAACCTTGACCTGGACGTCTGACTGTAGAAGTTGAATTATTGCCTCCCGCAGCATTGATACCGTCATCCGATGCAACGATTGAAATCATTCCATCCGTGATTACAATATTAGTAGCTTCAATGCCCTCATAGCTTTTATTGATTGTGAGCTTTGTAGATGAGCCCGAAATAGCCAGATCGGTATCAGCGTGAACACCGTCGTCGCCGGAAGACAGAGTATAGGTTCCGCCGGAAATGGTGATTGTCCCATTGGAATGGATGCAGTCATCCTTTGAATTTATATTGAAGATACCGCCTGTGATGTAAAGGTCAGATCCCGCTTTCAACCCTTTATACGATTCGTCGGAGGAGGACAGCGCACCGGAATTGCCGCCGCCTGCCGTGATCGTCAGGTCAACATATTCGATATTGATCACAGTTTCAGCCTGAATACCGTCGTTTCCCGCAGTTATGCTGATCGTTCCGCCGTAGAGATACACGTAACCTCTTGAAGTATCCTCCGCATTATCCGATCGGATTCCATCGCTTCCCGCGTTGATTGTAATATTGCCGCTGTTGATCTTAACGCAGTCCTTACCGTTAATACCTACCTTATTCGCCGTTACCTTCAAGGTGCCGGAGGAAATGATCAGATCGTCTTTGGAAACGATGCCGTGCTTATAGTTGCCTGTCAAATTCAGTGTGCCGCTGCCGTTAATCGTCAGATCGGCTTTGCTGAAAATAGCAGCGTCCAGAGTAGACCCGCTGTCGGTAATCGAATAAGAGGAACCGTCTGAGATCGTATTGATTGTATCGGCTGCAAGGGTAATCGTCACTTTATCCGCCGAGCGTACATAGATAGCGGGCCCTGTGCTGTTTTTGATCGTGACGCCGTCTAAAATGATGGTTACATTGTCATCGCCGGCGTCTACGGTTACCATAATATCCGTGATGGTACCGGTTAGGGTATATGTGCCGCCTGAGGTGATGTGATACGGCTCCATGTCAGAAGAGGTTGTCGTCGTATTGTCTGATACATTCACCGTTTCCCCGGATATATCTTCATTCGTGCTGATGTCACTGTCCTCAAAGCCAAATTCCATACCGGAAGTGTCTGCTTTGCTAACCTCAGCTTCTGTATCCGTTTGTGTTAATGTTTCGGCTGCGGATGTTTCAGGAGCTGATATTTCTTCTGAAGAAAACACAGTCGTGGGTCCGTCGCTGCCGCTTATAACAAAAGAGCCGTCTTCCTGAACCACTATTGAATCTCCGGTTGCAGTGCCGGCAGCTGCAGTGCCGTTTTCATCGTAAGCAGCCGTATTGTCGCTTTCATCCGTTTCTACCGCATAGGAATCATCAGCGGAAGCTTTTTCTCCCTCTTTCAGGGAACAGCCGGTTAGCAATAAAGTAAAAATCATGAAAAATAAGATAATCTTTTTCATTGAATCGCCCTCCTTCCTTATGAAAGTGCAAACAGGAGTGTAGTACCAACACACTCCTGCGGCTGCATTTATTTTGCCTCTACGCTGCCAGAGGTAGAGCCGGCGGTAAGCGTGTATGTTTTTCCCTTCACAATATCCGGACTGCTGATGATGACCAAAACACAGGTATATTCTGCATCATATGAAATAAGTACGTTCCCGTTTGAATCCTTGACTGTTATTGTAGAACCGGCAGACTGAGTTCCTGTGGTGCAGGCAATCACACCTTGCGTTGAGGACGAGGAAAAGCTTTGCGCCATCATGGTGGTAGAGCCTGTACTAATAAAGGTCCCGCCTGTGATTACGGCGCCGGCATCCGTATCAATGACCGAAGTATCATTTGCTGTCGGGTTGGCAACATAAATATACCCGCCTGAAATAGTCAGACTTCCGTTGGAATCAAGACCGTCGCCCGAGGCATATACTGTTAGATTCCCGCCGGAAATTTCCATATTCCCGTTGGAAGAGGAAGACGTTCCACTGTTCATACCTTTGCCTCCGAACATTCCGTCTCTTCCTCCGACGATGCCGCTGGAATCGTTGCCGCCTGCTGCATTCAGCCCGTCGTCTGAAGCGTTTATAATGATATCGCCGCCTTTAATGTAGATATTCATCGCTTCCAGACCTTCATAGCTCGTTGAAACCTGTAACGCGCAGGCGGTGATTGTGAGCGTATCCTCCGCATGAACAGCATCGTCACCTGATGCTATTTCAAAGATGCCGCCGTTGATCGTAATTGATACATTGGAATGAAGTGCATCATCTGCGGAATCTATGGTAAAGGTTCCATCTGAAATGAGAATACTGTTCTCGGCCTTGAGCCCCTTCATACTGGTACCGTCATCGGAAGCGGTTCCGGAAGAGGAGGACTGCTGCATTCTGCCTCCGCCCATAAAACCGCCATAGGAATCGGAGGAGGATTTAGAACCGTTTTCACTACCTCCGCCGGCAAGCACATCAAAAGTTCCGCCCTCGATCTGCATATAGGCTCCGGCGCTGATCCCGTCTCCTTCTGCTTCAATCGCTAATGTGCCGCTGGAAATATAGACAAAGCCAAGGGAAGCATCGTCGTTATTCTCAGCATGGATGCCGTCTTTGCCGGCGTCCACCGTTATAGAGGCGTTCGTAATTCTTACGCTGTCGTTCGCATCAAGTCCGTGTGATGCAGACGTAATGGTATAAGTGCCGCTTGTGATGACAAGATCATCCTTGCATACAATGCCGTGTCCCGCGGGGGAGATTACGGTAAGGGTTCCGGAACCGTTTAATGTAAGATCCTGCTTGGAAAACAGCGCCGCGTCAATATTATTTTCATCAATAGCGGTAAAGGTCCCGCCGTTAGAGAGCGTGTTTTCCGTGCCTGCAGCCAAAGTGATAAACACCTTATCCGCCTCAAGAATATATAACGGAGCAGACGTTTCACTGTTGATGTTGACGCCGTTGAGTATCAACTGCATTTTTGCGGTGTCGGGGGCGTTGACGATAATCATTCCATCGTCCAGCGTACCGGAAATGATGTATGTTGCATCCTCGGTGATGGTGATCGTACTGCCGGATATCTGTACGCTGTCTGAGCTTGCCGTGGCAGAATCGCCGTTTAGCTGAATCAGAATGCTGCCGCTTTCATTGTAATCGGTTTCATAGTCCCGATCAGTAAACATATCCGCATCGGTCTGTGAAAAATCTACCTCTGCCGGGTCGGCAGTGCTGTCAGAGGAATTTTGGGTACTGCAGCCGGTGAGCATACCGAGCAACAGAATAAGTAAAAAAAATAAAGAAATAAGTCGTTTTTTCATATGGCCTCCTATCAGAGCTCCGAAGAAGTGGATTCTTGTTTGGAAACGGAAATCTCCAAATTCCCATTTCGACAGCGGAGTTTATCAATCATTTCTTTTTCTCTGCTTACATCACGAAGTGTAACGTTGTATGTAAGACGGAACATGCTGCCCATATTGGTACTCTTTACGCGGGCAAGATCATGTGAAGACGTGTATTCCACAAAAATATCATCAAATATACCGGTATAATCCAGATCCTCCGGAATCGTGATCGTAAAGGTTTTGTAGGTTTCCGCATTCTTTTTTGAACCAAAGTCAAGACGGTTGTAAAGTGCAAACATGGCGCACATCACAACAGTAAAGAGCAACGCAAATCCCAGATAGCCCATACCCGCAATCAGTCCTGTTCCCATGGCGAGAAACAGGGCGCAAATTTCTTTTGCCGTTCCGGGAGCAGAGCGGAAACGAACCAGACTGAACGCACCGGCAACTGCAACGCCGGTGCCTACATTTCCGTTAACTAACATAATGACGACGCAAACAACGGCCGGAAGCAATGCCAGTGTTACGACAAAGCTTTTTGTATATCGGGTATGGTACATATAGGCAAAAGCCATGACGAGACCCAACAGAAGAGAGAATCCCAGACAAAGCACAAAATCAGCGATGCTGATAACAGTTGTAAGATCCGAATCAAATAATCCGTTAAACAAATTCTCAAGCATTTAAAATTACCTCCTTAATATCCTGTATTCCTGCAATACACAGCTGCGGGAAAATCATTGTTTTATATGCTGTTCCATATTTCGAGAAGGAAGTTTGATAAATATGTTCCTGAGAGAGTACATGCGTCATCCATAACGGAATACCGCCTGAGCATTTGATTTCCATCAGCACCATTCCCTCGGGAAGAAGAGGCGTACCGTACACCGGCGATTCCAGAGACAGATCCTCTAACCTGCAAAGAATGGTATCATCAAAAGTTACACGAAAATCGCTTTTTTCTTTCGTGTAGTACGCTTCCCGTTCATAAGAAATAAAAGCAGTCGGATGCAGGGTTTTATAATAATCAAGGAAATAATTTACTTCTTCAGCAATTTGAGTATTCTTATGACAATGGCGAACACCTTCTACCCACTCCATTGCCTCTTTCTCTGGCAAGGAAATACGACGCTTATACACCACATACCTATATTTCTTTTTCAGTTCCACAAACACAGTGCTATCGGGAGCAGCCTGACTATAGCTGCGAATGCGCAGTTTTTCCTTATACGTCGGCTTTTCTATCGACTGACGGATTAAACGGTAATTGTCTGTGTCAAAGTAAATGTTGCAGATAGTGGTGCGCCCGTATTCATCTAACTCCATATATGGTTTCATCGCCCTCTGCACTTCTTTCTTTTGTTCAAGCGTGAGCATATATTTGAGTTCATAACGCTTAAATACCGTTTGTATGGTCATAAAAATTCCTCCTGTATCTTTGATGTTGTCATTGTACAGGAGGAAAATTGAAGTTAAATTGAAAATATTAAATTTTAAATAATTATTTTTGCAGCGGAATTTTGGCTGTAAAGTTTATTTTGCCGTCATAGCAATGTACGCTTATCGTGCCTTTGTGTGTAACAGTAATCGCTTTCGCAATGGCAAGTCCGAGTCCGTAATGTTTGTCATCGCCGTTTCTTGCGGTATCCATCCGGTAGAAGCGTTCAAACAGGTGTACTCGTTGTTCTTCAGGGATCTCTTCTCCGTTATTGATGACAGACAATACCGCGCCGCGCCTTTCCTTCCTGAGCGAGATCCAGATTTCTTTACCGCCGTTTCCGTGTTTTATCGCATTGTCTATCAGTATGGAGGTGAGCTGTTTAAGCTGCGTATTGTTACCGAAAACAAAGATATTGTCTTGAATATCAGTGTTCAGACTAAGATTGTTTTCAAAAGCTACCGATTCCATAGGCAATATTTCACTGAAAATCAACCGACTCAAATCAATATGTTCCATCTGCGGGGAAACATTTTCCGTTTTGGCCAAATCCAAAAGCTGCGTAATCAGTACCGACATACGTTCATTTTCATATCGAATATTGGATATCCATTGGTTTTCTCCTATTTCGCGGGAAAGTAATTCTGCGTTTACATTGACAACTGCGACAGGTGTTTTCAATTCATGACCGGCGTCGGAGATAAATTGCTTTTGCTTTTGATAGCTTTCTTCCAAAGGAGAGATGATTTTGTTTGCAAGATATCTCGCAAAAAAGAATAGAAGGACAAGCGCTGCTCCTCCGAAGAGCATCGTATAGGTCAATAGGGTTTTGGCACTATCCATTAAAACGGTATTATCTAAAAATGCGACTAAAATGTACTCGCCTTTGTCTGCCGTCTGATATATCAAATCACCCGCTGTGCCGCTGCTGTTTTTGTTTTCCATAATATTCAGTGCCAGTTCTGAAAGATCTTCTTCACTGTATGTACTGACTTTCGCGTTATCCACATCGAGTATGTCACCGCTCTTTGATACGGCGACGGAATAAAAAGTAGTAATTTCAAATCTTGGAAGCTCCATTTTGGGATTATTGATATTATATTTAGGTATGTCTACATTGGATACGTCAATTTCAGGGTTATCTAAAAGCATATAGGCGGAAACGTATTCCTCAAGCATTTTCCGATTTTCATTCATCATTTCAACGTAGCTTGAAATATATATCGTACA
>CAZMTU010000021.1:19864-24152 GCA_964569225.1 uncultured Lachnospiraceae bacterium | reverse complement strand
GTCCGGTTAGCAGAAGAAAATAATCGCGGACATCTATTGTCTTGCGATCAATTTAACCAGTATCCCCTCAGCCCTATGAGCGGATACTGGTTTTTCTGCAACTAAGCGACCGTACAAAACGCGATTTACTGTTTACAATAAAGGAGATACATTATGATTAAACGCTTTGCGGCGTATTATAAACCGCACTTGAAGCTGTTTATTGCCGATCTTATCTGTGCGCTGGTGCTGGCAGGGGCGGATCTTTTCTATCCAATGATCACCCGTAATATGCTCAACGATTACATTCCGGGGCAAAAACTTAAACTGCTACTCATTTGGGCTGCTATTTTGACTGGATTATATCTGCTGAAAATTGGTTTGAACTATTTTGTAGGATACTACGGTCATGTAATGGGTGTGCGTATGCAGGCAGATATGCGACGTAACGTGTTCGCTCACCTTCAGGAGATCCCTTTTGAATACTATGACAATAATAAAACCGGTACCATTATGTCGAGAATTGTCAATGACCTTTTCGATGTATCCGAACTGGCGCATCACGGACCGGAGGATTTGTTTTTATCGGTAGTGTTGCTAATAGGCTCTTTCATCCTTATGGCTTCCATTAACCTTTGGTTAACGCTCATTGTTTTTGCTTCGATTCCTTTTTTCCTTGCTTATACGATGCATAAACGTCTGAAAATGATGGAAACCTCTAAGGCTGCCAAGGTGGAAATTGGTGAGGTGAATGCGATTCTTGAAAACAGCATCTCGGGCATCCGGGTGGCAAAAGCATATACCAACGGCGATTACGAGGTACGTCATTTTGAGGAAGGCAATCAACGATTTGTGAAGGCACGGGGAAAAGCTTATAAAGTGATGGGTGAATTTCAGGCGATCACTTCTTTTATGACTGACTTTTTGAATTTGGTTGTAATGATCTCCGGCGGTTTGTTTGTTTTCTTTGGGAAGATAGAGGTAGGTGATTTTGCCGCTTTTATCATTTTTGTCAATGTGTTTATGAATCCTATTAAGCGATTGATCAGCCTTGTAGAGCAGTTTCAGAACGGTATGACCGGGTTTGTGCGGTTTATTGAAATGATGGACGAAGCGGCGGAAAAGGAAGCGCCTGACGCAATAGAAGCGGGGCTGCTGAAGGGCGCAATCAAATTTGACCATGTATCTTTCGCCTATGATGCGCATAGTGTTGTATTGAAAGATGTTACTCTGTCTATCAGTGAAGGCAGACGGGTAGCGCTGGTGGGACCCTCCGGTGCGGGCAAAACTACTATCTGCAACTTGATTCCCCGGTTTTATGAAATAACGGATGGAAGCATTTCTATTGACGGAATGGATATTAAGCAGATGACGCTGAATTCCTTGAGGAAGAATATAGGCATCGTGGCGCAGGATGTTTTTCTTTTTACCGGGACAATATTCGAGAACATTGCCTATGGTAAGCCGGATGCCAGTCAGGAAGAGGTAGAAACGGCCGCCAAAGAAGCTAATATTCATGATTTTATTATGAGCCTGCCCGATGGATACCAGACCTATGTAGGGGAGCGAGGAGTGAAGCTGTCCGGCGGGCAGAAGCAGCGTATTTCTATCGCGCGTGCGTTTCTGAAAAATCCGCCCATTCTGATTTTGGATGAAGCTACCTCCGCACTGGATAATGCCACTGAGCTGGCGATTCAGCAGTCACTGGAACAGCTTTGTGTAGGACGTACTACATTGATCGTAGCGCATCGCCTGTCGACCATTAAAAACGCTGATGAGATTATCGTCATTGATGAGGATGGTATCAAGGAGCGAGGTAATCATGCAGATCTGATGGGGAAGAACGGTGTCTACGCCGCGCTTTATAATTCTCAATTTATGAATTTATAATTAAATTAACTTGGTGAACCATTGTTTTGATTTTGCAAAGCTGTTCTGTGCCGGTTCCCTTTTAAAATGGTAATCGGATTCCCAAAAGCTGAAAAGCCTATGGCGTACACATTTTGTATAAAAGCCGAATTATTAAAATATTTATATAGCCCGGCAGGCTTTTGCCGGGCTATATAAAGTTTGGGAGAATTTTTAAGTATTTCAGTTTCTTAAGCGAGGGGTGAGGAAAGCGCTCCAAGCAAAAAAATTTTTCAGACCTTTTTTCGTTCAGATGTGTCTAAAAGATAGATGCATCTAAAATTAAAAGAAAGGATAAGCCAATGATTTATTCAAAATAAAAAGACGAGTCACTGGTACGGCTTACATTGCTTAGAGGTCAGTATACATATGAAGCTTTGGTGATCTGTTGGCTGCGGGCGATGCTGAGCGCGGCGAATGGCATTACACGCAATTGCCGCTCAGCAGAGAATGCTGCTCAGATGTCTTTGTGTCGGTATGGATAAAGCTGGGTAGCCTGTGGGCGCCTGAAAAGTTTTCGCATGAGTCTGAATAGGACGGTAAAAAGCTGGGGGTCATTTTAAGGTTTTCGCCGAGCATTCATATCCGCGTATTATATTAGTGCCGCACCGAGAATAGCGCTTTTGGATGTATCGTCAGTGATATATAATCTGCATTCCAGATTTTCACAAAGCGCACGCAGCGGGGAAAGAAATAGCGCTCCGCTCCGTGTAATCTGCCCGCCGATGCATAGGACGGAGGGTTTGAAATCAAGCAAAAACGGTTCGAGTGCATCACGCAGTCGCTTTCCGAATATAGAAAAGCAGCGAATAGCCGCTTTATCTCCCTTTTGAGCCAGTTTTTCCAGCTTTTTTCCGTCCAGAGAAGCGCCGAGTATTTCTAACGAAAGCGCGCCAAGTCCGCGTTTAGAAATATAATCGTCTATGCTACCGTAAAGGAAGGGAGCCGAATAAATGTAGCCGTAGGGAGGAACACCCGGAATCTCATCTCCGCACAGCTTTCCGTTCTGTCCAAAGGCGCTGCCGCAGCCCGTTCCAATGCAGACAAACATAGCGCGATCGGCTCCGACAGCCTGACCGAATGCCATTTCACCCAGTGCGAATCCCGCCACATCATTGCAAAAACGGACGGACCGCGTCGGTATAGCGAAGATCTGGGAGAAATATTCCCTCAAGTTCATGCCGTAGAGCGACTCATATTTATCCAGTCCGCGAATCAGACAAATTCCGTTTTGATAATCGAACGGGCCGGGAAATGCGAAACAGATCCGACTGATAAGCTGGTCTTTTTCGCGGACAGTCCGGATAATACCGGTGATATTTTCAAGGATCTGTTCAGCGGATTTGTCTGAATAAGCCGGAAAATGGGTGACAGGCGTAAGCAGCGTATTGGTCGGGTCCAGCGAAGCGGCTTTGATTTCCGTGCCGCCAATGTCAAGACTGACTGAAATTTTTTTCATTAATATAGCTGTCTCCTTTACTGTGTACCTCAATGATGAGTGGTGATCATAAAGCTGCTGATTCCGGCGGGGTAATAATCCTCCGAATATTCAATGATAACATCATTGGCTGTATGTCCGTGCGCCATTATAAATATTGACGGTTCAAACGGACTAATCTCAAGGTTTGCTGCAATATCGGCGGGCGTCGGTACGACCTCCAGCTTTTTGTGAGAGTATTCTACTTTCAGGTTGCGCTGCGCTAAAATATCGTAGAAGGACACATCGGTGAAATCGATCTGAATCATATCAGGAAAGAAACGAAGCGGAACATACAGCGTTGAATAAAATACCGGTACGCCGTCATGAAAATTTTCCAGCCACCGCAGTCTTGTCAGTTTAGTCACCATTTCGCCTTTTCTGATATTCAGCGCCTGTGCAACGATTTCAGAAGCTTTTTCGCGCTGCAGCTCAATAACACGGGTATGAAGCCTGAGTCCTTTTTTCATGCTTTCTTCATGATAACCTGTATTGAAGCTGGTGGATTCGTGCAGGAGCTTGGGTTCTTTGACAAAGGTTCCGCAGCCTTTTATCCGCATAAGATAACCGGCTTGCGTCAGACTGTCTAACGCCTGTCTGACCGTAGGCCTGCTGACTCCGAGAAGTTCGACCAATTCGTTTTCCGTAGGAATTTTACTTTTCGGAGGATATTCACCCGACTGTATTCGGGACAAAATATATTCTTTTACCTGTGAATGCAGCGGAATCGCCATATTTATACCTCTTTCTTTTTTGCAATAGCCGCATGTAAATACATATAGACCTCTAAAAAATGGATGCTTGCGATGATTTCTTGCTAAAAGCGCAATCTTTGTTCGCTCTTATTTCATGCGCAGTGAAAAAAATGTAAAGCAAAGGAAAATCGCGTGTTTTGAATCGCTTAAGCGACATAAAACCATTGGC
>CAZMTU010000021.1:0-19764 GCA_964569225.1 uncultured Lachnospiraceae bacterium | reverse complement strand
CCAATGAGCGATTTTCGATAAAAGCGCAATCTTTGTTCGCTCTTATTTCATGCGCAGTGAAAAAATGCAAAGCAAAGGAAAATCGCGTGTTTTGAATCGCTTAAGCGACATAAAACCATTGGCGGAGCCAATGAGCGATTTTCGATAAAAGCGCAATCTTTGTTCGCTCTTATTTCATGCGCTTTTATTATACCATATTTTGTTGAATGAGTAAATATCTAATTTTACCATAATTTTATTTGGTTTGGATTGGTTAATTGATAATACAAATAACTTTTTTTAACTATTTTTTTTACATATGTATTGACATATTGGAGAAGGAATGGTATACTGAAGCCAATGAAACAGCAAGGGCATTTCTATATTTATAATGCAGGAGGAACTATATATGAATCGGAATATTAGAATAATAAATGTTCAAGGTACATACATGGTGAAGGCAAACACAGACAACGAATTTCTGTTACATGAGGTTAAGATCGAACTTGAGAATCACAGCGGCATCGAACTTCATGCTTTTCTTAAAGCCGAAGTGAGTGCCAATAAAACAGTATTGGGGGCAAAAGAAAACCCGGTTGGCGCCGCAGATATGTATACTTGTGTCCAGACTATCGAAATTCCGCAGGCGGGTGGGGGAATCACCGCGTTCGTGCCTGATACCAACCGCATGCTTGCGCCGGGGAATACCGCAGTCCTTAAGCTGGAGCTGTATGAAAATGCGGATTGCTCCGGACAGCCATTGACAGTTTATATCAACGGTAATTGGCAGAGAACAAGGCATTGGGAATTTTATCTTTCTCAGTCGATGCATACAGATATCGGCTATACTAACTATCAGGAGGAATTGCCTGCGTTATATACTTCGTATCTTGAAACGGCTAAAAGGTTTATTAGAGAATCTGACGAGAGGGATACTGACCTTCAAAAATACTTATATGCAATTGAATCCGGCTGGGTAATGGGCGAGGGCTATATGACTCAGTCAAATGCGGAAGCGATTGATGAGATTCGGGGATTGATTGAAAAGGGACGCATGGAAATCGGTGCGGGGCAGTTCAATTATACTATGGAATGCTTTTCGACCGAAGAGCTTGCGCGCGCCGCTTATTATACCAACCGTTATTTGGTGGATAAGCTTGGTATTGCCCCCGGTGTGACTGAAAGAATGTTTGACAATCCCGCGTTCAGCAAAAGCTATGTTGATGTGGCAAGTTCAGCGGGAATTCGGTATGGGTATCATTCCATGAATGGCGATCGCTCTCCATATTGGAAGAAAAAGGAATACGATCTTTTCTATTTGAACGGAAATATACCGGGAAACAAACTCTTGATTTTTAACGGGCATATGTATGCGGACAACTACGGATTTAGCGGCAGCGATATTGAAAGCTGTAAGAAAGCAGTTTTACAGAATATCGATAAGCTTATTGAAGAACTTTGCAGCCTGCGGGACAGACGCAGCTTTCCTTACGATAAATTTCCCATGCAATTGATTCCGTTTGGCGACAACCAGCGCCCGGATGATATGCAGATCCAGGTTGCCAATGCGGTCAATCAGGAATGGTCGGAAAAAGGGTATGTGTTTCCGAAAATAAAAACCGCGTTTCCAAAGGAATTCTTCAGTGATGTGGAAAAAGAATACGGTTTTCTCATTCCTTCCGAAGACGGAACTGAGGAAAACTGGTGGAATGACGGCTGGGGTACAACGGCATATGAGTCGGGAATCAATAAACTTGCGGGAAACCTGATTCCCGCGGCGGAAACGTTATCGTCATTTGCGGCATTTTCGGCAGGCAAATGTTACCCGTACAATGCTTTGTCAAATGCAATGTACCGAAATCTTGTGTATGACGAGCATACGTGGGGATTTCATGCCTATGACAACTCGCCGATGTATCATGCGCAGTGGGAGTGGAAGCGGTCCAATGCCTTCGGAGCAAAGGCGCTGGCCGATCAGTGTATCCGTGAATCGGTTCAGGCACTTGCTGAAAAAGCGGTTCATGCTTCAAAAGACGCGAAATCCATCTATGTTTACAATGGACTGAACTGGAGCCGTGACGATGTTGTGCGCATTGTGCTTCCGGAAGATTTTCCCGCGGCTTTCAAACTGATGGATAAAAAAACAAGCGTACCGTATGCTGTAACCGATCATGTGCTGTGCTTTGTTGCCAAGGGCGTTCCCGCGATGGGATATAAAGTTTTTGAGGTGGTTAGAGCAGATACAGAATCCGCTGCTGTATCTGAAGAAATAAATGGCAGCGTGATTGAAAATGAATATTATAAGGTCATTTTTGATTCGGATGGAACGATTGCAAGCATCACAGATAAAACCTTTAATCGGGAAATCGTCGATCAAAACGCGAAAGAAAAATTCAACCAATACCGCTATTACGATGATCATGGGGTTCCGTTTTCAAATATGGGATTTCCATTTGATGAAGATAAATGGACGCTTCATACTCCGGTAAATGCATCGCTTTCCATTATCCGCAATGATGTCTGTGAAACGGCGCGCGTGTGTACATCTGCATTCCGAAATCCGAAAATCACGCAGACTGTTACGCTGTATCACGGACTGCCGCGTATTGATATTGTAAACGAAGTAGTTAAAGGCGCGCTTCCTTCTCTGACCTCCATAGAAGAGGCATTTTATACCTTTCCATTCCGCACTGAAGGCAAACATGAGATCCGGTACGATCTTCCGCTGGGGAATATTGCTGAAGGGGAGCAGGTATACGGAACCTCCCATGATTGGTATACAGTTAGCAAATGGACTGCTGTCAGGGATGTGGAAAACGGATATAACATGGTGCTCGCATCGCCGAATACGGCTTTGATGCAGTTCGGTGAACGGCGTACGGGTAATTGGTCGTTTGATTACATTTCAGAAAAGCCATATCTTTACAGTTATGTTTTCAACAATATGTGGCAGACGAATTTTCAGGGGGATCAGCCCGGTTACGCCGACTTCCGATACAGTCTATCTACTAACAACGGCGGCTCAGATATGACTGAAAACAACCGTTTGGGTTGGGAAACGGTCCATCCGCTTCAGGCGGCATTGACCGACGGAGCAGTTCCTTTGAATAATACCGGCAGCTATCTTACTGTCGGCTCCGATCATGTGCAGCTCACGACCATGAAGCCGGCAGAGGCAAACGGTGAAGGCATGATTCTGCGATTTGCGGAAATCTGCGGGAAGGACACGGCTGATGTAACGGTCATTCTTCCGGCTTTCGCTGAAATTGTCGAAACGGATATTATTGAAAATGATCTGGCGGAAACCGCCCGTTCAGGCGCTTCTTTCCGATTTGATATTCCTGCTTACGGCTTCAAAACTTTTCGCATACGGTATCGCGCAGATTCGCCCGCAAAGCCTTCCGAGGTCAGTGCGGTTGTAAGCAGCTTCAACGGTTATGAAGAAAATCTGGTAACGGTGAGTGACATTCGCGCGTCTTCCGCATACGGTTACGGATATGCGCCGGAAAACGTAAAGAATATCTATGGAGGCGGCGAATGGGCATCGAAGGCGGAATGTGATCCGTGGATCATCTTCACATGGAAAGAACCTGTAACAATTGGCGTTTTTTATCTTGCGTCTCGGTTTAATGGGGCAGATTTGGTGGAAAAAGCGGAGATTTATGCCGATGGCGGCGTTGAACCGGTGGCTGTATTCACCGGAAATCCGCTTCGCAATGATGGGGCAGCCGATAAGCTCGTTCTTGATCAGCCAATCACCGTTCGGGAGTTGAAAATTCAACTAATCGGAAGTAAATACGGCGCAAAGGAGAAAAATAACGGCTTACGCAGTTTCGCCGCTTATAAAGAGGAAGATAAAAACGAACAGCTTTGCGGGACCTATATTACTTGGAAACCTGTTGAAAATGCGCATTTCTATCAGATATTCCGCAGTACAGATAAGGACTTCAAGCCGGGAAGCGGCAGCTTTTTGGGCGCCACCAACTGCACAGGCTATTATGACAGTCAGGTCTTCAGCAATATGGCGCACACCTACTGGTATACCGTTCGAGCAGTCGGTGCAAGCGGAAACGCCGGTGAATTTTCCGAAAAAGTTACCTCCACGTCCGCAGAGATTACCGGAGATCTTTCATCTAAGGAAAAGCCGGAACTTCATGCGATGGTCCGTGATGAAAACCGCATCGATTTGTGGTGGACACCGGCTGTTAACCAAGCTTTACCGATTTCCCATTACGAGATTGAACGGGACGGAGTTCGGCTTTCGCTCCTTCGCAAAAACGATTATGTGGTGTGTTACCGGGATTGTGGGGTGAAAACCGAACCCGGAAAAGCCTTTGTATATACCGTAATTGCCGTGGATACATTTGGCAATGAAACCTCAAGCGACCCTGTCACCGTAACGATTTCGTAAAGTAAATCCGCCATCATAAAAGACCTGTCTAACTGAACTATGCAATATTGTACGGATTGTAAAAACGTTTTGGCAGGTCAAAAGCGCAATATAAACTGATTCCGGAACATCCACCGGAGTCAGTTTTTTATTTACTCAATGAAATGTCAAACCGAAGATGATGATACGGTCAGTTGTACATCAACTGTTCTATTCTCGCTATTACGGGAATTCGAGGATCTATTATCAAAGGGCAATGATATTGAGGAAGAAAATAGTCGCTTGGATGAATCAAAATACTCTCATAAAAATTAATCAAAAGGGTATTTGGGTGGTCTAAATTTAAATATTTGGAGTTCAGTTATAAGAAAGTCGTTAAAAAAGCATTAATTTCAGTATTGTTCACGATTTATCATATTCTTCAAAAGTATTTACGATTTAGCTATTGAAAAAATTGTCCGAATGTTATATAATAAACTTAACATGCAGTTTAGCATGCTATGGAATTACATATACAGATTCACTGTCAAGCATAGGGGGTAGGAGAATGGCATCTATCCGTAACTTTATAATGTCATTTCTGCTTTCACTGGCTCTTTTCAGCGTAGTGGCTTATTTCAGCGTGGACTTTATGGTCAGCGCGATGAATAAGCCGAAAAATGAAACGCAGGAAGAGGAAACCGATGAGAGTCAGCTCAATAAGTTGACCTCGGATGCAACCGGCATCCTTAATCTTTTACTGATCGGAACTGATGAATATCAGTATACTCCGCCAACAGGCGGGTCGGTGCAGGCTTCCTTCGGAGAGCTGCAGGACGTTGACCGACAAAATTACGAATCTACTATTGTATTTATGACGCTGGTCAGCTTCAATAGCTATCGGCAGCAGGTGATCGTCACCGCTTTTCCAACGGAAATGACGGTGCTGGCAAACGATCAGGAACTGGATCTGGATACCGCATATTATTTTTCCCAGAAGGAACTGTACGGATTGAACAAGGATTTTTTTGTACAGTCCATTTCGGCGGCGGTAGGGATGCAGATTGATTATTCCGCTTCTGTGGATATTGACGATTATGTGAAAATGGCTGATAATTTGGGCGGGCTGAAGGTTGTATGCCCCGAAGGAGACAGTCAGGCAGGCATAGAGGCAGGGGAGGCGACGCTGACTTCCGCGCAGCTTTACCGTTTGATGACTAAGACTGATTATGAGGACAGTCAGTCAAGAACGCAGTTTGTGTCGAATGTGTGCTGTGCGGCGCTTGATCGGATATGCTCGACCGCATATTATATGAACGCTTATCAGGAATTTCAGCGGATCAGCTCTGTGCTCAAAAATACAGATTTTGATGAAGCTGCTCTGACAGGGAGCCGTTCGCTGATTTTCAGCTATAAATTTTATACATTGCAAAAGCTCTCCTTATTGGGGACTTATGAAACTGAATACGGTAAAAGCGTTTTCAAGATCGACCGCAGCGGAACGATCAGTTATTTTAAGCAGTACATGCAAAATAATTAAAAAGAACATTTTGAGAATGAAGTCGGCATTGCCGACGGGAGGTTTGAGTGAATAACAGCGAAAAAACAATGGATAAAATTGTAGCCCTCTGCAAGGGCAGAGGATTTGTTTATGCAGGCAGCGAAATTTACGGCGGTCTTTCCAATTCGTGGGATTACGGTCCTTTGGGTGTGGAGTTCAAGAATAACATAAAAAAAGCATGGTGGAAAAAATTTGTTCAGGAATCTCCGCACAATGTGGGATTGGACAGCGCTATTTTGATGAATCCCCAGACATGGGTCGCTTCGGGCCATTTAGGCGGTTTTTCCGATCCGCTGATGGACTGTAAAGTTTGTCACACCCGTCACCGTGCCGATAAATTGATCGAGGATTACGCTTATCAGAACGGATTGGACGATAATCCCGCCGGCTGGTCTGACGATGAAATGATGGCTTACATTAAAGAAAAGCATATTGTTTGTCCTGCCTGCGGCAGCGGCGATTTTACCTCTATTCGCAAGTTCAATCTCATGTTCAAAACCTTTATCGGCGTGACAGAGGATTCATCCAGCACGGTCTATCTTCGCCCCGAAACGGCACAGGGCATATTTGTTAACTTCAATAATGTTGCCCGTACCACCCGAAAGAAGCTGCCTTTCGGCGTAGGACAGATCGGTAAATCCTTCCGGAATGAGATCACCCCCGGCAATTTCATTTTCCGGATCAGAGAGTTTGAGCAGATGGAGCTGGAATTTTTCTGTAAGCCGGGGACTGATCTGGAATGGTTTGAATATTGGCGTGGCTACTGTCGGGATTTTCTGAAAAGTCTTGGTATGAAGGAAGAAAATATGCGTTTACGGGATCATTCGCCGGAAGAGCTTTGCTTCTATTCCAAGGCGACCACTGATATCGAATTTCTCTTCCCGTTTGGATGGGGTGAACTGTGGGGCATTGCCGACCGTACCGATTACGATCTGACTCAGCATCAGAACACTTCCGGTCAGTCGATGGAATATTTTGATCCCGAAACCAATACCAAATATATTCCTTATGTGATCGAGCCTTCCTTAGGAGCCGATCGTGTGGCGCTTGCCTTTCTTTGCGATGCCTATGATGAAGAGGTTATCGATGCCGAAAAAAATGATACCCGCGTGGTTCTGCGTCTGCATCCGGCGCTGGCGCCATATAAAGCCGCTGTTCTGCCGCTTTCTAAAAAGCTGTCTGAAGAGGCTGCCGCTGTTTATGCCGATTTGTCCAAGTATTTTACAGTGGATTTTGATGAAACCGGTTCTATCGGGAAGCGTTACCGTCGGGAGGACGAGATCGGTACGCCCTATTGTATCACCTACGATTTTGAGTCCAAAGAGGACGGCTGCGTGACGGTGCGCGATCGCGACACAATGGAGCAGGTGCGTATTCCCATTGCAGACCTGAAGGCGTATATTGAAGAAAAGATCGCTTTTTGAGCGATGCCGCGACCGAGAAGCGGATGCGCGAGAGAAACAGTCAAATAAAAATGCCCCCTGTAATTCCAATGGAATTACAGGGGCATTTTTATAACCGGACTTTGGCGCCGGAATTACATAAGCTGCGCGTTTATCAAGTGACGTCAGAGCGTCAAATGGAAGCGGAAAAATCCGCTCAAAAGCCCGATGAAAGTGCGGGATTAGAGCACAGGACGGGATAAATCAAGGGATGAAAAATAGATTAAAAATAATTAATGAGGAATTAAAAGGGAATAAGAGCCGGTCAAGCGCAGCAGTAAATGTAACCGGATGAAACAAGTGTTTGCTGAGTATCACCGCATCTGGAGCAGGTGCTTACGCTATATACTTCTTCCCAACATCTTGGGGCGGTTGTTCTGACCTTATGTGTGACCTTAGAAACGCGTTCGGTATTATAAGAATGTCCGAAGATAGAGCAGATCAGGTTATAGGGGACCGCGCCGCTGTCATCGCCGTTTACCAGCCATTCCGCGATCTGCTCCTGCTCCTCGACAGTAAAGGCGCTGTCGCTGGCAAAATATACAGTTACGCCGTTGATCTCATAAGTATTGCCGGTGCTATTGGTATCGCTGCCGGCATTTTCACTGGCGCATACAGACAGCGGCAGCATCGCCGCCATCAGCATAATCAAAAAAATGGAAATTATTTTTTTCATGAATTGGTTCCTTTCAAGTGATTCAATATAAACAGCAAATTATCGTAATTTGCGCAGCTTATAGAGTACGCATACTGATCGTCCAGAAAATTCGCTTGGAAGCCGTAGGGGGTGGAGATCACGCTGACTGTTCTGCCATCCACTTCGATCAGTCCGATGTCGTCTTCTGTAAATTCAAAATAATGATAATCGTATCGTTGCTTTTTGTAATTAATCGCATTAAACTGGATGTCCAACGAATTATAGCTAAAAGATATTTCGAACTCGTTTGGATCATCGCTGTAAAAGGTGCGGGCGATGTTTTTCAGTTCAAAGCCTTCGGGCAGTTCAGCGGGGTATAGAACATTCAGCCCGGTTTTCTTGACGAATTTATTCACGCTGGAATATTCTTCGTATTTGGTCGATTTGTATACCGTATTACCGTCTATTTCATAGACTACGCCCGGTATTAATTTCCACAGGTTAGCATCAAGCCAATCAGCAAAGCTGTCGTAATTGGTTCTTTCGGCGGTTGCGGCGATCGAAGTCATTAACAGAATTATAATGATCGCTCCGAGCATTATTAATCTTTTTAAAACAGTGCGGCTGAACTGAACGCGCGCTTGATTAGTCCGCGCGCTTTTGACCGTTTTCTTGGAAGCGGCCTTTGCCATGATCCTTTGCAGACCGGCGCACAGTTCTTCATTACTTTTGACAAATTGACCGCCCTCCAGCTCCTCAATAAACGCCATGCATTCGTCCACCAGCGTCATATCCGCTTGATCTTCGTTTTTTTCCAGTTCATTATCAATTATCTGGTTCAGGAGCGCAATTTTTTGTTCGGTCGTTGCGTTGTCTATGTTTTGACTGATCAAAAAGTCATTATTTTTTAGTTTGCTATTTTTCATGAATGATTTCCTTTTCAGCATATCCATTGTTAAGTATTTTTGCATCCCTTACTTTTTTAATGTAAATTTTAATTAAAAGGGTACACTTGTTTTGTCTTTTTACAATTAGTTAACAATTAGTTGGACTGCCATTAAGAATTTCAGGTAAAATTTCATTTTTTAACTTCGCGCGAAGCCGTTTTAAGCTTACTTTTACGGTATTGTTAGACAGACCAAGCAGTTTGGCAGTAGTGGGGACATCATATTGCATCACGACCGCATATTCAAATAGCTGTAATTGCTTACTGTTTAAATATTTTCGGATTTCATCTAAATACTGGGTAAACATTTCATTGTTCAGAAAATGGTCCTCAAGCGAAAAAGAACAGGGATCGGAAGTTTCTTCAAGGGTGATCCATTCCTCCAGACTTAAAATAAGCGGCTCTTTATTTTTTTTACGGTTAAGGGTATAGGACATATACTTGACTGTTTTTCTGATCCAGATCAACAGCCCCGTTTCTGTGTGTGTTTGTAAGGAACTCCATCGGTTGAGAAGTTCTATGAAAGCATTTTCCGCAATATCTTCAGCGTCGCTCGGAGGTAAACCGAACATATAATGGGCGTAGCTGACCATTCGGCTGAAGTATTTTCTGTAAAATGCCTCAAACGATATTTCAAGATTACTTTTTTCTGAATTCATGAGTTTTATGTTTCCTGTTTATATCAGTATTTTAAAGCGTTGACGCGCCCTGCTATCTGATGTCAAATTTATTTTAAAGATGAACATTTTTAAAGTATTATATATCTTTTTAATTAAATAGTCAATAGTTTTTTTGGGAAAATATGACATTGTTTGCCGAAAAAGAATTAGAATCTCAGTTTTGCACAAAAACAAGACGACTTTTTTGTAAAATTATACAAATTTTCCATTTTTTGAAAAAGTTAGAAAAAATTGTACCCTGTTGCCTTTTTTTTGCATTTAATAGTTAACAGGCAATCATTAGCTTTATATGAAATGATTTAGAAAACCACGATCAAAAAGGAAGGGTGTTAAAAAAATGAAGCAGATGTGTAAAAAACTTTTAACAATTATGTTGGCGGCAGCGTCTGTGCTGTCCTTCTCTTGCCTTGCTGTCAACGCCTCGGAAGTCCATAAGTATGAATACACAAGCGTAGACGATGCCGCAAACAACAATCATCTTTATTGTTATCTGCATTATTACTACGACTCGTCAAACGCAAGTATTCTTACTAAGGTCGCGGCGATTTCGGACTTTGTTTGTAACAATGGCGCCGCGCTGCTTACGGAGGATGCGCCGGTTTACCTATACAATTCAGTGGATGTCACCTATTCTACAGGTGCTGCTGTAAGGAGAACATTCAGAACTGATCCTATATATATAGATTCATCTGTTCACGTAGGGGAATCGAAAATGTACCAAAGCCCGCTGACCTTGAGTACTGCATTAAGGACAAAATCTGTAGTTGCGCGCCACGGTCTTTGCACCTATATTGCATCGGCGCATCCCGCCAGTGAATCTTCATCTGCATCATATTATCCTGTAAACGGTGAGCGTCAGATCTATTTTATAACACAGACTTGGCAATAAGTGATATGATCCGGCGTCTGCTTTAGACGCCGGATTATTTGCTCGAAATTAAAGCAAACATTAACAAGTATATAATAATTATAAGGAGAAGCACTATGAAACACGCAAAGCTGATCGCGTCCATACTGGCAATAACATGTTTACTCCCCCTGTCCGGCTGCAGGCAGACAGACGATTCCTCCGATAATCCATTTGGGATGTCCGCTTCCGATAAGGGCGGTTCCGATCTGGACACCGGCTTTGAACCGGGTACTTCAAACGGTGAAAAGCGGCTGTACGGAAAGGACTCGTCTTTATTGATAAAATTTAATGAGATGATGATCGAATTGGGTACGGCAAATCAGCTATATTATTATTCAATCAATGATATTGCCGATAAGCAGATCCTATGCTTTGACCCCCTTTGCCAGCATCTTCCGCAGCAGGAAAGCTGTTCCGCTGAAATTAATTTATACTTGACAGAAGTGCTTCCCGACGGAAGCCATGGACCGTCTTATCCTTGGTATATGTATCTTGACTGTTATGAAGGCTCCGATTCGCCGGTGATTTACTTTGCGTACCGCAGGGACGATTTTTATGCGGTTAATCTGGAGGAAACAGGTACCCGTGAGCCGGTCTACTGCATTGAACGCTACGATATTTCGCAGGGCAGGCGCTATACAGTGCTGGACAATATTCAGTATACGGTAGAGCAGATGTGCAATTACGGCGATTATATTTACTATGTGCTGAACCGTGGAGAAGATGAGGGGCAGAAGCTGTATAGAGTCAGCAAAGCGGGCGGCAAATCCGACTCGCTGGACCTTGGGGTAAAGGCGGACAACATTGAAATGATCGAAGCGGCGAGTGATAAGCTCTATTATGTAGTCGACAGCCAGTATATCTATCGCTGTAACCTTGATCTGACCGGCAGCGAGCAGGTGCTCGATATGGGCGAGGTCAAGGGGGCGAACGGCTCCAACGGCGTAGTGGCGGGCGCTTACGGCGGCTATCTCTATTATTTCGCGGATACGGAAACCGTTTATTCGAAGTCTGACAATGAGGGGTATAGCGGTCAAAAATGCAATCTGTACCGTATGCCGATGAACGTTCTTGGCGGGACGCCTGAGCTTGTGGTGGAAAATATGCTGTATCGCCTTGATTGCTATCGCTTTACCGAGAGCGTCCTGTACTATGAACCCTGTGTGTTCAAGCAGGCTGATCCATCAGAACAGACAGATTCAGAAAGACTTTATACATCCGTTAACCTCAGCGACGGAACACTGATGGCGCTGGATCTGGATACGCTGGAGTCAAAGGCGATCGTTGAAAATTCCGGAATGGATATTTATTTGAACTTTGTGTATGAAGACTGCGTGCTGTTTGCCGGTTGGGCATACAACGATTCCGGATTGGATTATTCGGGAGATGATGAAAATTTGCTTATTGCTTATTCGTCTGGGGAACCGTTTAAATATCTCTGTTTAAAGGTTCAGATAGGCTGACGCCGAAACGATGCTTGCACGCATTTAGTTTTTGTTTCATTGAATGCCAAAAACTTTTGTGAGATCAAATTCTTTTCAATAATCTAAATCAGGAAAGCGCCGAATATATTTTATAACATAGGCTGGCAATGAGTTATATAATCCGGCGTCTGCTTTAGACGCCGGATTATTTATTTAAATTAAAGTAAACATTAACTTATATATTTAATTTATAAGTAAAAGCTCAATGAAACATGAAAAGCCGATCACGTCCATACTGGCAATGAAGAAACCTCTTATCCGGTTGTAATATATCTTGACCTTTATGAGAGCGCCGGTTCGCCGGTGATCTGCTTGCGTACCGCACGGACGATTTTATACGGTAAATCCAGAGGAAGCAGGCACTCGAAAGCCGATACTTGCGGCGGGAAATATACTGTGTACTGCCGTATTCTTCTGACCGTTATCACTTTACTGAAGGAGTTTTATATTATGAGCCGTATGGATTTAAGTATGTCGATTCATCTAAATAGGAGAAGCCCATGAAAGATTATCATTTAATCGTTAATCTCAGCGGTGAAAAGTTAATGGCGCTGAATTTATATATTATGGAATCAATAGTGATTGTAGCAAATTCCGAAATGGCAATTTATTTAAAATACGTTTGGGATGCTTTTGTCTTTACGGGTTGGGTGTATGATGATTCTGGGGCTAATTATGCGAGAAATAATAGAAGTATGCCAATTGCTTATTTAACAGGAGAATTATTTGAAATTTTTTACCGAAATGGTCAGGTAGGCTGAATTATGATGCTGCGATTGTTTACAAGTGAACTGCGAAAGCTGCTGAATTTGCGGGTCGGTCTAGTGATAGGTCTGCTGCTGGCGGTCAATCTGGTGAGTATGCATTTTACATTGAACGCGAATACTCAACAGATCGAGCGGTATGAGAAGCTGGCGGGCTATCAGGAGGCGTTTCGGCAGTTGGAAAAAGTGTATGAAGAAGATCCGGATTATTATGTTAGCTATTATGCCGAGCTGAGAGAAAAAGCGGACGCCGCATATGCTGAATGGAATGAAAGCATCGGAATGTTTCCTGCGCAGAATGATAATGGAAACGATTTCTATGAATTTCACTATTTCACGCCTTCCACCTTGGTAGAGGGATATGAAGATTTGGAAATCATGGAGCTTTATGAAACGAACGGCTCTGATTTCCGTTCTATCTTGGAAAATGCCATACAGTCCGCTCAGAATAATTTAAGCGTATTGGAACGCTTTGGCATCGGCACCTCCAATGAAACGGGCAATTATCAGCGAAAGCTGATCACCCTTTACAGCGGGGTGTTGGAGCAAGTGGACAGAATGCCTACAGTGGTAATGGGCTGGGACATTTTTCTCACCTATGAGAATCGGTTGATTTTCGTCTTTTTGGCGGCGCTGCTGTTGGCGGTACAAATGGGCTACGCGGATCGTGAAAGCGGTGTGGAACCGGTGCTGCGCGTCTGCCGGCGAGGGCGCTGGCAGCCTGCGCTGGCAAAATGCGGAGTTTTGCTGGCCGCTGTCATGGGAATATCGCTGTTCACTAATCTGTCGGAGCTGCTTTACGTGGGACTGCGAATAGGGCTAAGCTCGCCGCTGCGGTCAGTGCAGAATGTGGAGGCTTATATTTACTGCCCCTACGCACTGTCTATTTTGGAAGCGTGCCTGATGAATTTGGCGGGAATGATCCTTGCCGCCGCTGTGCTGGGGGGGATTTGTCTGTGTCTGACTATTCTGACCAGACAGGTCATTCTGCCCTTAATCGCAGGCGGACTGATACTGGCCGGTAATTTGGTGCTTCATTGGTGGTCGCTTCTGGGTGAATGGCGGGTATTTAATTTAATCGAGCCTGCCTCCGGCCGGCTGCTGAAGCGGGCGCCGGTCATTGCGCTGATAGATTTAGGGAACTGCCTTTATCCGTTGGAAATGGAACTGATAGCAGGACTGCTGCTGCTGGTTTTTGCCGCGATTTGGCTCAGTGCTCTTTACCGCCGTCCTACCGTGAGAGTTCGGCGTAAGAAACGATCTTTTTCGCACAGGAAGGGCAATTTGCTGTGGGGAAAAGAAAAGAAGATACCGTTAAGTGCCACGGTTGTTTCCTCCAAGCCTTTGAAGACGCGCCATCTTTCCTTATTGCGGGGGGAAGTACATAAGTGGGTATCTCCGCTGCTGCTGGCAGTGCTGATGATTCTTGTCGGCGTCCGAGCGCAGCAGGCCATAGAGCGTTTTGATCCCGAAAAAACGGATGTGGAGCAGCGACTTCTTGATTATGTTGAGCACTACGGTGGTGTAATCTCCGATGAAAAGATAGCGGCTGTGGATGCCGAGCTGCAAGCGGCTTTGGAACTGATTTCCGACGAAATTAAGCAGCGCTATACGTTGGAGTATGCTACCGGGAAGATATCATCCGAAGCGTATTTTGCTTATCAGCAAGCCTATGCGCAAGCGTGTTCTGCGCTTCCGGTACTTTCCGAATTGAACGCGCATATGCATTATCTTCAAGCAAAGCAGAATGAAACCGGATTGGATACAGCGTTCTTTTATGAAAATGGGTATATTGACTTTTGGAATATTTCCTTTGATTTGCCGCTGTATCTTATGATTTTATTGGGAATTTCTTCCATTTTTCCAAAAGAATATCAAGGAGGCAACGGAAAAGGCGGATTTATACAAATCATGCACACAGCCAAAAGGGGAAGGGGACCGGTTTTCTGCCGGAAGTGTGGCTGGTCGCTGATTTACGCGGGCGGGCTATCGATTCTCTATTCGTTGCTCGATATATGTCTGCTGTACCGTTCAGCTGGACTTCCTTCACTAAATGCCCCTCTTTGCTCAATGGAACGCTATGCGGCGGCAGTGGGCATTACCGTAGGCGGCTATCTGCTGCTTTGCTTGAGTCTGAGAGTGTTGGGTGCATTACTGCTGGCGCTGTTGACAGCAACCTTCTCTTGTTTGCTGGAGAGCACGAAGCTGGCGCTTTCTGTAACCGCGCTGTTGACCCTGCTGCCTTATGCGCTTTATTCCTTTGGATTAAAATTCGCTCGGTATTTTGATTTTACCGCGCTGCTTTCCGGGGATCGGTTATGTCTTATCTCGCTTGATAGAGGCGGTGTCGCTTTTTCAGTATTCTTTGTAGCAGCAATCGCCGCTTTAACCGGCGGTCTGATAGCGGCTTCTTATAAAAAATTCTGTCGGTAATCAGCAAAGAGGGGGTTACATGATTCTTCATTTTGAAAAAGTTAATAAATCTTACGGTAAAAATCATGCGCTCTGTGATTTTACTGCCGATTTGACACCCGGAATTTACGCTTTAATGGGACCAAACGGTTCTGGTAAATCTACGCTTATCAATATTTTAACCGATAATTTGAAAGCGGATTCCGGAGAAATTACCTTTGATGGTGAGAATGTGTTGAAAATGGGGGTGAAATTCAGGGAAAAAATCGGATTTATGCCTCAGTATCCCGGAATGTACCCAAATTTCACCGTGGAGCGGTTCCTTTGGTATATGGCCGCGCTGAAAGGGCTGAAAAAAGAATCCGCTGTTGCTCAAATCACTGAGGTGTTGGACGCTGTAGAGCTGGCAGACCTTTCTCATAGGAAAATCAGTGCGCTGTCCGGCGGAATGAAGCAGCGCTTGGCATTGGCGCAGGCGGTGCTGGGTGATCCAAAGATTCTTATATTGGATGAACCTACCGCCGGGCTTGACCCTAAACAGCGCATTGCCATCCGAAATTATATTGCCAAGATTGCGCTGGAAAAGATCGTCCTGATTGCGACCCACGTGGTCAGTGATGTGGAATACATTGCAAAAGAGGTCATTTTCCTAAAAAAAGGACAGATTACCGATCTTGCACCCGTCCACAAGCTGTCAGAGAAGATTGCCGGCAAGGTATGGGTGCTTGCCTGTAAGAGCGAAGACGTTTCTTCGCTTCAGCAGATCTATCGGGTCATCAATATCTTGCAAACCGATACTGGTGTCAGTCTGCGCTTGCTTTCCGAAAAAGTGCCGGAAGGACATGCCGAGTCTGTTTCGCCAACGCTGGAGGATTATTATCTCTGGATATTTGGTGAGGCGGGAAGCTAACTGTAGCTGCAAAATGCCGATCCTCTGCGATAAATTCCCGCAGGGGATCGGCACTTTGCAGTCATGAAGCATATGAAATTACGCAAATAAATCAATATTTTGTGAGAAATAATTGACTTCTTAACAAATATATGGTAAAATAAATTATGTTTTTGTGTTTATTGCTGATTTAAGTAAAATGCTGCTTTTATAAGATTGATATGGAATAAACAGCGAAACAAGACACTTTCATTTAGGGAGTGCGTGTTTAATCCCGGTGAAAGGACCCCGGTGAAAGGACGGTGAAACCATGCAAGAGTTATGGGATGTGTATGACGGTGCCGGCAACAGAATCGAAGGAAGGATCTCAGTGAGAGGCAAACACGATTTGCTGGACTTTGAATACCATATGGTTGTATATGTCTGGATTATAAACGACCGAAACGAGGTAATCTTATCTAAACGGCAAAAGGGCAGACCGTTTGAAGGCGCTTGGGAATGTACAGGCGGCTGCGTACAGCGGGGAGAGGATTCGCTGAAAGCGGCGGTCAGAGAAGTTCGGGAGGAGTTAGGGCTTTTATTGGATCCCGGATGCGGTATGTTGTTTTGCCGATATAAACGTAATTATCCAAGAGGTGCAAAGGCGCTTTGCGATGTATGGGTTTTTCGTCAGAATTTTTCTCTTTCGGAGATGGTTTTGCAAGAGGAAGAAGTAAGCGAAGCTAAAATAATTTCGTCTGATGAGCTGCGTACTATGCTTTGCAATGGTAAGTTTAATAAACGATATACTTATCTGGGTGAATTACTGGATACATGTTGTACGCCGGCATGAAAAGGAACGTTAATAAGTAAATTTCATGTTTCTGATCGGAGTTGAGAAAAAGGTTGCGCCGCTGCGGCGGCTAAGAGGCTTTCGCAGATCTTTATTTGTGATTGCCTTTTTGTTTTAGGCATTTGTGCATAAATGTCTGTTTTTTTTGCACAAACGCTTGATTGACTATATCGTTTGAGCGTGTAATCTGGTATGATGGCTTTAGGGATGATTGCATAGCTGTTCTTGTGTTGTCCGTTTCCGCATACAATGAAAGAAGCTTTGGAATGCGGAAAGGGGCGTGTGAAATGATCCAATTGTTAGAGATTAAGGATCGAAAGATTTTTTGTATGCGAGGCAGAATATTGGAGTGCAGCATTCTCCGACCGGCGATTTCGGAAGGAGCGCCGCAAATTGAGGCCTGTTACCGACAGGCTGCAGAAGCCTTTCTCGGATGGCTGGAAAAGGAGCGGCTGAACGCAATGTGCGCGGCGAACAGTGACAATACAAACCGAAATGAAGAGCGTAAAAAGCGTCTGCATTCGCAGCCGGAATTTTGGCGCTTTGACGGAAAGGGGCAATTGATTGACGGACGTTATCTTTCAGTGGTTTTGCAGGTAAGCGGCAGAGGAGCAGACGGGGTGATCGAACAATTCGAGCAAAGAAGAGTTTGGGATGCGGAGAATGGTATTCTTTGTCCGTTGGACTGCTTTTTGCCCCGAAAAAACGCTAAAAAGTATCAGAAGTGGGCATACTCTTTGGAGAATGGATTTATATTAGTTTATAAAAATAACAGAAAAAACAAAAAAAAACCTGCTCAACCTGTAAAATTGGTCAAAAAGTAGAAAATGCAAAAATTTTCTTATGCCATCTTGAAATTGGATTAAAAAATGATATAATAAAGGAAAACAAAATGATCACAAGCGTGACCAATGAACTTTCCAATTGGGTAAATAGGAGGACCGGAAATGGCTGCGAATGTACTCGAAGTAATCAAACAGGCGGAATCTGAGGCAAAGCAAATCCGTCAGAACGCAGCAGAAAAGGCACAGACATTGATTGAAACTGCCGAAAAAGACGGACGGGCACTGATGGAGCAAACCAAAAAGGAAGCTGCTGCCGATCGAATCACTGCTTTGAACAATGCCGAGAAGCAAGCGGAATCGCTGCGTTTGAACGCCGAACAGAACGCGAAGCAAGAAGCGATCAAGGTGGCCAAGACTGCTGAAAAGAACAGTCCGGCCGCTCAGGCGCTGATTATAGAGAGGATTCAGACGCTATGGCAGTAAGTGAAATGAAGAAACTTACGCTGCTCCTTCCGAAGAAGGATGTCGACGGCATGCTGAAAAAGCTTATGTGGACGGGGAGCGTAGAAGTGACCGATGCGGACGGAGAAGAAGCGCTGGCTGCTTTCTCTGACTATGTGGTGGAGTTAACCGAGATAACCCGTAAAGCCGGCGTGATTGAGGAAGCCATGCGGCAAATTAAGCCTTATGCCCAATCAGGCGGAGGGATGTTTGGAAAGCGGGTTTGCTATTCCCCCTCCGTTTATGATAATGCCGAGGAAGGGCTGGAACAGGGATTAAAGCTTTCCGAAGAGATTATGGAAATTGCCGCAGCGCTTGTGAAGGCGCAGACACAGGTCGGGGTAATCCGGGGAAAAATGGAGGCGCTGAAGCCTTGGCGAGGGTATGATCTGCCGCTGAATGTACAGGGAAGTGAGCGCACCCGGCTGCTGCTTGGAACCTTGCCGGTGAAAGCAATGCCTGACAGTGTGACCCCTCTGCTGGATAATGTGGGCGATCGTTATACGGTCGAATGGATGGATGCGGACCAGTCGGTTCGTTACCTGTGGCTGCTGGCGGACGCCGATTTAGTCGATAACATGCGAGAGGAACTGCTGCCTTTAGGGTATAATCCTCTGAATTTCAGCGAATACGGCAATAAAACGGCGGCGGAAGCCATCGCCGATTTGACAGAGGCATATAAAAAAGAAAATCGAAATGTTTTGGAAGCCGAGGCACGCTTGAAATCGTTGGGTGAGCAGGTGGAAATTCTTCGTTTAGCAGCAGATTTGGCGGCGAATCTGAGCGAGCGCGCGGAGGCAAAGCAAAAGCTCATCTGTACTGAATCCGCGGCGATGCTATCGGGCTGGGTGCCGGCAAACTCTGTTCCTGTATTGGAAGAAGAACTTGAGCAAGCTGTTTGCGCATGGCAGCTAACTGATCCTGAAGAGAGCGATGACGTTCCGATTTTGCTGCAAAACGGCAAAATCAGTTCAAATTTTGAACCGGTTGTGGCGATGTACTCATTGCCTCATTATAAGACTTTCGATCCTACCCGAATCATGTCCATATTCTACTTTATTATTTTCGGGCTGATGTTTGGTGATGCGGTGTATGGATTAATTTTGATTTTGGGCGGCTTGGTCCTGCCGAAATACTTGAATCTTTCCCCATCTACCAAAAAAATGTTCCATATGTTTGGAATCTGCGGATTTGCCAGCGTCATTTCCGGCATACTGTTTGGCAGTTACTGCGGCAATATGCTGGTGTCTGTATTCGGATTGAATGTGCGTCCTATTCTCTTTGATATTGTGGGAATTGATGCGCTGCCCGGTCTGATCCCCAGTCTGAATAAGTTTACCGAAAGCTTAACGGCATCTATGACCTTCCTGATTATTGCGATGGTTATTGGTGTGGCGCATCTTTTTGTGGGTATGGGCATCAAATTCTATATCCTTTGCAAAGAGGGAAAGCCTTTTGACGCGATTGTGGATGTAGGCAGCTGGTATTTGATTTTTATCGGTATTGCGTTATTAGTACTGGGTGCTTCTATTCCGGGCGCGGTGGTAGGCGGAATTGGTATATTGCTGATCGT
>CAZMTU010000020.1:0-25746 GCA_964569225.1 uncultured Lachnospiraceae bacterium | reverse complement strand
CAGGTGGTAGAGCACATCCTTGGTAAGGATGAGGTCACCAGTTCGAATCTGGTTAGCAGCTCCAAAAGGAACCAATGCGTTTGCGTTGGTTCCTTTTTTATGTGCAAAATATCTTTGGTATCTGCAGCCCCTGCCCCAGCTGGGGTCAGGAGCCGCAGAAAATGGGTTTACTTTTTATCCCGATCCAGTTTCCCCAACAGCGCCACCACCAACGCGATCACAATCAATACTACAAAGATCCCGGCCATTCCCTGCCCAAACAGACGGATGGCAGTCCATACCGCTTCACTCATGGTGTTTTTGCTCCTTTCTTACATGAAGAATCCCAAAACAACGCCGCCGGCCACTACCGAGGCAATCTGCCCGGAAACGTTGGCACCCACCGCATACATCAGCAGATGATTCTGATTGTCCGCCTCAATTCCCAGCTTTTCAATCACACGAGCCGACATGGGGAAGGCGGAAATACCCGCCGCACCAATCATAGGATTGATCTTATTCCTGGAAAACAAGTTCAGAATTTTGATGAACACCACACCGCCGATGGAATCCAATATAAAGGCCACCAGCCCCAGGCAAAGGATCAGCAATGTCTCCGGCGTCACGAACTGCTCCGCCCGCATGGAGAAGGAGATGGTAATGCCCAGTAGCAGCGTAATCAGGTTACTCAACTCATGCTGGGCGGTCTGGGAAAGGCTTTCCAAAACGCCGCATTCCCGGATCAGGTTGCCAAACATCAAAAATCCAATGAGGGAGACCGAAGCAGGGGCCACAAACCCGGCCACGACTGTCACAAGAATGGGAAACAGAATCCGGGTCCGGCGGCTGACCTTGCTGGCAGCATAAGGCATCCGCATGGCCCGTTCCTTTTTGGTGGTTACCAGCTTAATGGCCATAGGCTGAATAATTGGTACCAGAGCCATGTAGCTATACGCCGCCACGGCAATGGCGCCCACATAGTTACTGTGCAGCACCTGAGAAACCAAAATGGAGGTGGGGCCATCCGCTGCACCGATGATGCCGATGGCAGCGGCATCCTTAATATCAAAACCCAAAAAGGCCGCAACAATAATGGTCAAAAAAATGCCCACCTGGGCCGCGGCGCCGCAAAGGAACAGTTTCGGATTGGCCAACAGCGGGCCAAAATCAATCATTGCACCGATGCCGATAAACAACAGCAGGGGAAATGCCTCTGCAACTTCAATGCCGTTTTCAAACAGCCATTGAATGATTCCGTGGGCCTCCCCCACCCCCTCCGTCACCTGATTCACCACACCGGACAAGGGTAAATTCACCAGAATGGAGCCAAATCCCATGGGCAACAGCAATGCGGGTTCATATTCCTTGCGGATGGCCAGCCAAATCAAGGCAATGCCAACCAGATACATGATCCCCTGCTGCCAGGTGACAGTGCGAATTCCTTCCAATAAAAATTCCATCCAAACCTCTTCTTTCTGCTAGGCAGCAGACCGAAAAGAAAAGACCTGCGCTTCCGATACCGGAAACGCAGGTCTGGTCATTTCATGCAAAGCCAGCGCCCAAAAGCGCATGATTGTTGACTTCACAGCACAAGAAACCTTATGCCGACTACTCCCCTTTGTTATGCTGTAATGATAGCACGAAGCAGCATTTTTGTCAAGAAAAATCCGGCAAAATCCGGACCCCCCATTCTTCCTCATAGGTTGGCAACCTGATTACACAGCAATGCAATGAGATACTGCGCCGGGCGGTGGGCATCGATGGGGGAAGCGTCCGTCCATCTTCCGATTTTCCGGACGGAATGCACATGCCGGAACCCCAGCACCGCCGGCGGCAAGTGGGTCACCAAATCGCAGCCATGCCGTATGGGATAGAAGGTGGCCCACCGTTGTTGAAAGGACGCCGGCATGTAAAACCCCCAATAGATCCTGGGACATCCAAACCCGTATCCCACCAAATGATCTCGCAGATCCGGCCGATGATACCACACATATTCATGACACAGGGCGGCAATCGCGGCGCCGTGACTGTACCCGACAATGGTGATTCGCCGTATATTGCGTTGCTGCACCAAAGGAGCCAGATAAGGTTCCATACTTCTCCACACCTTTAAAAAGCCCCGATGACAAAACCACATGCTGTCCATATGCCGATAAGCTTTGCAGGGAAAATCCAGATTATTTTTCCAGTCCACCCGTCCGTGACTTTTCTCAAAAAACAGTTTCAAATGCCCATCACAGCAGGTAAAAGCGTAGCTGCCGCAGTTTTCCACATTCCGATAAGGTATGGTAAGACATTCCTGAAAAAGGGCTGGTAAATCCTCTTGAATCATGGTATACTCTCCTTAACAGCAATCATTCTAGCCTATTACATGCTGACGGAAAGCAAAAAATTCCGCTGACAGCAACCTGTATCAGGCCAATCTGCATCAGATAGGAGGTAGAACCGAAACATGAAACTGGAAGAACCCTTTTTTCATCGTCCCTGCCTTTCGGTTGCCCGGGACCTGGTGGGAAAGATTCTGGTGCACCGGGTAGGAACAGAGGAACTACGGCTGCGGATCTCTGAAACCGAAGCCTATTGCGGCCAGGAGGATACTGCCTGCCACGCCCACAAGGGGAGGACCCCCCGCACCGAGACACTGTATATGGCGGCCGGAACCATTTACATTTACCTGTGCTATGGCATGCACTGGCTCATGAATATTATTACCGGAGAAGTAGAGCAGCCGCAGGGCGTCTTAATTCGGGCCTGCCTGGAGGCCGACGGTCCCGGAAAGCTCACCAAGCGGCTGAAAATAAACGGCTGCCTGAACCGACAAAGCATTATTGGAAACCGGGAAATCTGGATTGAAGACGACGGCAAGCGGTATGACATCCTGCTGGATAAACGGGTAGGAATCCGTTATGCAAGCCAGGAGGATCAGGATCGGCTCTGGCGGTTTAAATTGGGCCCGGAGCAGCACTAAAACACAAAGAACAGAACATCCCACAGAAAGCAGGAAGGCTACGGTGGAATCCTACCGCAGCCTTCCCATTTTCTTTTAGGAATTTAAAATTGCTTTTCGCAGCAGCACCACATCCGTAACGGACAAAACAGCGTCCTGATTCAGATCGCCTCCGGCCAGGGTGGCAGGGTTCGATGCCCCAGACAAAATAGCCTTCCGCAGTAATATCACATCGGTTACCGATAAAATGCCGTCGCCACTCAGATCGCCCGGTAGGCCTACGGCCAGCTGGGACAGGGCCGCTTCCGCCGCTGCCAACCAATCCAAATTATACACAATGGCCTGTTGCTGTTGGGACAGGGCTTCGTAAGCAGCGCGAGCCGCTGCAACGGCATCGGCCTGCCGCCCGGTGATTTCATGAGCTGACGGCAGTGCATCAATCTGATCCTCCACAACCCGGGCCGCTACCACATCAGGATCCGGATGATAAACCGCCAGCTCCGACAACTGCAGCCGGTAAGGTGTACGGTTATCCACCTGCTCATCTGCAGCATATTCTCCCAGCCTGGTCACCTGCAGCTGCACATAACGGGCTGCCACTGGGGCAAAAGAACAAAGCACCTTTTCAAATTGAGGATCCGGTTGGTCAGTTACCGAATACACAGGAGTAAAGGTTACTCCATCCGTGCTAACCGAAAGGATATAATCTGCCGGGAAGTTCGCCGTTCCGCCGGTCCATGCTACAGCGCTGACGCGGGGATACAGCGCCACCTGACTGATGGTTTTGATTTCCTCCAGATCCACAGTCAGGGTTATGGGGGATTCCAGCTTCTGCTGGGAGTAATCCGCCGAAGAATACCCGATACGGCCGCTGTTATCTACAGCCAGATAACCATCGGTCAAATATTCGCCGCCCCAGAAGCCGCCCACGGCCAGCCCCTCCGAAACAGTTACTGACTTCGCAAGAGCCAGGTTTGGCAGCAAACAGGCCATGGCCGCCTGATAGCTTTCCTCCAGTTTCCTGGCAGCGGCCGCTGCTGCATCTTCCGCTGTATCCACCCCTGCACACAGAGTCTGCGCTTCTGACAAAGCCTCCCGGAAGGCAAACCGTTTCGCCCCATCGGTGCAGCCGGACACCTCTGCCAGTTCCATCTCATACACCAGCAACTGCAACTGCTGGAGGGAAGTCAGGGTCTGCTGCCCAGCAGTACAAATCATAATAGCATCTGCAATAACGTATTCATCGGCATCATTGGTCAGGGTCACTGTAATAGTATCGCCCGCCTGCACATCCAAAGTAGTCAACAGATTCCAGGCCGCATCGTTCTGTTCCTGATTCACCCGAACCGTCGTGGTAAAATCACCACAGGAAACCGTATAGGGGGCATTGGTAGCCCGATTGGATTCCGCCGGCCACCGGGCATATATCGAATAGCTGCCCGTCTGCTCCACCTGCTGGGTATACACAGCGGTAGCAGTAGCATTGCTCTGACCAACGCCTAGAATATAAGTAATACTATCCCCATAACGGGAAGCAACATTATTGACTGTATCCCGGTACCAGTCCCCCTGAAACAGAGCGTCATTATCATCCAACACATAGCGGGTAATTTCACCCGGTGCCGGGGATTGGAGGGCTTGGCCAGAAAGAGTAAAGGTATATTGGCCGCTTCCCAGCTCCAACACCACCGCATCCTCCGTCCGCCAACCTATCCAAATTCCGTCCACGCCCGGCAGGAATGTGTCGTCTGCGTAAACAGGAAGGCCACTCTCAGTTATGGTGATCTGCTTCATATCTTGATCCGGCAGATAGACAGTGGCTTTGCTATTGGCAGGAATCGTCACCGATAACACCAGTTTTTCCGCACTGACCACCTGAAAGGCGCTGGACACCTGCCCCTTGACGGTGGGAACCGTGGCGCTGGCCTCGGTTAACCCCTCAATGGCCGGTTTAATTTCCAGAGCAGCATAGCCGCCGTCCCTAGCGGAGATCCCGCCAACGTATCGCTGCAGCAAATATGCCGGATAGGCCGTCCAGGCATGATTTCCCATGTTATCTATGCTCAGGGAACCAAAAGATTCCCAGTTGGTGCAATTCGTCTGAAGCATGTTGTCATACCGGGCGAAATCCGCTGCGGCAATTTCACCCAGCCCGGCGCTGTAAAGCCCGTTATACAGAGCATCGCCGCCATAGCCCCCCACATCGTAACCGGTCAGAGTATACTGGGTGGCCAACCACTGAATAACCCGCTCCCGAAACGCGGCAGGCACCACATCAGCCCGCAGCGCCCAGGCTGTTCCCAAGGGGTGCAGCTGGCTGCTGCCGGCAGTGGTGGCGTAAGCCTCTCCATCCCGCAGCAACACCCGGTTGATGGCGCTCTTTAATCGGTCGGCAGCAGCCTGGCAGACCAACGCCAGCTCCGAATCCTCCAGCCGCTGGGCAATCCGGGCTGCCAGACACAGGTTCATATAATACTGGCAGTTGGTAGCAATATTTTCGCCGCCGTTTTCCAGGCTACCGCCGGCATAATCCGAAGCCCGCCAGCCAGGGGGATTATAAAGGCCGGTGCCCGGAATCCGATACTGCTCCATATAATTCAGAAAAGAAATGAGATGAGGATACATGTCCTGGAGCAAAGCGGTACTGCCGCTGCTGCAATACTCCTCCCACAGCAGCATTGGCCAGTACATGGACCATTCGGCCATTTGGGAAAGGTAATCCCGGGCGGGACTGCAGGTCAAAAAGTTGCCGTTTTCCTGCTGTTCCCCCGCATAATCCCGAATCACCTTTTCCAGCAGCCGGGTATCTTCCTGATTGTAAAGAATGCCCATTCCAACATTCCAGGAATCGGCCGTCCAGGGACTTTGCTCCCGGTTGGCATCCACACTGACAATCCCCTGCTGGATGTTTTGCACAGCCGAACCCAGACTCATTTCATATACGGCATTCAGCCGTGGATCCGAACAAACAAAGGAACCGGTGGTTTCCGCATAGGAATACGCCACCATCCCCTGCACATCCGCAACCGTCAGCGGACCGTCATAACCGGAAATCTCCAGCAGGCGGAAGCTGGTATGGCGGACATAAGGCTGATACACCGTCTCGTTTCCACCGGCACAAAAGTAGGTATCATAGCCGGCGTCACCCCAGTTTTTCCCCACCTCCCAGTATTGCACCCGAACCTCCTGCCCCGGCTCCGTATCGGTCAGATGCAGCTTGGGCCAGCCAGTAAGGCACTGGCCAAAATCTACCAGCCACCGGTCTCCCTCCCGAATCACGGTCAGCGGCGTTCTGGCCTGCGCCTCAGTCTCCGCCTCCACATCCTGGGCAAACAGCTGATACGCCGCACGATCTACGATTACGGCATTTTTCCAGCTATTATCATCAAAAGCTGTGTTGTTCCAAGCCGGTATCTCCAGCCTGGCATCGTAACGGATGGACGCCCGGTTATTTACACCACCGTAATGCCCGAAATAAACCGGATCCTGCTCCAGATAAGGCGTTGCATCCAGCATTTTCCAGGTATCATCCGTTTTTATGGTCATAGTGCTGCCGTCCGTAAACCGAATGCGTGCTTCCAGCAGAAAGGCAGGGGCGGCATTGACCCCCGAATCCGACCATACCCCATGCCAGTGGGCCAGGGAGGCAAAGGCATGGCTCCCCTGCTGCAAGGCCTCGGTAATATCATAGGTGCAGTATTGCCCGTAGGTGTAGGGATCACTCCGAGCAGGTCCTGCCCCCAGCAAATTGCCATCCAGCCACAGCTGGTAATCATTGTGGGCTGACACATAAACCACTGCTTCAGCAACAGCTTTCCGAATGCGGAAGCCCTGCCGGAAATAAGCAAAGTTGTTGGGATTTTCAGTGCCGTCCCAAATGTAATCTGCCGTCCAATCCTCCGTAGCCAGTCCCACCCGGAAGACAGCAATATCACTGTAATCCGTGCAACCGCCGGCTGTATCCCAAACACGCACCTGCCAGCAATAAGGGGTATCATGCTCCAACACCGGCCCGGTATAGGGCACCCCGGCAGATGCGGAGGAAACCACCTTCTCGCTGTCCCAGATCCATATGCCGGTACGCTGATCGGTTAACAAAATCTGGTAGGCAGACTGTAAATACCCCCGCATATCGGTGCGAATCTTCCAGGAAAACTCCACCGCACCTGGATCAATGGTCACCGGCTCTTTTCGGCCGTTTACCTGTAAATCATACAAGGTCGCCTGCAATACAGATTCTCCTTCCACGGCTGCTGCCCGGCCAAACCAGACATTGCAACTGAAACTCATAGTCATCCATACCGCCAAAACAATGGCAAGCATCCTGCTTTTTCGCGCCATAACAATGTCTCCTTTTCCCCAACAGATGGTCCGTTAGCCTGATCTGTTTTTAGTATAACAGAATTCGCCCCCTTTGGCACTGGTGGTTTCCCGCTTTTTTTAGGGGGCATTTTAACGATGCCAAAGATCTGTATCGCCTGATCAGGCGATACAGCGAACGGTAAAAAAGCTCCGGGAACTGCGGATTGACGCCAGAGAGGTTTTCCGTCCAACACCTGCATCGCGAAACGCTTGTGATTCAGGCGTTGCGGTTCCTAATCCAGGAAAGCGGTGAACAGGAGGCGGAATCTATCTTGTCCATAACGCCCATTCCCCGCATGAAATTTATCTGTTATCTTTCTTGTATGGCTTCAACCTGCCCATTTCATATCCACTCTATTCGCCAGGAACTCGATAACGGTACCAATGTTTGGTTCTTTCCGTCTGGGCAATCTGTTTCCAAAATGCAGGTGCACATGGATCGGTAGATATTATATCGTATGGATGATCTGACGCATTTCGTCCTCCACATGTTCGGGAATGACAACTTCCTGTGTTGCGAAGTTACCAAATACCAATTTAAAATATAAAAGAACCGCCATTTTGTTGTATCAAAATGACGGTTCTTAATTGGCAGCGGAATAGGGATTCGAACCCCAACAAACAGAGTCAGAGTCTGTCGTGCTACCTTTACACAATTCCGCATTGCTCTTAACGTTCAGTATTATATCAGAATATTTTCTTTTTGTCAACACCTTTTTTCAATTTTTTTATTTTTTTGATTAATTGGTCAGAAACTGTTTTGCAAAAGTTTTAAAATAAAATAATCAAAAAAGGTTGCCAACTCAATAAAAAAATACTATAATAAAATAGTCATTATAAGTATGGCCTTTTGAAGTGAAGCTATACAATAATACCGCTAAAAAGAAATAGAGGAATTGACATGAATTTGAAAGAAGCATTAAAAGCACGTCTTGGCGGAAAGCACTGCGCTGTTTTGGGGATAGGGATTTCCAATACTCCGTTGATTGATTTTTTGATGGATCTGGGCGCTTCGGTTTCGGCGTATGATCAAAAGGATGCTGATTCGTTAGGTGACCTTCCTGCCGCGCTGATTCAAAAGGGCGCTACCATAAAATTGGGGAAGAACGCTTTTGATGAAATAGATGCAGAGGTAATCTTTAAATCTCCGGGTATTCGTCCGGACATTCCCGGCATCCTGCGGGCGGTAAAAAACGGATCGTTGTTGACCTCTGAAATGCAGCTCTTTTTTGAATATTGCCCTTGTCACCTAATTGGGATTACCGGCAGCGACGGTAAGACAACTACCACTACGCTGATCGCTAAAATTCTGGAAACAGACGGAAAAAATGTTTTTTTGGGAGGAAATATTGGTGCGCCGCTACTGCCGCGCATCTATCAGATGAAGGCGGAGGATTATGCTGTGGTGGAGCTTTCTTCCTTTCAGCTGCAAGTTATGACCCGATCTCCTGAAATTGCGGTTATTACCAATATTACGCCTAATCATTTGAACTGGCATGTGGACATGAAGGAATATATCGAAGCCAAAGCCAATATTCTTCGCTATCAAAAAAACGGCAGCCGCGCCGTGTTAAATTATGACAACGAGGTGACTCGGTTGTTGGCAGATCGGGTAAAGGGAAGCATGACTTTTGTTTCTACCCATGCGGCACCCGATGCTTCCAAGTCCGTATATGAGGAGGACGGTATTCTTTATCATAGAAATGGCTGTGACGGTAGTTATTGTGTTGAAAAAATTATGGATACTGCGGCCATTCGTCTGCCCGGTCGGCATAATGTTGAGAATTATTTGTCTGCTTCGGCAGCACTTTGGGGATTGGTTTCGCCTGCGTCTATTGAATCGGTTGCACGCTCCTTCGGCGGGGTGGAGCATCGTATCGAATGGGTTCGAAAGTGCCGAGGCGTAGATTATTACAACAGTTCTATTGATTCGAGCCCTACGCGTACGATGGCGGCGCTTTCTGCTTTTACTCAAAAGGTAATCGCTATTTGCGGCGGATATGATAAGCATATTCCCTATGAACCGTTAGGAACGCCTCTCTGTCAGCAGACTAAGGCCGTTTTGCTTACCGGCGCTACAGCTCCGCTAATCAGGGAAGCTGTGCTGAAAAGTCCTGAATACCGTCCGGGGCATCCTGAACTGATTGATGCTGCCGATCTGAAAGCAGCGCTGGAAAAAGCCGCTCGGATTGCGGAGGTCGGAGATGTAGTGCTGCTCACTCCGGCAAGCGCCAGCTTTGATTGCTTTAAAAACTTTGAGGAGCGGGGACGTTACTTTAAATTGTTAGTGAACAGTCTGACGGAATAATAGCGGTAGGAATGAAGCAGCGCCTATTCCTCTTAAAGAGACATTCAAAAGAAAGAGAGTTTGATATGCAATTTTCGAATGAATTACTAAATTTAGCCGCCGAAGCGGAATCCGCTCTGCTGCCTGCTTTTGCAAGGGTCGATGAGATCTCTTTTGTCAATACTGCCCGTGTGCTGGATGCTTTTCGGGAGTTTCGGGTTTCAGAAGCCTGCTTTGCGGGTTCTACCGGTTATGGGTACGATGATTTAGGCAGAGAAACATTGGATAAGGTGTATGCACGCGTATTTGGGGCGGAATCGGCGTTTGTTCGCCATTCTATTGCCAATGGCACCCAAGCACTGACCATCGGTCTGTTCGGGCTGCTCCGTCCGGGGGATATTTTGATGTCGGTTACAGGCAAGCCTTACGATACGTTGGAGGAGGTCATCGGTATCAGCGGAACGCCGGGAAACGGCTCACTGGCGGATTTTGGCGTACATTACCGTCAGATCGAACTGACCGCAGACGGCAAAATTGATCTGGCAGCCGTGTGTGCGGCGTTGAATGATAACGTAAAAGTGGTATTTATTCAGCGCTCCAAGGGATATTTGAATCGCCGCACGCTGTCGGTGGATGAGATCGGAGAAGCCATAAAGGCAGTGAAAGCGATTTATCCTGAGGTCTATGTCGTGGTTGATAACTGCTACGGAGAATTTGTTGAAACGAAAGAACCAGCCGCGGTAGGGGCTGATCTGATGATCGGATCGCTGATCAAAAATCCGGGCGGCGGAATGGCGGAGAGCGGCGGCTATTTGGCGGGCAGTGCCCGTGCGGTGGAACTGGCATCCTATCGCCTGACTTCACCGGGCGTAGGTACTGAAGTAGGTGCAACGCTGGGGCAGAACCGGAATTTATATAAAGGCTTCTTTTATGCGCCTCATACGACTGCTCAGGCGATTAAAACGGCACTGTTTGCCGCCTATATTTTTGAAAAAATAGGCTATTCGGTAGAACCTGATTGGAGAGAATTACGGCATGATATTATTCAGGCAGTCAGACTGGGCAGCGAAGCGAATATGTGCGCATTCTGCAAAGGAATTCAGCAGGGAAGTCCGGTGGATGCTTATGTGACTCCCCTGCCGTGGGCGATGCCCGGTTATTCCGATCAGGTTATCATGGCGGCGGGCACCTTTGTTTCGGGGGCTTCTATTGAATTGTCGGCAGACGGACCTATCCGCCCGCCGTACACCGTTTATTTCCAAGGCGGACTGACATTTGAAAGCGGTAAAATCGGTATTTTATCGGCCGCGTCCGCACTTTTGGAGGCAACGGGAAGTCCGGCTTAGTTTTCCCCTTTAAGTCAGTCCGAAAAATGCAAGAATCCCCGCGTAAATCCCCTGTGCGAACAGTTCAGGCGAATTTGCCATCAGCATGGCTTCTGAATAAGTGGTAATGAATCCCATTTCGATTAGTGTGGCGGGCATGGCTGTTCTGCGCAGTACATAAAGCGTCGGTCGGGCAAAGACGCCCCGTACCGGAATGCCAGTGTTTGCATAGATGCCTTGCAAAATTTGTTCCGCAAGAGGGGTGGCGGCACTGGAAAGCGAATATACGTATCCCTCACAGCCAGTGGCGGTTGGAATGGTAGACGCATTGGCATGCAGACTGATGAAGTAATCGGCTCCCCAGCTATTGGCGGCGCTGGTGCGGGCCGATAGACTGGTGGCATTGGTGGTTCCAAGCACTGTTTCGGGAGTAGGGCGGGAAAGCATTACCTCAAAATTTGGGTTTTGACGCAAAAGATTAGCGGTAAGCACACCGATTTCATAGGTGAGGTCCTGCTCACGGAGTCCGTTTCCCTCGGCGCCGGCATTGGGATTAGTGGGGTTGTGTCCCTGATCAATAAAAATTTTAATGGCCAAAAAAATCACCTCCCTTCAGTATATGAATGATTGAAAGGAAAGTGAAATCAGATTTTGATTCAAGAGATTTTGAAAAGACGGTTTTTTTATGGAAGGATTTGAATTTAGAAATATCCGACGTCTGTTATCTCATACCCGTAGGGCGGTTGAGGATTACAGAATGATTGAAGCGGGCGATAAAATCGCAGTCGGTGTGTCAGGCGGGAAGGATTCGTTGGCATTACTATGTGTTTTGAAAAATCTTCAGATGTTTTATCCCAAATCCTTTGAGCTTTGTGCGATTACGGTAGATATGGGATTTCCAGACAGCGATTTTACACCGCTGACCGATTTTTATGATCAATTAGAAATCGAATACCGTATCGTTCCTACTGATCTTGCCAAAATAATCTTTGACGTCCGGAAGGAACCCAACCCCTGCGCGCTCTGTGCCAAAATGCGTCGGGGAATTCTCCATGATACCGCTAAAGCCATGGGGTGCAACAAAATTGCATTGGGGCATCACTTCGATGACGTGGTGGATACCTTTATGATGAACCTTATGAACGAAGGTAGGCTGGGAACCTTTTCACCTGTTACCTATCTATCACGCAAGGATATTACCATGATTCGTCCGTTGGTGCTGACGCCTGAAAAGGATATTCAATATTATGTACGCCATGCCGCACTGCCGGTAATTCAAAGCGCGTGTCCGGAGGACAAGCATACCGATCGGGAAAAATACAAAATGCTGCTTCAATCGCTTGAAAAAGAGAATAAGGGACTGCGCCACCGGATTTTTGTGGCGATAAAAAAGGCAGGACTTGACGGATATGGAACAGACGGCGGCATCAAGCTGGTAAACAGCAATATGCCACATAGTAAAAAATAAAAAATCACACTGTAAAAAGTAAAAAAGCGAAAATTCAACCATCGCGTTATTGATTTTTCAAAATAATCTGCTATAATTAAGCTATCACAGCGATGTGAAATCTATTATTGGGAGGAGGCGATCGTATGATGAACTGTTCATTTGTATTGCTCGCCTTTACCGGCGAGTAATACTCATCCGAAGGTCGGATCCGCCGATCGGATAACCGGCCTTGGCGAGGGGCGGCGTATTATCAGATACGCCGCCCGTTCGGAAGGAGTACTGCTTGAAAATCCAACTCGCAAAACAGATGCGGCAGCTCCGAAACGAAAAAGGATTGACACAGGGGCAGGTGGCAGCCTTTCTTTCGGTTTCTGTACAAGCGGTGTCTAAGTGGGAATGCGGCAAAAATCTACCAGACATGGCTTTGCTGCCTGAGATCGCTGATTTATTCGGTGTAACCATCGATGAACTCATCAGAAAAAACACTCTGTCGGAATGAACTTCCTTTCCGGCAGAGTGTTTTTTATTTTGATTCTAAGCAGGACTGTTTTTTGACAAAAGGCTTCCATTTTTGATTTGAATGTGATATAATAAAAGCGCATAAAGCAAGAGCGAACCCAGATGGCGCTTTTCTCGAAAATCGGCTTAAAGGGCGCACGTCATTATTTTGCGAAACCCAAACGCCGATTTTCCAAAGCCATGAGTAAAAGGCGAGGGGCATAAAGCAAGAGAAAACCCAGATGGCGCTTTTCTCGAAAATCGGCTTAAAGGGCGCACGTCATTATTTTGCGAAACCCAAACGCCGATTTTCCAAAGCCATGAGTAAAAGGCGAGGGGCATAAAGCAAGAGAAAACCCAGATGGCGCTTTTCTCGAAAATCGGCTTAAAGGGCGTACGTCGTTATTTTGTAAAATCAAAACGCCGATTTTTCAAGGGTTTGATAAGATAGATAAAAAGGTGCGAATACAAACGGCAGTCATAAGCCCAATTTTGAAAACATCGTACAAGGGATTTGCACTGACATTTGGAATATGCGTGCTGCATTAAGGGGGGAACTTTGTGGCAAACAGCGGTTCTATATTATTTCAGACATTGAGTGATCAGGCACTTGCGAAGTTGACTTACAGCGTTACCGGCTCAAGTTTAGTTGAAGCGATTCTTCAGGATGGAGGACTTTTTAATACTACCTATCGTCTGATTTTAAAGGATGGAAGAAAAATGATTCTGCGGGTGGGACCGATACATCCGGAAAGGTTAATGTATTACGAAAAGGATATGATGTCCGCAGAAGCCTTCCTGTTTAGACAGATGGAACAAGCGGGAATCCCGGGTTCTCATGTTGTTGCGTTAGGTAAGATTGAGGAACGGGATTATATGATGGTCGATTATATTGATTCAGTGCCGCTTTCCGCCTGTAAACTGACCGATGGGGAGCGTTCCGCACTGATGAAAGAGTTGGCGGCTGCTATGACCCGTTTGCACACAATGCGGGGTATACGGTATGGGCGTGTGTCCGAGGTATTGCAGGGAAGAGGTTTTGAGGATTGGTATGCGCATGTTCTCAATGAGGTGACAGTTATCATGCGGCAAGGGGTAGAGATGGGTTCTTTTACCTCAGAGGAGGCTGAACAGGTGATCGATGCGGTTCTGCATTGCAGAGAAGCGCTTGAACCGGTGTGTGAACCGGTGCTTTGTCACGGAGATCTATGGGATGGAAATATTTTAATTCATCAGCGTGAGGACGGCTGGCATTTAGCTGCCATTATTGATGTGGACCGAGCTGTATACGGCGACGTGGATTTTGATCTCGGAAATCCCTGGATGGGAGTCGAGGATGGGTTGATTCAGCCGAAGGATTGCAGGGAGCGCCGGATCCGTCGGGAGGTATACTCCATGATGTACTTTATTTTTGAAGCCCATGTTTGGCATATGCAATACTGCAATGAGGCAAATGCTCAGCGAGGGAAAGAGATTACTATGAAAAAGGCGGAGTTGCTGCTGACAGATCAGGTGAGATGACAGGCGCATGATTTACAGTAAAAACAGAAGAACCAAAAGGTAATAGCAGAATATATAAAGAACCAACTACAAGAAAATGTGGCGTATAAACAACAAAACATGAAAGAATTGGTGACTCGTTTACGGGTGAGCCAGTGCACGCAAGCAAAAAAACAACCGCTTTAGCGGCAGCTTGATACCGCTTGCGCTTGGCAGACTTTTCAGAGAATTGTTTGCCCTGCCAGTACTATGCCCTTATAAGAGCTGAGCAAACCACCGGCAAAGCCGGTGGTTTTGATTTTATAGAGTTTTATTGCAGCAGTTCAAACTTATATCCTACACCCCAGACGGTTTTTAATACCCATTTGTCTGACACACCGTCCAGCTTTTCCCGCAGACGCTTCACATGAACATCCACCGTACGGGAGTCGCCCAAGTAATCAAAGCCCCATACCTTGTCCAGCAGTTGATCTCTGGTAAATACACGATTATAATTGGAAGCGAGAAAGTAAAGCAGTTCCAGTTCCTTGGGTGGAATATCAACACTTTTTCCGGCCAGCTTCAGCTCATATTTCTGCTTGCTGATCTCAATGTTGTCAAATTTAACTACTTCATCGTCATGATTGGTGTCATGCGTAGCATAGCGGCGAAGCACGGCTTTGATCCGAGCGGACAGTTCTTTCATGTCAAAGGGTTTGACAATAAAGTCATCTGCGCCAAGCTCTAATCCCAATACCTTGTCGAATATCTCGCCTTTAGCCGTCAGCATAATGATCGGCTTAGAAGAAATCTCGCGGATTTCACGGCAAACCTGCCATCCGTCCTTTCTTGGCATCATAATATCAAGTAAAACGATGTCCGGCTCGTACATTTTAAAATAACTGACGCCCTCAAATCCGTCAGAGGCCGTTTTTACTTCATAGGATTCGTTTTCAAAATACAGACGAAGTGCCTCACAGATGTTGGCGTCATCGTCGATGACCAGCAATTTAACTCCCATATGTTCCTCCTGTTTTGTGATTCTTCTTGTTAAAATGTTAACATTGTTAATTTCCTGTCTAACTTCATAATCATTATAGCGATTATTTACGACCGAGTGGTGAAGATATTGTGAACATTATGTGTATTTTGGGGAAATAAGGGGATTTGTTTTGAAAAGTACTTGCTATTAAAGGGTTTTTGTAATATAATATAAAAGAATTTAAAAAGTGAAGGATAGGTTTTTCGAATGAAACTGGGAATAGTAGGATTGCCAAACGTGGGAAAAAGCACCCTTTTTAATGCTATTACTAATGCGGGGGCAGAGTCAGCCAATTACCCGTTCTGCACTATAGAACCTAATGTAGGGGTGGTTGCAGTGCCGGATGAACGGCTGGATTGGCTGAATGGACTTTATCATGCTGAAAAGTACACACCGGCCGTGATCGAATTTGTGGATATTGCCGGGCTGGTTAAAGGAGCCTCTAAAGGGGAAGGCTTAGGAAATAAATTTTTGGGTCATATCCGTGAGGTGGATGCCATTGTTCATGTAGTCAGGTGCTTTGAAAACAGCAATATTGTTCATGTGGACGGAAGCGTGAATCCGCTTAGAGATGTTGAAACCATTGAGTTGGAGTTAATTTTTTCCGACATGGAGCAGGTAGAGCGGCGAATAGATCGGCTTCGTAAAGCGGTTAAAAGCGATAAAACGTTGGCGGCTGAATTGGAACTGATGGAGAAGGTTTATGCCGTTCTATCAGACGGAAAATCTGCCCGGAGCCTTGATTATACAGAGGATGAGCAGAAGCTGCTGGACACAATGGGGCTCCTGTCTGACAAGCCGGTCATCTACGCTGCAAACATCAGCGAGGATGAGGTAAACGGCAGCTATACCAACAATCCTCACTATCAGGCCATTGCCGCTTTTGCGGCTGAGGAAGGCTCTAAGGTCATTCCTGTCTGCGCTGAGATTGAAGCGGAGATTGCTGAACTGGACGATGAGGAGAAGGAACTTTTTATTTCTGATCTGGGTATTGCTGAAAGTGGATTGGATCAGCTTATCAAAGCCAGTTACTCACTGTTGGGGCTGATCAGTTTTCTGACTGCGGGACCTACTGAGGTGCGCGCATGGACCATTCGCAAGGGAACTAAGGCACCTCAGGCAGCTGGGAAAATCCATTCCGATTTTGAGCGGGGATTTATTCGAGCGGAAATTGTTTCCTTCGATGAATTGAAGGCCTGCGGCAGCATTGCTGCCGCAAAGGAAAAAGGATTGTATCGTTCTGAAGGGAAAGAATATGTGGTGAAGGACGGAGATGTGGTTCTTTTCCGTTTTAATGTATAATACAGAGGAATTTTTATGCTGAGTAAAAGTGTATTTGCCCGTTACATGGTTGCCTTTACGCTGATCATTCTGCTCAGTTTCCTGATTTTGGCGCTGATCATCACTTCACTGGTTCAGTCAAACAGTGCCGATCTGAATTCGCATGAATTGGAACGGGTGAGTGTATCGGCGAAGCAGTTTTTGGAAAGTGTATATAACGGAAATCAGGCAGCCAGCTTTACAGAGTATATTGACCGTAATCTGGAAATGACGAAAATGAGGTTGACCGCTATTTCCAGTAATACCTCTGATCTCTTTATAATGGTTACAAACCGAAACGGCTTGGTGCTGATCTGCGATGAGGCTACGCCTGACGAATATGCCAATCTTCAATTTTCAAAGGAATTTATTGAATCAGTATCGGAATCAAAACCTTTGCAGACCGAAACTAATTTAGACGGACTTCTTTCGCAGAATCACTATGTTTATACGCTAGCGCTTTTAAATGGCGATGACATTATGGGATATGTTATAGCCTGTATGCCTTCCAGCGCCACTATGATGCTGGTACAGACCATGATTAAAATGATCATACTTGCCTGTATGTGGGTCATGTGCGCTGCTATTATAGCCAGTTATTTTATCAGCGAACGAATTGTTCGTCCAATTCGAAATCTTTCCAAGGCAGCAAAATCATTTGCAGCCGGACAGTTTGATGTTCGAGTTCAGGTGACGGGCAATGATGAGATTGCCGAATTAGGCATTGCTTTCAATAACATGGCCGCCAGTCTTGCGACTTTGGAGGATACCCGTCGAACCTTCCTTGCAAATGTTTCTCACGATCTGCGCACCCCTATGACTACCATTGCCAGCTTTATTGACGGCATTTTGGACGGCGCTATTCCGCCCGAAAAGCACGAATATTATCTGCAGATAATAGCCACTGAGGTTCGTCGGCTGTCTAGACTGGTGAATTCCCTGTTAGATATTTCAAGGATTCAGGCGGGCGAGCGAAAATTTTCTATGGTATCCTTTGATATCAGCGAACTGGCAAGACAGGTTTTGATTTCATTTGAAAATCGAATCAATGAGAAAAAATTGGAGGTATCTTTTGAGTCAGATTCAGACAGCATGTACGCTATTGCCGACAGTGATGCGATTCATCAGATACTTTACAACATCTGTGATAACGCGGTAAAGTTTTCTTTTGTCGGTGGTGTTTACAGGATCCATATCTGGGAGCAAGAAAAAAAGATTTATGTTTCAGTTTATAACGAAGGGCAGGGGATACCGCCCGAAGATCTGCCTCATGTGTTCGATCGTTTTTATAAAAGCGATAAGAGTCGGGGGTTAGACAAAACCGGCGTAGGACTTGGAATGTATATCGCCAAAACCATTATTGATGCGCATGGCGAAACACTGACCGTCAATAGCAAGCAAGGTGAATTCTGCGAATTTGTATTTACTCTGAAAAAAGATTCTTCCCGAAAAGCGGTAAGGGAACAGCGGGAGGAAGAAAAAAACGGTATGACGGATATAAAATGATCAAAAAGGAGATGATTCAGTATGAAAATAAAACAGGCTCAGTTAGATTTTCAAAGCTGGGAATTCGGGATGTTTTTTCACTTTGGCATCCGAACATTTTTTAAAGGCAGTAAAGACTGGGACGAACATCCGATGCCCGCGTCTGCCTTTAACCCCAAAAATCTGGATTGCGATCAGTGGATAAGCGTGGCAAAACAAGCAGGGGCGCGCTATGCCATCCTCACCTGTAAGCACCATGACGGATTTGCGAACTGGCCCACCCGATTCAGCCGATATTCGGTAGCGTCCAGTCCCTATATGGATGGAAAAGGTGATATTGTCAAAAGCTTTACCGAGGCCTGCAGAAGGGCGGAAATGAAGGTAGGATTGTATTATTCGCCTGCACAGTGGGGGAATGAAATTTCCTTTGCTGATGAAAAAAGCTATGATGATTACTTCATTGGACAAATTACCGAGCTGCTTACCGGATACGGAAAAATTGATTATTTGTGGTTTGACGCTTGCGGCTCAGGCGACCATGTGTATGACCGTGAACGGATCATCAGTGTGATTCGCCGCCTTCAGCCGGATATTTTAATCTTCAATATGTGGGATCCGGATGTGCGTTGGGGAGGCAACGAGGATGGAATCGCGCCATCTCCCTGTTATGCGTTGTCAGCAGAAACCGATATGGAGCGGTTTGCTCCCCGATTTATGCCGGTTGAATGCGACTGTAAGCTTCGCAGTACTTGGTTTGACTGCGAATACAATGAAGCTACGCTGAAAAGCTTGAATGAGCTGATCGGTATGTACGAATATTCGGTGGGGCGAGGTGCCAATTTGCTTCTGAACGTCGGACCTGACGAATCCGGACGCATCTCATCGCCGGACGCCGCCAGATTGTTGGAATTAGGGAAAGAAATCAAGCGCCGTTATGAAAAGCCGCTTTCTTTCGAACGCAGGGACGGAAATACGGTAGCGTATACTGGGCAGAATAGCAATGAACGGAATGGTTGCCTGGTGAATACAGCAGTCATTTCGGAGGACTTAGCCGAAGGGGAAGGAGTTATTTCATTTCGGCTATATGCACGAATTGCCGGTTCAGCCATGGAGGTTTGCGTTTACAAGGGCGATCAGATCGGTCATAAAGCGATCTGTCATTTCCCGCCAATTCAAACCGATCTTCTTCGTGTTGAAGCTGAAGTCTGCAATGGAAAAGTAATATTGGCTGACTTTAAAGCTTATTTTATAAATTAAATGGTTATATGCAAACAAGAAGCCCTCGCCTGAAGCAGGCGTGGGCTTCTTGTTTGCATATAGGGAAAATTTAACTGCTGCGAAAATCAATCGACTTTTTTAATTTGCTTTTAACCTCTGAATGGCTTCGTTATAATCTGTTTTTCCGAATACTGCAGAGCCAGCTACCAAAATATCTGCACCGGCGGAAATACAGTACGGGGCGGTTTCGGCATTGATCCCGCCATCCATTTCGATTTCGTAGATAAAAGAATTTTCAGCTTTCAGTTTCGCCAGTGTTTCTACCTTAGGTAACACCTGTGGCATAAACTTTTGACCGCCAAAGCCCGGTTCTACAGACATAACCAATATCAAATCACAGTTTGACAGGTAAGGAAATATTGCCTCAATTGGCGTATTCGGTTTCAGCGCCAGTCCGGCAGATAGCCCAAGCGCATGAATCGCATTCAGCGTTTCATCCAAACGCTCGGTTGCTTCGGCATGAAAGGTAATCAGATCGGCGCCTGCTTTGGCAAAATCTTTTATGTATCGAATCGGTTCTTGAATCATCAGATGAACATCAAAGGGAAGTGGACAAAGCTTTCTTACACAGCGGTAAACTGGCGCGCCGAAAGAGATATTGGGTACAAAATCGCCGTCCATGACATCAATATGGACAAGGTCTGCGCCTGCTGAACGGATTGCGGCCATTTCCTCGCCCAGCCTTGAGAAGTCGGCTGATAGAATAGAGGGAGAAATTTTTATCATGACAGATTTCCTTTCAATTTTTCCGAAAAAACGGTTATACTATGATAAGTTTCCGCGCAAGTCGGCAAAAGCAGGCAAGCGGCAGACGGTGAGTACTGGAACCATTGGGATTCACCGTCATAAAATGACATCAGGCAGACAAAAAGATAAGGCAATCTGTCCAATTCGGATGATAAAAGCAAAGGATGTATAGGATAAACAAAAATTGGATCTGTCTTGCCTGTAGGTTGCGCTCCCGCTATAGCGGGGGCGCAATTTTTATAACTTATTCAGTGAAATTTTAGTTTATCAAAATATATTTTATAACAATATTGAATAAATTGTTTGAATGTATATCTATTTTTTACGCAGAAGGCAAACTGCGTGAGCGGCAATTCCTTCGCCGGATCCGGTGAAGCCTAATTTTTCCTCGGTTGTGGCTTTGACATTTACCTGATTTGAAGCAATATGATAAATTGAAGCAAGTTTGTCTTTCATAGCAGGTAAATAAGGGGACAGTTTAGGCGCTTGGGCGATAACAGTAGCGTCAATATTTCCTACCGTCCATCCTGTTTGATCCATCAGCTCATAGACATGCGCTGCCAGCAGGGAACTGTCAATTCCGCTGTAGGCGGGATCACTGTCCGGAAAATGCCTGCCGATATCTCCCAGTGCCAAGGCGCCGAGAATTGCGTCCATAACAGCGTGCAGCAATACATCGGCATCGGAATGGCCTAAAAGTCCTTTTTCATAAGGAATTCGTGTTCCGCCTATAATCAGTTTGCGCCCTTCGATCAACCTGTGAACATCATACCCATGTCCGATCCTGAGATCCATCCGTATTCCCTCCCTTTTGGGTTTCTTCCAGCATTTTTCTGTAATTTAAAATGGCTTCGGCCTTCAGAAGGTCCACCGGAGTGGTCAGCTTGATGTTATCATAACCGATATTGACCAGCTTAGAGGAAAAACCGGCATGCTCAGCAATCTCAGTGTCATCGGTGGCAACGAAGCTGTCTTTTTTTGCGGTATAGGCTGCCGCGCGGTAAAGATTGGCGTAAAATACCTGTGGCGTCTGGACCATCCAGAGCGTCTTGCGGTCTAAGGTTCGGTTAATCATAGCGGAGACAGTTGCTTCTTTGGCGCTGTCCGTAGCGGGTGTAGCGGCTGCCGCCGCGCGATATTCAAAAGCAGCCCGCAGAACGGTTTTAATTTGATCCGGGGTAATCAGCGGACGGGCACCGTCGTGAATTGCGACAAAATCAGCCTTTTCATGAATGGCTTCAAAGCCGGATAAAACGGAATCCTGCCGGGTTTGTCCGCCTGCCACAATTTGGCTGACCTTTTTAATTCCATACTGTTCAAGCATTGAGGGATATTGCTCAATTTCATCTTGTTTGGCTACCAAAATAATTTCATCAATATAGTCTGATGCTTCAAACGCCGCAAGGGTTCGGATAATGACCGGCATGCCGCATAGCATCATCATTTGCTTGGTAGCAAGCGAGTTCATGCGGCTGCCGTTTCCGCCTGCTACAATAACCGCGGATACAAAGTGCGGACGCTTTTTTGCTGCCAAGCGGACAATTCGGGTTGATTGATCGAAAATTCTCATTGACTCCTCCAATACCGCTTTCTGCGGTAATAAATTTGACTGTCTCTATAAAGCTGCTCACGGTCAAATCAAACGGTAAGAACCGTCACATAAAGCGGTCAGACAGGTGGAATAAAATTCCTGTACAGCGCGTATCATATAGAGTGTATCCGCACATCCTGCACTTTCATATGCGGAATGCATGGCAAGCTGCGCAAGACCGATATCTATTGTAGTCAGCGGTACCTGTGCGGTAGAAATATTGCCCAAAGTGGAACCGCCGGTTAAGTCGGAACGGTTAGCGTACATCTGGGTCGGAATCCCCGTCTTCTGGCAGATTTCAGAAAACAAAGCGGCGGACAAGGCGTCGGTGGTGTATTTTTGATTGGCATTAAATTTGATCAAAACGCCGCCGTTCATATGAGGTGCATTCAGTGGGTCGGACAGCTCAGGATGATTGGGATGAACGGCATGTCCGTTATCTGCGGAAAGCATCATGGAGGAGGCGAGCAAGCAGTTCAATTCGCGGGATGTTTCGGATATGGATCCGGCAATCATTTGCAGCACCTCTCGTAAAAAGGGAGAAGCGGCGCCTTGACGGGACATACTGCCGGTTTCCTCATTGTCAAATACGCAGTACAGCTTCACGTGTGTCCGTGATTTGGAAGAAAGAAAGCCCATCAGGGTTGCATAGGCACACTGAAGATTGTCAATCCTTGGAGAAGCAAAGAATTCATTGTCTATTCCGTAAATGCAGCCGGGTGTTCTATTGTAAAGATAAAAGTCACCGCCTAACAGTTTTTCCGGCTTACAGCCTGCCGCTTCCGCAAAGAGCGTATGCAGCTTATTTCGGTCGGTGGCTTCTCCGATCAGCGGATAGAGATCGCGGGCGGGATCGTAACGAAATCCATCGTTGAGTCCACGGTTCAGGTGAATGGCTGTATTGGGGATGACAGCAATATCCCGATCAAGGTTGACGGAACGCGATGTGATTCCGGTTTCCGTTCGGATAATTGCGCGTCCTGCCAGCGACAGCGGTCTGTCCAGCCATGTGGAAAGGATGGTACCGCCGTAGCGTTCAGTATCTAACCGGAGCATACCGCTTCCTTCCAGTTCCGCGTTTAGTTTCAGCTTGAACATGGGGGAATCGGAATGACTGGCAGTAATCAGAAAACCTTCGGGCGGCAGCTCCGGCAGAGTAAATGCGATCAGCGAGGAAGTGTTACGGGTGATATAATACGATTTGCCTGCTCGCAATGAAGTTTGCGTATGCTCTGAAAGCGGAGCAAAACCGGCGTCCGAAAGAATATGAACTATATTTTCAATTGCTTGAAAAGCGGTAGGGGAACGGCGGATAAAATCCAGCAATTTCCCTGTAACAGTTAGATTTTCTTGATCCATATTGTACCCCGTTTAGTAAAAAATACAGATAACCGACCTATAAGCCGTCCCTTGTACAGATCTGCGTTATGGCGGTTTCTTATTTATTATCATTGTAGCACATTTTACGAAAATATGCAAGTAAAAGGCGATTGTTCACAAAAAATATAATTCACGCTCAAAAAAAGTTAACCGGATATTCGATTTTTCCCCACATTTGCCATTGATTTATTTGCAAAATATGATATAATATGAGTGTAAAAAACCAAAAGTGACAGCATTACACACGAAAGAGGTATTTTATGAAAAAAATTTGTTTTCTCCTTTGTCTGCTGCTGAGCTTTACCACATTGTTTGCATGCAGAGATAATTCTGAGAATGATTCTCCGGATGAAACTGATCAAGTTGAACAGGAAGACGGAATTGTTTTAAGTGTTACGGATGAAATCACTATCGGTGTAGGAGATACCAAGCAGATTACCGCTATTAATGCTAAAACTGGCATGGAAACCTCAAATGTGATTTGGACTTCAGATAACACATCGGTAGCAACCGTTGGTTATGACGGACGTCTTACCGGCATAGCGGATGGAACGGCGGTTATTTCTGCCTCTACTATTGACGGCAGCGCAAAGGCTTCCTGCACAGTTAAGGTTACTTCTGTACTGGTGGGTATTTCACTTTCTCCTACGGAAGTGGTTGTTGAATCTGGAAAAGAAGTAACTCTGGAAGTTGGCTTCACTCCTGAAACCTATACCGGCGCAGTATTGACTTGGGTATCCGGCGATGAATCTATCGCTTCGGTAAAGGATGGAGTTATTACTGCTCATGCGGATGGCAGTACAACTATTGCTGTCAGTGCCGAGGGCTTTACGGCAGTTTGCGCAGTTACTGTGGTGACTCCTGTTTCCTCTGTTACATTGTCTGAAGAACTGATTCCGCTGACAAAAGGCAAAACCTTAACGCTGACCGCCACAGTATTGCCGACAAATGCAAGTGATAAATCCTTGACTTGGACCTCCTCTAATCCTACTTCCGTTAAGGTATCCGATACCGGCGAGATTACGGCATTAGCAGGCGGAACCGCTACCATTACCGCAAAGACCTCTAATGGTATAACCGCTACCTGTACGGTAGTTGTCAGTGTTCCTGTAACCGGCGTTTCGCTGAATCCTTCCGAGGTGACGATTGATCCAAACGGTACTCAAAAGCTGACAGCATCCATCTCACCAGCGGATGCCAATGTGCAGGATATCATTTGGACCTGCAGTGATTTGAGTGTGGTAACAGTGACCGCTACCGGTGAAATTAAGGGCTTGAAACCCGGTACCGCTACTATTACTGTAACGACTGTTGAAGGCTATTTTACCGCTACTTGTAAAGTAACGGTTGCCAATTCTATTACCGGACTTTCGTTTGAAGAAACCGAAGGAAATTTGCTGATCGGGCAAAGTCTTACACTTATTCCTGTTAAGACCCCTGCGGATGCGAATGATTCCGTATATACTTGGGATTCGTCTGCGCCGGAGATCGCTTCCGTTGATGAAAACGGGAAGGTAACTGCATTGGCTGCGGGTAAGGCTGTGATTACGGTGACTACCGATAAGGGAATTACCGCCTCCTTTACGCTAACCAGCATTGATCCGGCGACCATTGATGTACCGATTCAAAAAATCCAAGTGGCTAATATGGCTGTAAATGCAGGGGAAACTTTCAGTCTAAATATTACAATAACGCCTTCCAATGCTACTGAGGAACCGGTCATAAAATCAGGTAATACGTCCAGAGTGATTGTAAACAGTGACGGTACGCTGACTGCTCTCCGGAAGGGGACGGTAACTATTACCGTCTCAACTAAAGACGGAAAGGTAAGCGCCACTTGCCTTGTAACAATTAATGAAATGACCAGTGAGCTTCGGGAGCAAATGACCAAGGAGTACAATGCCGAATTGAAGACCATTGAAGCAGAGCATAACACAGCGCTTAATGAGATCGGTCAGCGATATGACAGTGACATTCAATTCTATACTGACGCGGTTCAAAATGCAAGTGTGGTCGATGAAGCTACATATCAAGAGCAGAAGAGCGAACTGGAAAAAAAGATTTCGGCTTGCACAGACAGTAACGAGAAGAAATCGCTTGAGGATGAGCTTACTGAGCTTGAAAGCGACTGGTCGGCATATCAGTTTGCTCTTCAAAATCTAACTACCTTGCAGCAATCAAAGGATGCGGAACTTACTGCTGAAAATGAATCTTATCAGAACAACATCACTGAACTGAAGAATCGTTATCCATTTTTGTTTTGATTATGTGGACAGGCACTTTAAAAACGAGTTAGCTTATATAATAAGTGAACCCAAAAGTTTAGGCGAAAATAAGTATTAAAATGATTAATGAATGAGTTCGGTACAAAACCGAACTCATTTTTTTGGTATCAAGGAAATTCTGTCGCTATTGTAATAACGAATATTTTTTGTTTAATTAAGCCATATATGTTGTGCAGTTAATTTTTTGACCATAATAACACGCACCTCCCAAAGTACCTATTTTAGGAGGCGCGTATTATAAAACCGAATCGGTTTATTTTGGGGAGCTTTTTAGCTTAGAACAGGATCTAT
>CAZMTU010000019.1:9381-25861 GCA_964569225.1 uncultured Lachnospiraceae bacterium | reverse complement strand
AGGTCGTGGGTTCTTAGGGCGAAGCCCTAAGTCGCCCTCCGCAGAGGGTGAAATACCCAGTCTTTCTCTTTTTGAGCGCTTTTTCTCTTGGACCTTTTCAGGCAGGAGAAAAAGCGGACAAACCAATTTGTGCATTTTAATGAATAGCGCGATTTATTCTCGACTTTCTCGACAGACTGAAGCCGGTAAATACTTGCCGACCGGAAAGAATATCAGGATTGTTTGAGCAAAAAATGTTTTGCCCAACGGAAAGCCGTTTGGCTGGGTAAAAGTGCTTGAGGGGTGTGGAACTTCTTGAAAGAAGGACCCCAAGTGAAGTGAATTCCAACAGGATATTTTGCCCGACGGAAAGCCGTTTGGCTGAGTAAAAGTGCTTGAGGGGGTGTGGAACTTCTTTCAAGAAGTTTCACAAATAAAAAAACCAAATAAATTCTTGAAAGGTTTGGAAAACTCAAAAGTTTTTCAAGAAAAAACCTGATGCTTAAATTTACCAAGCGGGCGGCGCATACGCCCGAAGCTGAACTGTTCGGCGCGTTTGATAACCGTGAGCAGCTTACTTTTCAGCTTACAGCGGACCGGAAGGACGGCGTGTCTGATCCGGTCATGGAGTTATACAGAGATGACGACGGCGCTCGTCTTTTTTTTCCTTTTGTATGGCAGGACGGCGGCTATACCGCTGACAAATACATATTGACCCTTGACTGTTCTTCGATTTGTATAGGCGAGGACGGTCTTTTCTGGTATTCGGTCGTTTTTGACAGTGCGGATGGGCGGCGGCGGTTGTCCTGCGATCCTTACGCTTACTCGCCCAAATTGCAGGACGCGGACTGGGATTACGCCGCCTTTCAGCTTACTGTTTTCCGAGCGGAGGGTGAAGCCCCTAAAACCGCTGCCGGCGGTGTGATGTACCACATTTTTGTGGACCGCTTCAATAAGGGCAGCAGAGAAGTACCCTGCCGGACAGACGCGCTTCTTGCCGCGGACTGGGATCACGATTTACCGCAGTTTGCCGAGCAGCCGGGCGGTTATGTGGAAAATAATCTTTTTTTCGGCGGTACCCTTTGGGGAATTGCTGAAAAATTGGATTATCTTGCTTCTTTAGGCGTCACAATTTTGTATCTTTCCCCTATTTTTGAGGCATACTCTAATCATAAGTATGATACCGGCGATTATCTGAGGATCGACGAAATGTTCGGCGGAGAGGAAGCCTTTGATTACTTGCTTTCGGAGGCGAACAAGCGGGGGATCGGGATCCTGCTGGACGGTGTATTCAATCACACCGGCGCTGACAGCCGCTATTTCAATAAAAAGGGACGGTATGATGAGGTCGGCGCTTATCAGTCAAAGGAATCACCCTATTATGACTGGTTCGAGTTTTATGACTATCCGGATCGCTATCGCTGTTGGTGGGATATTGATATTCTGCCGGCGGTCACAACTACCCATCCGGCTTATCGGGAATTTATCTGCGGAAAGAATGGCGTGGCGGCACACTATCTGAAAAAGGGGATCGCAGGCTGGCGGCTGGACGTGGCGGATGAACTGAATATGAATTTTCTGGAGGCGCTGCGCCGCTCGGTCAAAGCGGTGGATTCTGACGCGCTGATTTACGGAGAGGTGTGGGAGGACGCTTCTCATAAGGTCGCATACGGGACCCGCCGCCGTTATTTTAGAGGCGCACAGTTAGATTCTGTGATGAATTATCCCCTGAAAAACGGGATTCTTCACTATATAAAAACCGGCGACAGCCGTCCGCTTTTTGAGGCTTCCGCCGGACTTTATCGGCATTATCCTAAGGCAACCAGCGATCTGCTGATGAATTTTCTCGGTACTCACGATACAGAACGGGTGCTGACAGTACTGGGCGGAGAAGAGGCCGGAGAGAGGTCCGGTTCAGAGCTGGCGGAGCTGCGTATGACGCCAAAGGCGAGGACACAGGCGATCAAGCTGCTCAAGTTAGCGTTTGTGCTGGTATCTACCTTGCCGGGGATCCCCTGCATTTATTATGGAGATGAAGCAGGGATGGAGGGGTATCGGGATCCCTTCAACCGGATGCCTTATCCTTGGGGACGTGCGCAAAACAGGGATGAACAGGCGCTGACGGCGCATTATGCCAAGTTAGGCAAGCTGCGAAGCGAGCATCGGGAACTGTTCGGGCAGGGCTATCTCAAGGTAAAAAAAGGGCTTCCTTTCGGTGTATTTGCTTTTGAGCGTTGGACCGATAAAGAGCGGATAGCGGTGGCGGTAAACCGTTCAGGGCAGTCTTTTACGCTGAAAGCTGCTGGTATTGATCTGCTTACAGGACGGGCCGAAAGAAAATTTGAGATAGCGCCGGACTGCGGAGCGGTTGTGCTGATCCGATAGGGGGCACAGTTATTTTTGCTTTAAGTGAGAGCTTTCGCACAGTAAACGTGGTAAGTCCGCCGTTTTATTTTTCCAACAATTCCAAATAAATTCTTTCATGAAATTTCAAACAAAGGCGAAAAGCGGGTTAAAATTTTGGGAAAATTGCATAAAATTCATACGCTGTTCAGAATTTGGTGCTATACTGTGGGCACTGATATGAAAGGACGGATTTCAAATGAAGGTTAAATCAATTTTTGCGCTGCTGATGGCGGCTTGCTGTTTAGCGGTCTGCTGTCTGCTGCCGCTTACCTCTTGCCATTCGACTCAATCCGGAGGAGATGACAGTGCGGTTGCAAGCGGAGAGGTTAAAGTAAAGGTGTTGAAGGGAGGGCGTTCCCTTTGTACGGTGATTCGCACTGCCGATTCTACAGTGGTGATTGATACCAGTGATGTGGATAACGCGTCCAAGCTGGTTGAATTCTTGAATGAAAAAGGTATTACGAAGGTGAACGCCGTAATTTTAACCAATTACTCTAAAAAATGTATCGGCGGAATGCCTGATCTGCTCTCTGCCGGTATTACAGTAGAAGCAGTTTACGGTCCAACCTACACTAAGGTAAGCAATACTTATGCGCTTTTCGCCAATGCTTTGCAGAGTTACAATCTGACCGTTTCAAAAGTGGCGGAAGAAACTACTTTGAATTTCGGAGATTTGTCGCTGACCCTTTATCCGGCCCTCAAGGATTACGCAACCTTGGAAGACGAGAATGACTAAGGCAATTCTATGGCTGTAGCTTTGGGGTACGGCGATACCGGTATGCTCTTTTCCAGCCGAGTCAATGGAGAACGGATTACCGAATTGGTTTCTCAGTTGAACGGCAAAACTTTTGATCTCTTCACCGTACCGAATTTTGCGATTTACGATGAGAATGACGCCGCGCTTTTCAATGCGGTAAAGGCAACCTACGCGGTAGTGATCGCGTCAGCGACCAATCCGCCTGAAGACGCCACTATGAACGCGCTGATCGCCTCAGGGGTAAGCTTGGACAACACCTGCATTACCCGCGACGGCAGCATAGAAATCCGGTCTGACGGTACAACTGTAACGATGAAGCAGTAAGGATAATTCAAATTATGAGGGGACTCTTTCCAAAGAAAGAGTCCCCTCAGTCTGTCAAAAAACTATAATTGTATGGTAGCTTGCAAAAAAGTTTTGATCGACCTTTTCTCAAAAGGTCGTGGGTTCTTAGAGCGAAGCCCTAAGCCGCCCTCCGCAGAGGGCGAAATGCCCGATTTTCCGGCTTCTCCGTATTAACGGCGGGCTGCGTTGATTTTCATGTAAAGGAGGCAACGGCTGCCAAAGCGCCTCTTTTTCGAAGCAGTACGCTAATTTAACGGCGCCCTTTATTGTTTAACCGTTGCTTGTCCTATGTGATCTCCCGTGGATTTCTGCGGCTTTTTCCGTAGAGCTGTTTTAAAAGGAGGATGTCAAATAAACCAAGAAGAAGGAGTTCCCTTATTTATCTATGCGGCGGTTCTCCTTCTGTTTGTTCCTGTTTCGGATTTATGGGATGATGGCAATACAGTAACTTTTTCATTGCTTACCTAAAAGGCGGTTCGCCGGAAGAAAGCCATATATTCTGTTGATCAAGCGGGAGATTGGGGCTTCGGTTCTTCTGAAAAATTCAATGTTTTTTATTTTCAATCGCCGGACAGATTATAGGAAAAGGAATATGAGCGTATTGATACCAGCGCCACAGGTATTTTACCTGTCGAAACGGCTGTTCTAATTAATGACATGAATTCACACATCGTAGGGAAAATCCCTTTACGGCGATAATTGGGACAGCTTTAGCTGAACATAAAGGACTGAGCAGGTATTGCCGCCGATGATTGCCGAGGAGCAGACGATGCGGGTGCGGAAAGACATGACTAAGAAGCGGTCAAGCTGCTGGACAGTCTGCGGTATCCTGAAGGCTCGGCGGGATTGGTTATTATTAACCGCTGCCCGGCTATTGGCTGCTGTTCGGTGAGGAAAAAACTTTTTATGTTTTTTGACCGAACGCAATGATGAGCGCGGGGATAATCTAATGCTGATAGGAGCGGCGCGCGTTATAGGTCCGAAATAAAGCTGTTCTTTTTCCGGAGAAAAATGTGCCGCTGCTCAAAGCGAAATGAGAAAATAAAAGCAAGCTGCGCATAGCGGTAAATATGGAAGCGTGTAATATGGATAAAATCAGCGCTGAATGAGCGGCGGAGAAAAATAGAGCGGGCAATCCGAAAAACGGTTTGCCCGCTGATTTGGGTTTATTGAGGCTTATTCGGGTCCGGGGCGCTGCTGCTCGCTTTCATCTGCTTTTGAAGCTGCCGTTTACTGATAAAACGGATGAGGAGGATAATACAAACGGCAATAACGGCAAGGATCAGCAGGTAGGGCAGACCCACGATGAGCCAAATAAAGAGCGTACTGATAATGCCCCCTACATTTTTGAGCGAACTCAAAAAGCCTGTGGAGATCCTTTCCCAGAAGGATACCTGTGCGGGAGCGGAGTATGTCTGTACCTCCCGGATGGACAGGGATACCGAACTGTATGAAACCCTTTCGGAGAGGGAGCGAAGCGAGGCTGTCGCTGATTCCAGCTTGTAAATTACCTCGGTAAGCTGACTGCGGATAGTCAGAATGTCGGCGGTCGTATCGGCTTTTTCCAACATGGTAGTGAGGGCATCCCGCTCCGCCTCCAGCGCTTTGATGCGGCTTTCCAGATCAACATAGGTGAGGGTAACGTCCTGTGCCGTTTCGTTCTGGCTGATAATGTTGCAGTTTTCGCCCATAGAAGCGAGAAATTCGTCCAGTCGTTCGGCAGGAATACGGCAGGTGACAGTCGCGTAGCGGTTTCCGCTTTCCGCACTGTAAGAGTTGCCCGATAGATAGGACTGCTCAATATAGCCGCCCAGCGCCTTGGTACGGGCGGTGAGATCGCCGATGAGCGTGTCAAATGCCTTGGTTTCAACTGAAAGATCAACGTCCCGTATGAGTTTTCGGTCGCTGAGATCGGCGGTAGTGTCATCTGTGATCTCAGCCGAGTCGGCGCCGCCCAATGAACTGCCGTAAATGTCTTTCACGCCTTCATCGGAAGGCAGGGCGGCTGCTGAATTGTAGTCGCTGCCGGATGCCGAACAGGAAACCAGTGTAAACAGACATAGCGCAAGGGCTATTAGATGGGGGAGCTTTTTCATAAAAGTCGCATCCTTTCGTCTGTTTAGCCTGAATACTAAACAGAATTTAGTTTGTATTGTCATTTTAAACTATTTTTAATGAACAGTCAAGCAAATATTTGTTAATGATTAAAAATATTAAGCGCAAATATTCCCCAAGGAAAAAGCGGAAAGCGTTCTCCTTGGGGGAAATATTTGCCCTCGGCAAAAATCATGACACGGTATTTTTTTTGACCTGTTCTTCGATCCAGCGCGCCAGTTCGTCTACGCCTTCGCCGTTTCGGGTGGACACGGGAAAAATGGCTGCCTTCGGGTTGCCGTCAACGGCATCCCGCTTTACCCTGTCGGGGTCAAAGTCAAAGTAGGGCAGCATATCGTATTTATTCAGTACCAGCGCGTCGGTGGTGGCAAACATCAGCGGGTATTTTTCCACCTTGTCATCTCCTTCAGGAATCGACAAAATGGCAATGCGGAAGCTTTCACCAATATTGAATTCGGCAGGGCAGACCAGATTGCCGATATTTTCCACAAAAATGAGGTCCAAATTGCTTAGGTCGAAATCGGGAAGAATGTGGTCTATGGACATGGCTTCAATGTGGCAGGCACCGTCAGTGTTAAGCTGTACAACCGGAATGCCCAGCTTAGCGATGGCTTCCGCGTCGATTTTGCCGGCAATATCGCCTTCAATTACGCCGATGCGGTATTTTTCGGAGAGGGCGTTAATCAGCGCTGTGATCAGGCTGGTTTTGCCTGCTCCGGGAGAACCCATAACGTTGATCATACATACTCTATGGGCTGCCAGCTTATCCTTGATTTGATTGCTGCAATCCTCGTTCCAGCTCAGAATTTGATGAATGACTTTGATCTCCATTTTCGACCTCCATACTGTCAATATAGGCTTCCCGTCCTGCGATCAGATCTACCCGCCGGGAAGCGCAGGCGGGGCAGATCAGCCGGAATCCGGTAATTTCTGTTTCATATTCGCAGTCGCGGCAGCGAATGCGGGCGGGAATTCGGTCAAATTCCAGTTTCGCGCCCTCGCAGGGGGTGCCTTTGCTCACCATGTTGAAGTAAAGTCCGATACAGTCGGGAACCAGTCCGGAGAGCGCGCCTAGCTTCAGCCGGATGGCGGTCACTCTGCTGACGCGCAGGCGTTTGGCTTCGCTGACCGCGAAATTCAGGATTCCCTCGGTTACAGACAGCTCGTGCATCTGTTTTATCCCCCTCTAAGATCGCTTTTTATACCGCGTCAAGCCATTATAAATATCATCCGCTTGCGCTGTTCCGCTGCTATGCGGAAGCGGCTGATACCGCCCAAGCGAGGAAAATTCCGATGAAGCGGAATTTTCAAAAAAACCGCCGTATATGAACGCGCTATGCTTACGCGGCTATTTTATCACAAAAGCGCTTCGCTGTCAAGCCGCATAGAACTGTCTGAAAACACTTCGTGCGCGGGCGCTCTGAATGTTACGGTGTAAGCAAACGCTTTTAATTTTATAAAAAGTTCTCTGAACGCGCTTGTCCGATTTTTAAAAAGCGAACGGAGCTTTAGCCGGCGCCGCAATTCATTAAAAATATAAATGACCGTCTTGACAAATATGGTTTTTTCAACTAAAATATTATCAGAATCCGCATTCAAAACTGTACTAAAAGGACATATTCCGAAAAACCTGTCTTTTCAGTCGCTTTACAAGCGATCATGCGCGTGCTAAAATAGTCTTAACTAAAATTCAGAAGGAGAGGTTTCGGAAATGAAGAAACATCTGACATTGATCGGCGGTTTTCTGCTTATGCTGGCATTGCTTTTGCCTGTTCTGTCCCTGTTTGTATCGGCGGAGAAAGTGCTGAAAACCGACAAAACAACTTATACCGAAGGCGAGGATATTAAGATTACTGCCATCGGGGAAGGAAACGATTGGGTAGGCATTTATCTGCGTACTGATACAGTCGGAGATGAGCCTGCCATCCGTTGGTATTATGTAGATAAGGAAGGCAACACCTCCGGCAGTGAAAAGAGCATCTTTTCCGCTGAACGGCTGGCGAGCAGCCGCTCAGATCTGCTGTCTATTCCTGCGGGTGAGTACATGGTATGTCTTTGCTCCGATGATTCCTATAATGTGGTGGCCAGGGTAGATATTACGGTTGCCGAATCTACCGCTGTAGTAGAGAATAAGACGCTGAAAACCGATAAGACCGAGTATACCGAGGGGGAACCGTTGATGGTTACCGCTACCGGCGACAAGGCCGATTGGGTAGGGATTTACCTGAAGGGCGAATCGTTTGACGATGTATTTTCCATTCGCTGGTATTATGTGGCGAAAGAGGGCAACAGCTCCGGGGAGACGAAGAACCTGTTTGAATCGGAGTATGTCAACCGTCAGGATTTGGCGGATCTGCCTGCCGGAGAATACACGGTTTACTTACTGGAAAATGACAGCTATACGGTGCTTGCGCAGCAGGATATCACAGTGAAGGCGGTTTCTGTTGAGCCTGCCGATCCGGCTGACCCCAGTACTGAAGAACCTGATAAGCCGGATGATCCCGTGAAAACCGACCCTGCTGTGCCTGGGGAAACCAAGCCCGGCAATACCGATAAACCTACCGTTCCTCAGACCGGCGTGAACGATCATATGACCGTTTTCACTGTACTGGCAGTGACCGCAGCCGCCGGCGCCTCTTTGCTTCTCTTTAAACGCAAGGGAATCCGTAAGTGAGGTGCGGCAAATAATGAAAAGGATTTTTGCATTCATCTGCGGAATTGCACTATTGTTTAATGCTATGCTTCCAATGTATGTTTTTGCGGAGGAACCGCTGAAAACCAATAAAACCACCTATACCGAAGGGGAAGACATCCTGATTACCGCTGTCGGTGACGGAGATGACTGGGTGGGTATTTATAAGAAGTCCGATATTTTACCGGATATCGTATCTATCCGCTGGTACTATGTAGCGAAGGAAGGAAATACCTCCGGCGCCGCTAAGAATATCTTCGATTCCGAATATGTGAACCGTCAGGAGCTTGCAGGTCTGCCTGCCGGCGAATATACGGTCTATCTGCTGGCAGACGGCGGATATGACATTATCGCTCAGACGGATATTACTGTTACCGCTCAAACAGCAGCCGAACCTCAACCGCAGCCTTCGGACGGAGAAAAAACCTTGAAAACCGACAAGACCGTTTATACTGAAGGAGAGCCGATCCTTACTACCGCTACAGGCGAAGGAAAGGATTGGGTAGGACTTTATCTGCGCACTGATACGCTGGAAACCGACCAATCAATCCGTTGGTATTATGTAGCGAGGGACGGCAATACTTCCGGCAGTGAAAAGAATCTTCGGACCGCGGAGGGAACCAACAGCAGTCGGGCGGCTTATGCCGATGTGCCGGCAGGCGAGTATACGGTTTATTTGTGCGCTAACGATAAATGGGACGTGCTGGCCAAGGTGGATATTACCGTAAAGGAGGATACCAGCGTGCAGACAGTACCGCAGGCGCCCGCGTCGGTGACTTATGAAATGACAAAGCCCTTTGCTGGAGCGGCGGACGGCAAGCTGACCATTACCGCGGGCGAGGATGCTTTGCCTGAAAGCTACTGTGCTTACTGGGCAAATCAGGACGGACCGCTGGCAAGCTATACGGCTTTCGCGCCTATCGAATGTACCGGCGCGGTGACCGAATATGAGATGGTGGCAAATACGCTGATTCCCACCGAGGCGGACCGGATTTTGGTCTATTCGGTTCGAAAAAATAAAACCTCTCAGACGGCGGCGGTCGTTATGCTGCCCGAAGGCTGCAACGATTACGATTTCGGTACCCCGCTGTATGAAATGCAGGTGCTCAGCGATATCCACCTGAATCCCTCCCAGACCCATCTTCACAATGTTCATTTTGCCGCAGCGCTGGCGGATATTCAAAAGCTTTCCCCAGACAGCATCGGTATTTTCATTAACGGTGATATTGCCGATCACGGCGAGGTTTCAGAATACCTGACCTTCCAGCGGATGATTACCGCAGCCGGCGCGGGGCTGCCTGAGGTTTACTGTTCTATCGGCAATCACGATCTGGCACAGGGACCGTACGATGAGAAATTGGCCAATTTCCTGAAATACACCGAACCCGGAACCGATTCGGTCTATTATGATTTGTGGCTGGGCGGCGTTCACTTCATTTTCCTCGGCAGCGAGGCGGTCGGTCTGAACGCGCAGCTTTCCCGCGAACAGCTAAAGTGGTTTAAACAGAAGCTGGCGGAGGATCGGGATGAAAACCGCCCTATTTATGTGTTTTTGCATCAGGGACTGATGGATACGGTAGCCGGTACCTTCGAGTATCAGAAATGGCATGGCGTTAATCAAGCCAAAGAGTTTGCCGCTATTTTAAAGGATTATCCGGAGGTGATCCTTTTCTCCGGTCACAGCCATTGGGAAATGGACTCCCTGCACTCCATGAAAGCGCGGGATGAGGCATTGCCGACTATTTTCAATACGGCTTCAGCGGCTTATTTGTGGAACGATGCCGCTATGGTGACAAATGTAGGTATCGAAGGGTCTCAGGGCTATTATATCAAGGCTTATCAGGATAAAGTGTTGGTACTGGGGCGGGATTTTGTAAACGGTCAATGGATCGCGTCCGCGCAGTATTTGGTACAGTATCCTCAAAGCGGTGTTCAAACGTCCGATTCGCCTGACGATCCGTCATCCGAAACACAGGCGCCGGAAACCGGGTCAAACGGTACCGTTACGCCTGCGGATACCGGGGAGAAAAGCTATACCGGCGTTATTGCGGGGGCGGTGGCCGCTGCAGTGGCGACAGCTGCCGCGGTTACGGCGATTATCGTTATCAAAAAACGCAAATCCTCCAATTAAGTGGTTTTAGCAAAATCCACCGGCATTTAATAAAACAGCATAAAAGCCGCAGGCTTCTTTTAAGCGGAGATTTTGCGGCTTTTATGCCGGTTGCGGTATGCGTTTACGCACCGCCGCCGCGCAGCTTTTGCCGCATAAATTGCCCTATGGCGGAAAGGAACGGTTATGATTATGGAACCGCGTATGCTCAATCTGAATCAAAAGCTGACCGTTCTGAACACGCCTATTGCGGTCAATAAGCTGCGCTTTCTTTCCCAACGGGAAAGCACCCCCAATCATATACATTCCTATATAGAGCTTTACTGCAATACGGAGGGGACCTCTGTCCTGAAGCTGAACTTTAATAAGCAGCTTTCGGTGGATAAGGATCAGTGGGTTCTGCTTAGCCGCAATTTGGTTCATGAAGAAGTGGTATACGGCAGATGTGCCGGATTCAGTCTGGGCATTGAAACCGATCCGCGCGGTGCCGCCCTGCTATCGGGACTGGATAAAAACGGCTACTGTACCGGTTTCGGTGAGCGGACCGGCGCGTTGCTAAACGAAATTGTGAAGGAGTATACTGAGCATCCGCTGGGCTATGCCGAGTATGGCGGTCATTTGCTGTCTATGCTGCTGCTGGAGCTGTGCCGCTGCTGCGGAAGCAAGACCGTTGACGATATAAATGAGCCGAAACCTGATCCGGACAATATTTACTTAATTATTGACAGCTTTTTTAACCGAATTTTTCAGGTGGAATTTCAGCGCGAAAGTGAAAAAATGACCATAGAGTATTTGGCGGAGCAGCTTCACATGAGTACCCGCCATGTCAGCAGAATCTTGCAAAAGCACTACGGAATGACTTTTCAGCATATGCTTTTAGCCACCCGGATGCGTTTTACCGAGTACCTTTTGCTGCGGACCGATCGTTCGATCAGTGAGATTTGTGAGCTTTGCGAGCTGTCGGAGCCTTACCTCATCCGCAGCTTTAAGGAAAGCTACGGGATGACGCCGGCGCAGTACCGCAGGCTGCACCGTCAGCGGCAGGAGTGACTAAACGGACTGTTAAGAAAATTAAAATGGAGGCGCGGCCTTAGAGCGGGCGCCTCCATTTTAATTTTACTGCGTCAGAATCCGCGAAGGGCTTCTGATTTATAATTCAAACGGCAATAAAGTACTTTACGGTATCGGATCAAGGAAGCGCGAAGCGCTTTGTTTTCTGTAATCACGATAGATAAGCCTCTGCTGTTTAAAGTAAACCCGCGATGGTATTTAATTAAGAAAATAGGATACTTAGGAATTTCTGTTTAAAATACTTGCATTTTTATAGAAACTGTGCTAAAATAAGCCAATCCAATATTGGAAGCGAGGAATGAATATGAATCAAACGGAACGGAAGGAACGGGCAATACAGGCGGTTGCCGCCCATAAGGCTGTCTATTATCTGAACGGCGAATACCGCAAGGCGGATTTTTGGGATTACGCGGAGATTTTTGAAATCATTGACGATGTGTACGAGCTGACCGGTGAGGAATGCTACAAAACTCAGATCGAGGAAATGTATCAGTTTGTTCTGCGGGAATACAAAGAAAACTGGGCGTACAATCCTTTCAATGATGACATTATGTGGCTGGTGATCGCGCTTACCAGAGCTACCCTGCTGACCGGAGAGGAGAAGTACGCTTCGCTTGCCAAGGTGAACTTTGATCTGACTTGGGACAGAGCATGGGACACCGATACATTTGGCGGCGGCATGTTCTGGCGCATTGAAAATCAGGGCAAGAATGCCTGCGTCAACTGCCCCGGCGCTATTGCCGCCTGTATGCTGGGCAAGGCGTTGGACAGCGAGGATTACTTTATTAAAGCGGAGCAGCTTATCGACTGGACCGCTAAGTGGCTTGCTGATGTAAAGACCGGCAAGGTGTACGATTGCATCAACATCAAGGGAGAGTACAATCACTGGTCGTCTACCTATAATCAGGGAACCTTTATCGGCGCCTGCTGTCTGCTTCATGAACACACCGGCAAGGCGGAGTATTTAGACTGGGCGGACAAAGCGGCCGCTTACACGATGAATGAAATGTATCACGGCGGTATTATGAATAATGAGGAGGGCGGTAATGATCTGCCCGGCTTCAAGGGTATTCTCGCGCGCTGGCTGCGGCTTTATGCCGCCCGATATGAACATCCTGAATATTTGGAATGGCTCCGGAAAAACGCGGACAGCGCATGGGCAGGCCGCAACAGCGCCAATATTATGCAGACTCAGCTTGCGGAGCGGACTGAGGATCGGATGTACGATGTATTTACCTGTTCGGCGGCTGTTTCGGTTTGCGTAAACGCCATTTGAGCGGCTTTAAAATGAATGCTATCTTTTCAAAGGGGATATTCAAAAGCTTTCGTTTGAGAAAGCGCTATGCGACTACTGTGGCGATCTGGCTTGGGTTTGCGATCCTGGTAGGGGCGGTTTGCGGACTGATCGGGACCGCCTTTGACCTGACGTTAGAGTTTGTGTCGGAACTGTTTGGCGAGCATGGCTGGTTGATCTGGCTGCTGCCCGCGGCGGGCGTGATCATCGTTTTTCTGTATAAGACCGGCGGTGTAAAGAAGGACAACGGTTCGGATATGATCGTTCATTCGGTTCGGGAGGGAATCGCTGTTCCCTATTTAGTGGCGCCTTTGGTTTTTTTGGGGACCGCGCTTACACAGCTTTGCGGCGGTTCCTCCGGCAGAGAAGGGGCAGCCCTGCAAATGGGCGGCGCTGTGGGCACCTTTATCGGCAGAACCCTGAGACTGCGGGAGAAAAATACCAATATTTTAGCAATGTGCGGGATGGCGGCGCTCTTTTCCGCCGTATTCGGTACCCCTATTGCGGCGTCGGTATTCAGCATTGAAATGATCAGTGTGGGAACCATTTATTATATGGCGTTTTTCCCCTGTTTGCTTTCTTCTGTGATTGCTTATCTGCTGGCGGTTCGATGCGGCGTGGTGCCTACGGCGCAGAAGCTGGCACGGATTGTAGTGCCGGAGCTGTCGGTAAGCGTGCTGCTGAAAGCGCTGCTGCTGGGGCTGCTCTTTTCACTGATCTGTATTCTGTTTGTGGTTTGCACTCACTCGGCTGCCGGTTGGGCGGCGAAGCTGATGCCTAACGCGTATATACGGGTAGCGGTGGGCGGCGCGTTGCTGATCGCGCTTACCTATCTGGTACAGGCGACCGTTGGCGGAAGAGATTATAACGGGGCGGGCATGAATATGGTGATCGAAGCGGTCAGCGGCAATGCCAGACCGGAAGCTTTTCTGCTGAAGATCCTTTTTACCGCTATTACACTGGGCTGCGGCTTTAAAGGCGGAAAAATTGTACCCGGCTTCTTTATCGGCGCCACCACCGGCTGTGTGCTGGCGGGATGGATAGGGCTGCCTCCTTCCTTCGGGGCGGCGCTGGGATTGGTTGCACTCTTTTCGGGGATGACCAACTGTCCGTTGGCGGCTCTGGTGATCGGTATTGAGCTGTTTGGCGGAGAAGGACTGATCTATTTTGCTATGATGGCGGCTATTCTTTATATGCTGGCAGGCTATTACAGCTTCTATGCGGGCAGAGAGGCGGTCTTTTCCAAATTACAGGAGGATTATATTCATCAAAGTAAGCGAGGACTGGGGGAACGGATCAAATGAGCCGGACGGAACGCTGTACCCTTTGTCCCCGCAGGTGCGGGGCGGACCGGAAGGTTCGCCCCGGTTTTTGCGGTGCGGGAAATACTATAAGGCTTGCCCGCGCCATGCCTCACTTTTGGGAGGAACCCTGCATTTCGGGTAGCCGAGGCTCGGGGGCGCTCTTTTTTTCGGGCTGTACACTGGGCTGTGTGTACTGTCAGAACAGAGAGATCAGCCATGAACGCTTCGGAGCCGATATTTCTGCTGAACGGTTTATTCAAATTTGCTTTGAACTGAAGGAAAAAGGCGTTCATAATCTGAATCTTGTTACACCGGACAGCTATATTGAACTGATCGCTCCGCTGCTGCGGGCAGTTAAGTCCGAGCTTGCGCTGCCTGTTGCGGTTAATTGCGGCGGGTATTTATCGGACAGACAGATAGAACTGCTGGAGGGGATAGCCGACATTTATCTGCCTGATTTTAAGTATGCGGACGGGGAACTGGCGAGGAAGCTGTCGGGGGCAGCCGATTATCCGGCAGTAGCCGAGGCAGCTATTGTCCGGATGGCGGCACAGACCGGTAAGCCGGTCTTTAATAGCGACGGACTGCTGCTGCGGGGGACGGTGGTGCGGCACTTGGTGCTGCCCGGCTGTCGGAAAAACAGTCTGGCAGTACTGGAGCGACTGTCGGCACGTTTCGGGAGGGATGAAATACAGGTGTCGCTGATGGCGCAGTATACGCCGCCCGATGAGAAAAGGCTTCCGGAAACGGCTCCTTTCCTGCGCCGCAGACTTACCGCGTTCGAGTATGAGTCGGTGGCGGAAAAATTAGCGGAAACAGGATTTGACGGCTATTTGCAGGCGCGGGAGAGCGCTAAGAGCGATTATACGCCCTCTTTTAAGCTGGAAGGCATAGCGCCTGCTCGGAACAAACCCGATTTGGAGCGTTTTTGATTCGGACAGAATTGTCAAATATGTAACAAAAGTATAAATCTTAATGAAAAGCACTTGATTTCATCAGCGGACTGCGCTATAATTTAATATGAAAAAATGGGTGAATTCTGTCTGCTGTACGGAATAGGACAGGTTCCAATGATGTATGCCGTACTGCGTCTTACTGAGGCGAGATCGCGTAGGGCAAGGAGGACTTTATGGATAGGGTAAGCAAGCCTAATTATTATTTGGATATTGCCGAAACGGTGCTGAAGCGTTCCACCTGTCTGCGCAAGCGCTACGGTGCGATTATTGTTAAGAATGACTGCATTGTTTCTACCGGTTACAACGGCGCCCCGCGCGGACGGGCAAACTGTATTGAGCTGGGGATCTGCATGCGGGAACAGCTTAATATACCGAGAGGAGAGCGGTATGAAATGTGCCGGGCGCTTCACGCGGAACAGAACGCCATCATCAATGCTTCCAGAGATCAAATGCTGGGCGCGACGCTTTATATGGTGGGAGAGGACAGTAAAACCGGCGTGCTGCTTTCCGACGTCTGTTCCTGTATGATGTGTAAGCGAATGATTATCAACGCGGGAATAGATAAGGTGGTTATTCGGAATACCCCTGACGTGTTTACGGTGATTGACGTGCGGGACTGGGTGCGTAATGACGACAGTCTGAGCGGTAAATTTGGTTATTAAGGATCTGTTTATGAGCAAGCAAACAAAATCGCGCAGAAAAGAAAAGTGGAACTTCAGGCCTTGGCTGATCATATTAGGGGTGATTCTGGTACTGCTGGGTATTACCGCGCTTTGTACCTATCTTGGAAACAGAAAGGTCGTGCTGAAATTCAGCTATCAGGATGGCGTTTATGTAGATGAAAAGAACGGTATTACCTATGTGGAGGCGCCGATGTACTATCAGGCAAAGCTGATGACCTCCCAGGATTATCCTTACGCGAAGAGCAGTCAGGCGATTCTTTACCGGGTGGGATATCGGGACAGTTCCGATAAGGTCCACCTGATGAGCGGCAGTCTGTGGCTGTCCACCTCTATGGAAGAGGGCGCGATTCTCTATTATAATCCTGAGCTGGTGGAGCTGCCCGATTTTCAGACGTTCGACTGGGACGTCGCCTATGTTTGCGATCCGGACGGAGTGATGTTTTCGACGTCAGAGTTGGACAGCGAAACCACCGACCGGCTGCTGAACGCGTTTTTTTCCGAGGAAGGCTCTGATTATGACAGGCTGTATGCCTCCTGCAAGTTGGAGCGGAATCTGAAAATCACTTCCAAGCAGTATTCTTTTCTTTATCTGAATCTCTGGCTGTATTCAGATGACGAAGGCAATTATTACCTTTATGAAAGCGTTACTAAAAAGTTTCTGGCTACTGACGCGGCTGTTTTTGAACCGATTTTGGAACAGTCGAATGATGATAGCGTTTATGTAGATGAAAAGAACGGTATTACCTATGTGGAGGCGCCGATGTACTA
>CAZMTU010000019.1:0-9281 GCA_964569225.1 uncultured Lachnospiraceae bacterium | reverse complement strand
GTATTCAGATGACGAAGGCAATTATTACCTTTATGAAAGCGTTACTAAAAAGTTTTTGGCTACCGACGCGGCTGTTTTTGAACCGATTTTGGAACAGTCGGCTGACGAGTCATGAAGCTGATCTTCAGAGAGGGGCGGGCGGAGCATCTTTCCGCCATTGACCGCTTAGAGCGGGTCTGTTTCAGCGATCCGTGGTCGGAGGAAGCGCTGCGTCAGACGCTGACGCTGCCCGCCGCCTTCTGTCTGACCGCATGGCTGGCTGATGAAAATGCCGCCTCTCCTTATGTTTCTTCCGAACCGCAGGTTCTTGCGGGCTATCTCTTTTCATATGCGCTTCCGCCTGAAGGGGAGATCGCCAATCTCGCGGTGGCGCCCGAATGCCGCAGAAGAGGAATCGGGGAAGCGCTGCTGAAGGAAGGGCTTAGCCGAATGAAGGAAAAGGGCTGTCAGTGTTTCTTTTTAGAGGTGCGGGAAACCAACCTCGCGGCACAGGCGCTCTATGCTAAGCTTGGCTTCAAGGTTATGGGACGGCGTAAAAAATATTATCAGAATCCCAAGGAAGACGCGCTGCTGATGCTGCTGCCGCCTTTGGTCGAGGAACGCTGACCGCTGTTGGTGTAAGCTGGTTTAGGGAAGGAAAGGACTGTAGCGATGGATGGTACCAGAAAGCTGATTCGGAACCTGCCGGAGCATCTGCTTTATTTTATGGCGGCCGATTTGATTTCAGCGCTGATTGCGCTGATCGTAAATTTGGCGCTCCGTCCGCTGCTGACTGAGCTTGCGAGGGGAAACGCGGATAGAGAAAGGCAGATCGACCAAGGGCTGTGGTTCCTTTTCGCTTTGATGTTCTATATTGTCATGGCGGTTTTGCTTTATAAAAGCAGCGGTATGAAAAACCGTTTTTTGGCGGAAACGATCGATCGGCCCTATCGGTTCGGACAGGACGTTGCTACCTTTGTAAAAAGCGGCTGGCTTGTGGGAATAGCGGCGTATCTGCTTTTTTCACTGCCGCTGACGGTGCTGCTGGCGATCGTCCCCGATCTGCCTTACCTGCCTGCGCTGTTTTATCCTCAATATGCGCTCATTGAGCTGCTCGGTTCGGCATTCGGCGCATGGGCGGCAGGCGCCGCCGCGTACGCCCTGTTTTCGCTGATCTGGTTTCCGATTCTTCATGCGATTTGGGAAAAAAATCGGATGTACGGAAAATAAAGGGACATCAGGTTTGTATTTATACTGTAATAACACGTTTGAATGGTTGAAGGAAGGATAAATTTTCATATGCTGATCCTTGCGTTTGAATCTTCTTGTGATGAAACATCGGCGGCGGTGGTGGAGATGGATGAGGGGAAGCGGCTGATCCGCTCCAACGAAATCGCGACTCAGATCGCCACACATGCTCTTTACGGCGGCGTAGTGCCTGAAATTGCCAGCCGCGCCCATGCCGAGGCGATCTCACCTCTGTGTTATCGGGCGTTGGAAAAAGCGGGGGTGACAATGGCAGAGGTCGACGCGGTAGCGGTGACGGCGCAGCCGGGGCTGATTGGCGCGCTGCTGGTAGGCGTTAATTTTGCCAAAGGGCTGGCGTCCGCTTACCGAAAGCCGCTGATCGCGGTCAACCATGTGAAGGGACATGCCGCCGCCGCTTATTTAGCTTATCCCGATTTGGAAGCTCCCTTCTTTGCGCTGGTGGTGTCAGGGGGACATACCTCGCTTACTCATGTAACCAGCCCTGTGAGCTTTACGCCGGTGAGCCGTACCCGGGACGACGCTGCCGGGGAAGCTTTTGATAAGGTGGCAAGGGTATTGGGACTGCCTTATCCCGGCGGCGCTCAGATGGACAAGCTGGCGGCGCTGGGCGATCCCGACGCTGTCCGATTTCCCTCGGCCGCTATTGGGGATAGCTTAGATTTCAGCTTCAGCGGGCTGAAAACCGCTGTGCTGAACTATGTAAATGGGCTTCGGCAGAAAGGGGAGCCGCTGCCGAAAGAGGATATTGCCGCTTCCTTTACCAAAGCAGTAACCGATTCAATTGTGAAAAATTTAGAGGGCGCCTATCAGCGGTATGCCTATCATACATTGGTGATCGCCGGGGGGGTTGCCGCTAATTCTCATCTTCGGAAGGCGGTGGAGGCATTTACGCAGCGTCACAGCATTCGCTATTGTCCGGTACCGCTTTCGCTTTGCGGGGACAATGGCGCCATGATTGCCGCGCAAGGTTATTTTGAAGCGATGGCGGGGCATTTTGCGGACAGTGCTTTGAACGCCCGCGGCAGTACCGGAAAGTCTGTCTTTTAATATGAATCTGTAAGCAGATATTTCAGACTGTTCAAATGACGTTTGTCAATTGCTTTTCATGAAGTTTGGTGAAATTTACGCAAAATTTGTGAAAATAGTGAAGAAAATAGCGGCTTTCTTTGAGTCAGGACTGGCGGCGAGTCGTTTTTTTTTTCAATAGCGCCTGTGGATTACCGATTTTTGTCAAAATCCCGAATTTCCGTTATTTGCCTGTGATGAAAGTGGTATAACCATTAAAATATACGATTTTTTGATTGATTTCGACCTTGGACCTGTGGAAAACCTTGTGGAGAATGTGGATTACTCCGCTTGTCCGGTCATTCAAAATATATTATTTTATCTGCTGAAATATGCACAAAAGGAGAAAAATTATGAAATACCAAAAAGAAATCGACGCTGCTGCCGAGAAATTTAAAGCCTTGCTGGCCGATCAGCTTGAAAGAGTGGATCGCATCAACGCCGCAAAGGACGCTGTGGATTACAGTAAGCTGGATAAAATTGTAATCGGTGTTTGCGGCGGCGACGGTATCGGTCCTACCATCACAGCGGCTGCTGAAAAAGTGCTGAAGGACCTGCTGTCAGATGAGGTAACGGCGGGCAGAGTTGTTTTTAAGCAGATCGACGGACTGACTATTGAAAACCGTGCCGCTGTAGGCAAAGCAATACCCGATGATGTTTTGGCGGAATTGAAAGCCTGTGATGTGATCCTGAAGGGACCCACTACAACGCCTCGTGCCGGCGATCCCTGGCCAAACATTGAATCCGCCAATGTAGCGATGCGCAAGGAATTGGACCTGTACGCCAATGTCCGTCCGGTTTGCGTGCCTGAAAAGGGAATTGATTGGACCTTCTTCCGGGAAAATACAGAGGGCGGTTATGCCGTAGGCTCCAAGGGAATTCATGTAACCGACGATTTGGGCATGGACTTTGTTGTCACTACTACCGAAGGTACACAGCGCATTGCCCGGCTTGCTTTCGAGTATGCCCGCGCCAACGGCAAAAAGCGGGTGTCTATTGTCACGAAAGCTAACGTGATCAAGACCACTGACGGGAAATTTTTGCGCATCTGTGAGGAAATGGCGAAGGAATACCCCGAAATTACCACTGACGAATGGTTTATTGATATTATGACAGCCAAGTTGGTAGACGAAAAGCGCCGCACTGACTTTCAGGTGTTCATTCTGCCCAACCTTTACGGCGATATTATTACCGATGAGGCCGCTGAATTCCAAGGCGGCGTCGGTACGGCGGGCAGCGCAAATATCGGCAAAAAATATGCTATGTTTGAAGCGATTCACGGCAGCGCTCCCAGAATGGTGAAGGAAGGGCGCGCGCAGTATGCAGATCCCTGCTCTATGCTGAGAGCGGCTGTACTGTTGCTCTCTCACATCGGCTATCAGACCGAAAGCGAAAAGCTGTCGAGAGCGTTGGACATCTGTATGTTTGAGGAGAAGAAATTGACGGTAACTGGCAGAGATACCGGCGCGACCTGCGATCAGTTTGCCGCGTATGTCAGTGAAACACTGAAAAGAATTTAATTTATTGGGGGAGCTTTGCCCAAGGAATTGATTCTATGAAAAGCCGTAGGAACTTTCGAATAGGAGAAATCCGTAAGGCTCATAAGATAGCATATAGCCGTTGACTGTTTAAGAGTTCTTGAGGTCAAGGAACTTCTTGGAAGAAGCTCCTTGCGGGGAATGGGACGGAGTCCTATTTGAGAATAAAAACTTTTGAGTAGGAGAAATGCGTAAAGTTTTTAAAATGGCGCATAGCCGTTGACTGTTTAAAGGTTCTTGAGGTCAAGGAACTTCTTGTGAGAAGCTCCTTGCGGGGAATGGGACGGAGTCCTATTTAAGAATAAGTCCTTTCGAATAGGAGAAATGCGTAAGGCTTATAAAATGGCGCATAGCCGTTGGACTGTTTAAGAGTTCTTGAGGTCAAGGAACTTCTTGGAAGAAGCTCCTTGCGGGGTTTGGGGCGGCGCCCCAATTATTATAAAATTTAGGAGAAAGTCATGCAAGCAAAACCCAACGGGGCGGCTGTTTCCAAGGCGGTCGTTAATCGCCTGCCCCGATATTATCGCTATTTAAAGGAATTGCTTTCCCAAAATATTCTGCGCATCAGCTCGGGTGAACTGGCGGAACTGATGAATGTTACCGCTTCACAGATCAGGCAGGATCTAAACTGTTTTGGCGGCTTCGGTCAACAGGGATACGGTTATAACGTTAAATACCTGTACGGCAAGATCGGTGAGATCTTAGGCGCGGAAGAAGCCTACAGCGCCATTATTATTGGGGCGGGTAATTTAGGACATGCACTGGCGCAAGGTAATACCTTTGCCAGCAGAGGCGTATTTTTAAAAGCCATTTTTGATCAAAATCCCGGTCTGGTAGGGCAAAAGGTAGGCGATTTTGAAATATTGGACAGCGCTTATCTTGCTGATTACTGCAGAGAGAACAGAGTGGATATCGCTGTGTTGGCAGTGCCGAAAAGCGCGGCGTCCGCTATTGCCATTCATTTGAAAGGGCTGTCCATTAAAGGAATCTGGAATTTTACCGGAGAAGAATTGAACATTGACGAAGCAATCCCGGTACAGAACGTTCATTTAGGCGATTTGCTGATGACCCTCTGTTATGAGATTCATACAGGCGAACTGGCGGCAGATGCAAAATCCGAAGCGGAGGGCGCTGGGGAAGGAGCTTATGAATCGGCGCGGAGCGATCAGACGGAGGAAAAGAAATGAAGCTGTCCTTTCAGTATGGCAGCGGAGTGCTGACACTGCCGGGGAGCGTTTCGAAACAGCTTTCGGACGCTAACGAGGCGGAACTAAAGGTGCTTCTGGCGCTTGCCGAGGTTATAGGAAGGAAAGAGGAAATCTTACCGACGGAAATCGCGGCGCGGATGGGCTTGGAGGAGGCTGCTGTGCTGGGCGCCATTGAGTTTTGGCGGGGAGCCGGTTTGCTGAAAAAGGAAACCGACGCCGGGCGAGCTGACTGTTCAGCGAGCGGCTTGACAAATGATCCGCAGGTTCACATCGGTTCGACTGACAAAAGCGGTCAGTCACTGACGCAGGGCGTTCAGGTAAATGTCCGTACCGGAAAGGACGGCAGACGGGTGACAGTGGTGCAGGGAGATGAAAGTCCTCACTATACTGCGGAAGAAATTGACCGTATTTTTGCAGAAAATACGCAGCTTTCCGGAATGATTGATGAATGTCAGAACATCTTGGGTAAGCTGTTTAGTCCTACCGAGGTAAACAAGCTGTTGGCGCTTACTGAGTACTATCGGCTGGACTTTGAATATGTGGTGCTGCTCTGCTATCACTGCAAAAAGGCGAACAAGGCCAATGTTCCTTATGTGGACCGGCTGGCAAAATCACTTTGGCAGGAAGGGATTGTGACTACTGAAGCATTGGAGGAGCGGCTGGCGGTGATGGACGCCGCCGCTGATCTGGGCAGCTATTACCGGCAGCTTTCCGGCGCCGGAAAGCGCAGCTTTACTGAAAAAGAAATGAAATTTCTGACTCAGTGGTCGAAGTGGCAGCTTGCGCCTGAGCTGTTGAAGCTGGCATACGAGGTGGCGGTGGACAATACAGGCGCCCCTTCTATGCCCTACATCAATAAGGTGCTGTCTAATTGGCAGGAGGCCGGATACAGAACGCCGGAGGAGGTAGTTGCCGCTATGGAAGCCTATAAGCAGAAGAAGGAAGCCAAGGCGGCAGGAAAAGCCGGCAGCTTTGATACCGATGAATTCTTTGACGCGGCGCTGGCACGCAGTTTGGAATTACATATGCAGCAAACTGAGCGTAAGGGATAATGCTTGTAGAGATGATGTGGGCTGCGGATAGCGAATGAATGACACTGGACTGAATTGAACGGAGGAAAAAATGGGATACAGTCAGGAATTATTTGCAAAAGTGCGCGGCGAGTTCGCTGAAAAGCGCCAGAATGCCTTGAAATTGGCGGCCGATCGCCACCGTGAGCTGCATACCCATTGCCCTGAGATCGTTCAGATCGACGCGGAACTGGCCAAAACCGGTTTGCTGATCATGCAGGAGATCGAAAAGGGAAAGGACGGTTTGGAGGAGCGGCTTAATACCATTCGGCTGGACAATCAGGAGCTTCAGCAGCAGCGCAATGAGTGTATGCGCTACTACGGTTATCCCGAAGGCTATGACGATCCGCCGTTTGAATGTTCCCGATGCAAGGATACCGGTTATGTCGGGACTATGATGTGCGATTGCATGAAGCGTGCGCTGAACCGTCAGGGGATGATTCGCTCCGGTGTGGGCGAATTGTTTAAAACGCAGTGCTTCGACACCTTTAAGTTAGATTATTACGAATATGACCGGCGGATTTTTCAGATGCTTCAAAGCTATAAAAAATACGCAATGGACTATGCGGGGCATTTTTCATCAGATACGCGTGAGAATCTGTTGCTTTGCGGAGGAACCGGATTGGGCAAAACCCATTTGTCTACGGCGATTGCCGGAACGGTGATCGAGCGAGGATACGATGTGGTATACGAAAGCGCGCCCAATCTGCTTTCCGCGTTTGAAGCGGAACGCTTTGGGCGAGCATATAATGGAGAAAAGCCTGATACCGGTCGCTTTTTTACCTGCGATCTGCTGATAATTGACGATTTGGGCGCGGAGCTGTCCAACAATTTCACGGTGGGCTGTCTGTATAATCTGATCAATACCCGATTGATCGGCAGAAAACCGATGATTATCAGCACCAACCTCACCGGCGAAGAGCTTCGGGGACGGTACAACGATCGAATTGCTTCCCGGCTGTTTGGGGAATTTGTTTGCATGCGCTTTGAGGGAAGGGATATCCGAATGCTGAAGCTGAGCGCAACCTGATACCTGATTACGGCAGGCGCTGGGCTTTATACGGCTTTTTTCGAAAGCTGATCTGAAGGAGTTTGTCTATGATCTATCACGAAAAGCCGGGCGCCCCCGGCTATTTTACCTCTGAGTTGCTGACCGTTCCGCACGGATTTTCCACCCGCAGGGGCGGCGTCAGTACCCTGCCGTATCTTTCGTCTTTGAATTTTACGGTATCTACCGGCGACAGCAATGAAAATGTGGTTGAAAATTACAACCGCTTTCTCACGGCATTGGGACTGCCGCCCGACAGCCGGGTTTCTGCGTCGCAGACTCATTCTTCTGTTGTGCGGCAGGTGACAGAAGCCGATCGGGGCAGGGTATTTGACGACTGCGACGGTTTTTGTACCGCCTGTCCCGGTGTTACGCTGATCGTGAAAAGCGCCGACTGCGTGCCAATCCTCTTTGCCGACGCCGATGCCGGCGTGATCGGCGCTGTTCATGCCGGATGGAAGGGAACGGTAAACGGAATCGCTCCTCATTGCGTAGCGGAAATGGTAAAGCTGGGCGCGTCGGTCGAGCGAATTAGGGTCGCTGTCGGCGCCTGTATTCATGAATGCTGCTACGAGGTGAAGGCTGATTTTGTGGAAACGGTCACTGCCCTTCGGGGGGCGGCCTTTGCGGACCGTCACATCCTTTCCAGAGAAGGCAGGCGTTACGCCGATCTTGCGGGTATGAATTGCGCGCTGCTTACCGAAGCGGGAATTTCGGCAGAGGCAATAGAGGCTTCGCCTGACTGCACCTGCTGTTATCCGGCGCTCTATCACTCTCACCGGGCAACCGGCGGAAGGCGAGGGGTGATGGCGGCCGCTATCGCTTTAAAAAAATGAAGGTGCCATTGGTAAAACTAAGCGGAGGCTGTTCGCGTCTATTCGAATTTGCTGATTTGGAAAAGAGAAAGCTTTGAGCGCTTGCCGGGCAGTCTTGGAGCAGCTATGACTATCTTTAAAGGAAGGGCGGCGCCTTCGGACCGTTTTTGCGCTTTTTGTTTATAATTAGGTGAAAAATAAGTGAAACTTTACTGAAAATTTTGACCAATCTTTTGAAAATTCAGACTTTGTTTACAAATCAGTGCTATACTGAAACGGTATAGTTCAGAATGAAAATAAGGCTAAATCGGGGCTTTACCCCAAACCCTTTTCAAGCACCTTTGGGAAAAGGATGCTTGAAAATCTCCGCAAGGTTTTATGCGTGATGAGCATTCGCTTAAAGCTTTGCGAAAATCCCATTGAGCAAACCCTTATGATACTTTTGGGGCGGCGTGTGGAACGGAATCAAACGGTTTTGTCTACAAGGCCGCAGGGGAGTTTCTTTCTTTTCTCCCGTTTGCCGGACAAGATGTATCCGGACGGCGTTCGGCACGCTCCGGGCGTGAGCCGCTACCTGCCGAACAAGTCCGGCAAGCCGGAGAGAAGATGGGATATACGCGGTTTCGTATGCCGAATACGGCGGGAAGATTAAATGAGAGCGAAAGGAAATAGACTATGATTAAAATTGAACATCTGGTAAAGCGGTACGGCGACAAGTATGCGGTCAATGACATCAGCTTTACTGTGGAGGAAGGCGAAATTGTAGGCTTCCTCGGACCTAACGGCGCCGGAAAAACCACAACTATGAGCATGCTCACCGGTTTTTTGTCCAGTACATCGGGCAGCGCTGAAATTAACGGAATTAACATTCTGGAAAATCCCATTGAGGCTAAGCGTCAGATCGGGTATCTGCCTGAAAATCCGCCTCTGTATATGGAAATGACGGTTCGGGAGTATTTGGAGTTTATCTATGATCTCAAGGGCTGCACCCTGAACAAAAAGCTTCATCTGAAGGAGATCTGTGATACAGTGCGCATTTCTGACGTGTATGACCGGGTTATCCGTAACCTGTCCAAGGGCTACCGTCAGCGGGTGGGCATCGCGCAGGCGCTGGTGGGGAATCCCAAGGTTGTTATCTTTGACGAGCCGACGGTTGGACTGGATCCCAAGCAGATCATCGAGATCCGCAATCTGATCAAAATGCTGGGGAAAAATCATACCGTTATCCTGTCTACTCATATTTTGCCCGAAGTACAGGCGGTATGCGATCGGATCATTATTATCAATAA
>CAZMTU010000018.1:0-26294 GCA_964569225.1 uncultured Lachnospiraceae bacterium | reverse complement strand
ACCAATATTTGAAAAATATTACTAATTACGGGAATGGAACGGACCGATTGTATGTTAAAGAACTGAAATAATAAAAGATGTTGACAGATGAAATTTACATAAGGGTTTGGGATATCCCCAACAAGCAAAAATCTCTCTTATGGCCGCAGACAAAAACGAGTGCTTTTTACGGAAAGGGTACCCTTTTCCTATGCTTGCTATGGAACTTTTAACCAGCGAATGGAAGCGAAACGTTACTCTAAGCGAGTAGCGTTTCTTTTTGAAATGTTATGCAGTTAAAAGACATTTTCGTGAGAAAAAGCATAAACACCTTTCCCTATCAGTTTCAATGGCTGTAAAGCCTTTGTTTGCAAGATATTTTGAACCTCATAAGATCATCCGTGAAAGGCGTTGTGGACGTTATAACGCCGCCATATGCTTCTATGTGTTGCCTTGTTTGTGGTGCTAAAACGATACCCAACTTTAAAAAGCCAATTTATGCGGAGATATAAGAAGATGCAAGCGTGAAAAGCTACAAGCGAAAGTGGAAAAAACCTTGAAAATACAGGATTTTTTCTTGCTTTTATAAACACTTACAAGAAGCTATAATATGATTTTGCATATAAAATCAATAAAAAATAGAAAACCAACCGTAAAATCAGTTTAATCTTACGGTTGGTTTTTAATATTATTCTGCTTAAGGTTTTTTCTAACCACTATCAGCAGATCATCAGCAAAACAACCGGTACGCTACCTTGTCACTGCTTCGCTGCGTTCATTTTCATCAGTAAACGCCCTTGGATCAGGCGGCTTGACATCGGTTTGTCTGAAGGAATCAGTTTCTTCGGATGGACTGGCGGCACCCGCCCGCTCTGCTGAACCGGTTCGAAGCTGATTTATGGCATGGAGAAAGGTATCAATATCCTTAAATTCTCGATAAACTGAAGCAAAGCGCACATAAGATACCTCATCCAGCTTTTGCAGTCGGTCCATTACCATTACGCCGATCTCAGTGGTGGGTACATCCGAACGCAGATTGTTCATCAGCTCCGCTTCAATATCGTCTACCAGCGCATCCAATGCCGCAGGCTGCACCGGCCGTTTGTAACAGGATTTCACCAGACCAGCCAGTATCTTCTTTTTATCGAAAACCTCTCTGGACCCATCCTTTTTCAGAACAAAGAGCGGAACTGCTTCTACAACCTCATAGGTTGTAAAACGTGCTTTACATGCAAGACACTCCCGCCTGCGCCGAATCGCCGCGTTTTCAGTAGGTCTTGTATCGATCACCTTACTGTCTTCGTATCCGCATACCGGACATTTCATGAAAATCCCTCCTCGCCTAAAAACATATTTACATTTAAGTAATCTGTTTCAACATCCCTTCATAAAGGGGATAGCCTCCCAAAAGGTTAATAGCTTCCAGCAGCGCGTTAGAGGACAACCCATCCGGCAAGCCTATTGCAACAGCTAAAGCGTTCCGTCTGTCTGCGCTGCCTTGAACACCGGTAAGACCATCCGCATAAAAATCCCATTTTGTCACCGGCGGATAAACGGGCGCCGGTTGTCCCTCCGCAAAAGGCTCAAACAATGAACGCAAAAACGAAACGTCCATCCCCTCAACACCTAACGTGCCTTCCTTGGATGGGAATGCTTTTCGGGGTTCTTTTCCTATAATTTTAGGGATATACAAATGGGTGATCTGTGATTGCGGCAAGATGGAATTTATGTAATTTCGAATAACCAGTCCTGCTCCATCGCTGTCTGTAACCACCAAAATACCTCGCTCCGCAGCTAAACGGCGCAGTAACGCGCTTTTTTCTTTCTCCTTAAAAATCCCGAACCCATCGGTTGTAATGATCATTCCGTCTATAATGGAATTCAGCTTGATTTTATCGTATTTGCCCTCCACTAAAATGACTTTTCGAATCATCAGCTTTTCCATAATCTGACCGTTCCTTTTCACAATAGGGCTGACTTGTGCTTATGTACCAAAATACAGCAAGGTTACTGCATTTTAACACTAAAGTCGTCCTATTCACAGTTTTTAAACATCCTGTTATTTCTTACAGATTTTATCCCATTTCCAGAATCAACAGCTCGATTACCCGAAAGCTGTCAAGACGGGTAGATTTTATTTTTCGGTCCGCATTTCTGCAAAGCGTCACTGCCTTCTCTAATGCCTCAATGGAACGCGCGGAGGCGCTCTTCAGCCGAAGGGACAGCACATATTCGTGCATTTTCAGTTTTGAAGCGATCTCTGTAGACGATAGCCCGCAATCCCTTAATACCTTCACTTGTAGCAGCTCACTGCACAGTTTAGATACCGTTCCTAAAATATCCTGCGGCTTTTCCTTCCTCTTTTTCATATCCTCAAGCAAAATAAAGGCTTTGGCAGTTTTATGGTCCAGCAGCGCGTTGACAAAATCAAAAGCGCCGTATACAGCAGTGGGGGAACAAACCGTTAAAATATCTACTTCCTCTGCCTTTGACCGACCATGTGCAAGAATATAAGCGCAAAGCTTTTCTACCTCTCTCGACAAAATGTACATATCCGCACTGCAATAATCAATCAGTTTTCGGCAAAGCTCTGTAGTTAGGAAGCACCCGTTTGCCGACGCGTGTCTTGCTACCCATGCCGCCAGCATCTGCGGTTTCTGACGTTCAAAGTTCACACAACTTGCGCATTTTTGCAGTGCCGACAGTTGTGTGGACGGTTTTTTTGATGTCCCTGTCGGAAATTCCTCCGAAGCTGTATAGAAAATAACCGTCAGATCGGACACCCCTTCGAGCAGTTCACATAGCTGCTTCAGCGTATCCGATTTCATTTTTGAAAAATCAGTATCCCAGACCTCAATCAGCCGATTGCCCTGAGAATCGGCGGTTCCGCCAAAGCATCCTGTCAGCAGCGGTAAGCTGTCTATCTCCACCGACAAACGGCTAAGATCGCCGCCCTCTATCTTTACGTGATTAAAAGCCGCTGCCGCATCGTTCCCGATAAGTGTTTGACGAAACTGCTCTAAATACCTTCGCTTGAGATATTCTTCCTCTCCGTAAAACAGGTAAACGCCCTTGGGATTATTTTTCAGTTTTTTGCTCAGTTCTGTTGTAGTCACCTGCGCTCATCCTTCCGCTTAAATCAGAAATCCACAAAGTTTTCCACAAAACTGTTGAAAAGTGGAAAAACAATTGTCGAAAACTATTCTGTTTTCTGTCTTATGAATGAGAAATCATCGGAAGATAGATTCTGAAATAGTTAATTCCCGAATAAACCGTCATAAAAACCATCACGGCAAGGGATAGATAAGTCAGTACCCATATATCCCAGCAAAGCGGTTCTGCAAGAGCCGCCAATACAAAGATAATCTGAGAAACGGTTTTGATTTTTCCCGCCATATTGGCGGCAATCACTTTTCCGCCGGTATTTTTGCAAAGCAGCCGCAATGATGTAACCGCTAATTCTCTTAACAGCACGATAAAAGTTGAAAAGGTCACCAGTACCGCAAAGAGATAGTTATTCTGCTGCATTCCATTAAGGATTACCAGCGACAGCATAGCGCCCAGTACCAGCAGCTTATCTGCAAGCGGATCAAGAAATTTACCGAAATCTGATACCAACGAATACTTACGGGCAAGATGCCCATCAAGCATATCGGTCAGCGAAATCGCACCGAAAAGCAGCGCACCCGCGATTCGGGTAACCGTTTCATCAAAAAACGGAAAAATCACTATACACATAAAGACCGGCACTAACAATGCCCGAATTATCGTAAGTATATTGGGTAAATTTTTAGGACAACTCATAAATCCTCCAACAAACTTGCTCATTCTGCCGAAAAGCGCGTTTGATCGACAGAACAATGATTTTTAGCACATCAGACCTTCACGCCTACTAAATCATAATCAATCACTTCAGTGATTTCTACCGATACAATACTGCCCGCCTTAAGCCTATGTGTACCAACCGCTGTAAAATAGATTTTACCGTCAATATCCGGCGCGTCTGCGGCACTTCTGCCGTAAAAAGCTTCGGAAACCGGATCAAAGCCTTCTACCATTACATCTATTTTCTTGCCAATTTGCGCCGCATTATACAGCTCTACAAGCTGAAGCTGTGTCTGCATAATTATATCGTAACGGTTTTGCTTAGTTTGTTCATCAATTTGCCCGTCCATTTTGGCGGCCGGAGTATCCTCCTCCGCTGAATATGTAAAAGCGCCTAAATGAGTGAACTTCGTCTGCTTTACAAATTCACACAATTCCTCAAATTCTGTCTCGGTTTCACCGGGAAAGCCTACAATGACCGTAGTGCGAATGATCATATCCGGTACCGCATTCCGTATCCTGCGAATGGTATCTTCGATGACTATTCGATCGCCGTGCCGATTCATATCCTTCAGCACACGGTTATTGATATGCTGAATAGGCAGATCAATATAATGAAGCAGACGGGGATTGGTGCGGTATTCCTCCAATAGCTCATCGGTTATCTTATCCGGATAGCAGTATAGTAAGCGTATCCACGGAATTTTAGTTTTCGCAGTAATTGCTTTTACCAGCTTAGCCAGTGAATATTCCCCATAAAGATCAACGCCGTACCGAGAAGTATCCTGTGCGATAATATTTAACTCCTGCACACCCATTTCTTCCAAAGTTTTTGCCTCTTCTACCAGTTCCTCTATCGGACGGGAGCGGAATTTGCCTCGGATCAAGGGAATAGCGCAATAGGTGCACCTATTATCGCAGCCTTCCGCCACCTTGAGATAAGCAGTATAGGGCGGCGTTGTAAGCATCCGATTTCCACCCAACGGCATTGTTTCCTTATCAAGATAGGAGGAAAATTTTTCTCCCTTAGCGGCTGCCTCTACTGCCTTCACCACCTCTGTAAGAGATCCTATGCCGACCACAGCATCTACTTCGGGCAGTTCCTTGAAAATTTCATCCTTATAGCGTTCTGCAAGACAGCCCGTTACCACAATTCCCTTCAGATTTTTGTGCTGCTTAAGCCATGCCACATCTAAAATGCTGTCAATTGACTCTTGCTTTGCGCTTTCAATAAAAGCACAGGTATTGACAATAATTACATCTGCTTCTATATCTTCAGCAGTGATCTCATAACCTGCTTCCGCTAATTGCGAAAGCATCCGTTCTGTATCAATCTGATTTTTTGAACATCCAAGCGACACAAATCCAACTTTCATAATTTTTTTCCTTATTTTGATTGATTTATATTGGGGGCGCCGCCCCCAACCCCCCGCCAGAAACTTTTTCAAAAAAGTTTCTGGACTTCAAAAACTTTAGAAAAAGGCTATTATATAACGGGGTTTGCCAAAGGAGCGCTGAAAGACGCCGCCTGCTATTTTAATTCACTGACAGCTCCCTGCACTGAAAAACTTTTTAGATTAAAAATTTCGGAAAAGCGCTTCATTTAGAATATTAACTTAAGAAAAAAGCGCAAAAACAGCTTATTCAGATCGAGATTCCTTATTTGGTATGCCCTCAACCGCCAAACGGATTTCGCTTACCGAAAATCCCTGATATTTCAGCCGTCGGATCAAAGTTTCTCTGCCCTTTGCGGCATTTTTTTTCGCATATTTTCGAGCGATTGCCTGAAAATCCACCGTTTCGGCGATTTCCGTCATTACGCTGTCCACAATTTCTCTGTCAAACTGCTTGAGCAGCTCCATTCGGACCTTGTAAGCACCGCAGCAGCGGCGCTCTGCCAGCAGTTCGCCCCAGCGCAGCGCCAGCCGATGATCGTTCAGATAACCTTTTTCTGACAGCAGAAGCACCGCCTCTGCGATTTCTTCCTGAGCATATCCCTTTCGCCTGAGTTTTTCACTGAGCCTTCGGGTGCTGTTATCCGCTATTGCAAGAATTCGCATAGCAGCCATATAAGCATCTGTTTCCGCGCCTTTTTCTGTCCGTCCGATTTCTTTCATCAGACAATATCAATATCGAATTCGTCGCCATCCAGCAGCAGATCGCTGTCTTGCTTGTCCAAATCCACATGATCGCTGGCGTTTCTGATTTTTTCTTCAATTTCCGCCATAATTTCGGGATGCTCCTCCAGATACTGCCGAGTTTTATCCTTCCCCTGACCGATACGTTCTCCATTATAGGAAAACCATGCGCCGCTTTTTTCGATAAAGCCCAAATTCACTCCCAAGTCGATAATTTCGCCCACCTTGGAGATACCTTTTCCGTACAAAATATCAAATTCCGCTGTTTTAAAAGGCGGCGCTACTTTGTTTTTCACTACCTTTACACGGGTACGATTACCGTAGCTGTCGGTTCCGGTTTTCAGCGTTTCAGTTCTGCGTACATCTATACGGACTGAAGCGTAATATTTCAGTGCGGATCCGCCGGGCGTTGTTTCCGGGTTACCGTATACTACACCCACCTTCATACGAAGCTGATTGATAAAGATTACAATACAATTGGTCTTGGAAATAGCGCCTGTCAGCTTCCGAAGTGCCTGCGACATCAGCCGCGCCTGCACTGCCACCTGTGTAGAGCCCATTTCCGCGTCTACCTCCGCCTGTGGTACTAATGCGGCTACCGAATCTACTACTACAATATCTACTGCACCGGAACGCACCAGCGCTTCGGTAATTTCCAGTGCCTGCTCAGCGCTATCAGGCTGAGAAACCAGCAGTTCATTGATATTGATGCCCAATGCGGCTGCGTATATCGGATCCAACGCATTCTCCACATCTATGTATGCAGCAATTCCGCCCTTTTTCTGAACCTCCGCTACACAGTGCAGTGCCAGCGTGGTTTTACCTGACGATTCCGGACCATAAATTTCTACGACCCGTCCTTTTGGCAGACCGCCAATGCCAAGCGCAAGGTCCAATGTCAACGATCCGGTAGATACTGCCGTTACGTTCATAGCGGTATTTTCACCCAAACGCATGATTGATCCCTTGCCAAAATCCTTTTCTATCTGCGAAAGGGCCGTTTCTAACGCTTTTTGCTTTGCTTCTTCTGTTGCAGCTACTGAAACAGCCGCCTTTTTAGCTGTGGGTTTAGCCATTTTATGTCACACCTTTCTTTTCTGTATCAGGGTTTGCCATATCGACTTTATTTTGCTCCTTTAATATAAACGCAAAATAAAGGAATGACTGTTTTCTGTAAATTTTTCTTTCTTTTGAATTTTTAGATTCAAAGCTTCATGTGATCAATTAACAAATCAGTCAGACAGCAGCGAACCTCACTTACCCTGACCTTTTATTCGCCGACAGCGCCTGCCCAAGTCTGGCTATCCAGCTTCCAAGCACCGTTTTCCTTCAATATCCGAATCTTCATCGTTTGGCGTTCCTGATTTGTACCAACCGTATATTCTACCTCCGCTTCAATAATTGTGGCAGAAGAACGGCTCACTTTTGCGGTAGAGGGATAAATCACTGTATTCAGCTCATAAGGCGGATGATTCATCGTTACATCCACCTGTAGATCAGCTACCTGTTCGTTCTGATAGAAATCGCAGAAACGCGCCATTGAATTTTCGGTGTTTTCAACCGCATAAGCTGCTACGATCGCATACAGCTCCTCACTGTATATCTCTGCCATTGCTTGCTTCAGTTCCTCCACACTGTGATAGGGAGCATCCGCATTTACCCGATAGTAGGTACAAGACGTTTTTTCCGCGTCCTCTCCCGGATCGGTAAGTGTACCGAATCCGTCTCCCCAGATATAGTGATTGAGCGCGGCGTCTTTTTCAAGCAATTCGACAAGCAATTCTGACGCTTCACTGTCGCTGTAGGGTCCCTTGCAGCTTCCCAAACAGAATGGAATGAGAAAAACACACAGCCACAAAGTAAGCTTTTTTATCATTTTACCATCCCTTTCGTAAAATGAGGTCAACTCTCTTATAATTCGGTATTAGCTTCACCATTCTCCGCCGGCATGTTCGTATCTATACCGTCACCGCTGTCTGAACGGTCAGTAATACCGTTAGATTTTTCTGCCGCAATAATTGGTTTTGCCGTATTTTCATTGGTTTCTATCAGCGCAAAATTACAGATATAACTGCCTTCATCCATTCGCATAACAATAACGCCTCCGGCACTGCGGCTGTAAACAGGAATATCGCCTGCAGAAATACGGATCATAGTTCCGCTGCTGGTCATCAGCATCAGATCATCAGTATCGGATACCGATGCAATGCCTGCCAATTTACCGGTTTTTTCAGTAATATTATGACAAACAACGCCTTTTCCGCCTCTGTTATGGCATGCAAACTCATTAAATTCGGTCCGCTTGCCAAAACCACCCTCGGTAATGGTAATCAGTTTTCGGCCGTTGTCAACCAGCGTTACACCGGTTACACGGTCGCCTTCCTCCAGCCGGATTCCGCGTACTCCCCGAGCAGTCCGTCCCATAGGGCGGGCATCCTGTTCGGCAAACCGAACGGCATTGCCTTCACTGGTCGCGATAATAATATCATCCTGACCGGTAGTATGACGGGCATAGACTAATTCATCCCCCTCATCTAATGTCAGCGCAATTTTACCGCCTTTTCTCTGAATTTCAAATTCAGACATCGGCGTCCGTTTTACTATTCCGTTTTTCGTTACAAAAAGCAGGTATTCGTTTTCTTCAAAGGAAGGAACGCTGATCATAGCGGTGATTTTCTCGCCCTCGCTCATTTCCAGCAGGTTCACAATATTACCGCCCTTAGCAGTTCTGCCGGCTTCGGGAATCCGGTATGCTTTGATTGTATATACCTTTCCTGCGGTTGTGAAAAGCATCAGGAAGGAATGGGTGTCTACCGCGATTACATGCTCTACAAAATCCTCTTCCTTTGTAGTCATACCGATCACGCCTTTTCCGCCCCTTTTCTGAGCAGAATAGACTTCATTATTCTGACGCTTAATATAACCTGCGTGCGTCATAGTAATAACGCAGGTATGGCGCTCGATCAGATCCTCCAGAATGATTTCATCCTCCATCGGTTGAATAACGGTTCGACGGGGATCTCCGTAACGGTTTTTAATGGCAATGAGATCATCTTTCACAACCTGTCTGACCTTTCCTATATCGCCTAAAATACCGTGCAGCTCCTTCACCAGTTCTCCCAATTTAGAAAGCCGATCTTCTATCTTATCCCGTTCCATTCCCGCAAGACGGCCTAAGGTCATTTCCACAATAGCTGTTGCCTGTGCTTCGGAAAGTCCCTGCCCGGCAGCTTCATAATCGCCCAGCTCTGTAAATTTATCAATCAAATCATCCGGTTTAAAGGCGTTCATCAGGTTTACTTTCGCTTCGCTGACCGTTGCAGAGGAACGGATAATTGAGATTACCTTATCAATATTATCCAGCGCGATCTTATACCCCTCAAAAATGTGCATTTCCTTCAGGGTTTTATCCAGATCAAACTTGACCCGTCTGACTACAACCTCTTCCTGATGCGCAATATAATAGCTCATCATTTCCTTCAGCGTCAGAATTCTCGGCACACCGTTTACGATCGCCAGCATATTGACTGCGAAAGTATCCTGAAGCTGAGTAAATTTATAAAGCTGATTCAGAATAACCTGACCGTTGGCGTCCCTGCGGTATTCTACAACTACCCGAAGACCCGCTCTGCCCGATTCATCCCGGATAGCGGTGATCCCTTCGATTTTCTTTTCCTTTACGCAATTTGCCATGGCTTCTACCATCATGGCTTTATTTACGGCATAAGGAATTTCGGTAATAATGATCCTATTTTTCTTTTCGTCTACTTCCGCCTTCGCCCGTACTAAAATCCGCCCTTTTCCGGTAGAATAAGCTTCTATAATACCGGCAGTTCCACAGATAGTAGCCGCGGTAGGAAAATCCGGTCCCTTAATAAACTGCATTAGTTCCGGAAGCTCTGCCTGCGGATGATCCATTAAGTATATAATTCCGTCCACTACCTCACCCAAATTGTGAGGAGGAATATTGGTCGCCATGCCTACCGCAATGCCCATACTGCCGTTGACCAGCAAATTCGGGAAACGGGCGGGCAATACGTCCGGCTCTCTCAATTTATTGTCAAAGTTCGGGGAAAAATCCACCACTTCTTTGTCAATATCGGTAAGCATTTCATCGGCAAGCCGGCTCATTCTGGCTTCGGTATAACGATAAGCGGCGGCTTGGTCTCCGTCAATATTACCAAAGTTGCCCTGTCCTTCGATCAGCGTATACCGAAGGTTGAAGTCCTGCGCAAGCCGTACCATCGCGTCGTAAACAGACGCGTCACCGTGAGGATGGTATCGGCCTAACACGTTTCCTACTGTAGTCGCTGATTTTCGGAAGGGCTGGTCGTGTGTCAGATGATCCTCATACATAGCGTACAATATCCGGCGATGAACCGGCTTCAGGCCGTCCCGCACATCCGGCAGCGCGCGGCTGACAATAACCGACATTGCATAATTGATGAAGGATTTTTTGACTTCCTTCTCCATTTGAACGTCTACTATCTTTTGATCTTTAAATTCGTAATTTTCTACTGTTTCCATTCTTTATCGGAATATCCTTTCAAAGATTCAAACGTGTCCATTTTTCCGCAGCGTCAGACATCTGTTTATGACTCTGCTCCGTTCTCCTGACAAGGCGCCTCACACGCACAGGCTCCCTCACAACATTCACAAGCTGCCGCAGCGTCGCAGCAGTCATCTTTTTCTGTATTTGCGCAGTCACAGAATTCTGCTTCGGTTTCCTCTTTTTCTTCCTTGTGAATCACTTTCTTGACTTTTTCCGCTACTTCCTTTAAGTTACCGGGAATCGTAATATTAGTGCTTCCATTCTCGTCTTCGGTAGCAGCCTTATAATCTACCTTCCAAAGCAAAGCGGAAGCTGAAAAGGATTTACCATCCTCCTTCTTTTCAAACTGATAGGGAATCAGCGATGCCAGCGCCGCAAGTTTAATAAATGTGCCTAACTTTGCCATATACTTTATCTCCTTACATTGATTTACTTGAATTGCGTATAATTTGAATAGACGGCTTTTCTCCCGCCCTGTAAATATATGTGAAAATCAGCGATTTCATCTTTGTTTCGGTCTGGTCCTTTTTGATATAATAAGGAATCAGCGCCGCAGTCAATACCGCTAAACGGATCAGATATTTTTGAACCGATGTTTTCATAAGTTTTCCTTTTCGACAGTTATATCTGATCTGCGCCGGCAAAGCTCTTCAACTTTCGGGATCAGACTGCCTTCTGTTTCTACCTTTGCAGCGGCAGCGGACGCTCCCCATTGCAGCGCTTCTTCTATTGTCTTGCCCGCGCCTATTGCAGCCGCAAAGCCGGCTAAATAGTGATCACCGGCACCGGCGGGACAAGCTGCCTCAACAGTAGGACAGGATACCTGCCAAATATTCCCATCTTTTGCCAAAAAAGAACCCTTATCACCGTTTGTACACAGTACCGCGACCGCTTTTTCCACAGACAGCGCTGCGGCAAATTCCACAGCCTGCAAGTAAGTGGAAAACTGCTGTTCTGCCAATCCGCAAAGCTCAAAAAAATTCGGTTTGATGAGGAATGGCGCACTCTCCACACCCTTGCGGAGTGCTTCGCCGTCACAATCCAAAAAGACCATGATTCCACAGCTTTTGAAAAGTGATATCAACCAGTTATACACACCCTTTTCCACACCCTTTTCCACACCCTGTGGAATACTTCCGCACAAACATACTATTTGATTGGACCCATTTTCTATTACTGACGCCGCAGCTTCCGCCAACGCGCATAATTCCGCTTCACCGTAAGGACCGCCTGATTCATTAAGCTCTGTCATATTCAAATCAGATGAGCAATTCTTCGGACTCATCAGCTTATAGCAGCTTCGGGTAGGTTTCTCAGTTGGCAATACATGCAGTCTGATCCCCTCTTTTTCAGTGACCTCTGAAAAAAGAGAAATACTTTCTTCTCCCAAGAAGGTGTAAAGCGAAACCTCATCGTCGTCTTTTACCAATCGCCGCAGAACTCTTGCGACATTGACCCCTTTTCCTGCCGGATAAACCTCACTTTGAGCGATCCGGTTCAAAGCGTTCTCATTCAGAGGGGTTTTTAAGGTAAGGATTCTGTCTATGCATGGATTCAGACTGATTACTGTATAAAGCATATCTTCTCCAATGATCCTTTATACATCCAAATTGGTCACATAGGTAGCGTTTTGTTCAATAAATTCCCGTCTTGGCTCTACCTTTTCGCCCATCAACAGGGAGAAGGTTTCATCACATTGCATAGCGTCTTCAATAGACACTCTTAAAAGCGTACGGGTTTCAGGATTCATAGTTGTTTCCCAAAGCTGTTGAGGATTCATTTCTCCCAAACCTTTATACCGATCGGCACTGACATTTTTGGTACCCAACTCTTCAATATAGTAATCTCTTTCCTCATCTGAGAAAGCATAACGAATTTGTTTGCCCTTGAATACTTTAAACAGCGGAGGCTGTGCCAAAAAAATATGACCGTCCTCTATAAGCTGACGCATATGCCGATAAAAGAAGGTAAGCAGCAAAATCTGAATGTGAGCGCCATCTACGTCGGCGTCCGCCATAATGATGATCTTCCCGTACCGCAGCTTGCTGATATCCATTTCATTTCCGATACCGCAGCCGATAGATTGAATAATCGGAATTAACTGGGTATTGGCGTAAATTTTATCTAACCGTGATTTTTCAACATTCAGTACCTTACCTCTCAACGGAAGAATGGCCTGATATCTGGAATCTCTTCCATCCTTTGCAGAACCGCCTGCGGAATTACCCTCCACTAAAAACAGTTCAGTCACATCCACCGATTTTTCCTGACAGTCCCACAGCTTTCCGGGCAATCCTGCCCCCTCCAAGGCTCCTTTTCGTCTGGTTAGCTCCCTTGCCTTGCGGGCCGCTTCTCTGGCTCTGGACGCAGCCTGTGCCTTTTCAAGAACCGATTTACAGAAGGCAGGATTTTCTTCCATATATTCGGTGAGTTTATCAGTTATCACCGATTCTACAAAGGTACGAATATCAGAATTTCCTAATTTAGTCTTTGTTTGACCTTCAAACTGCGCGTCCCTCAGCTTCACCGATACGACGGCGCATATGCCCTCCCGGACATCCTCACCGGTCAGCTTATCCTCGCCCTTTAAATATCCCAATTTGGCGCCATATGCGTTTAATACCTTGGATAAAGCACTCTTAAAGCCAGTTTCGTGTGTACCGCCCTCCATTGTATGAATATTATTCGCAAAGGACATGAGCGTTTCATTATAGGTATCATTGTACTGAAACGCAACCTCCGCCGTAGTATCTCCCTTTTGCGCTTTGAAATAAACTACCTGCGGGTGAATCAGTTCGCAGTGTTTAATGGTATTCAAATGCTCTACAAAGGAAACAATGCCGCCCTCATAATGCAGAATATTCTCTACCGGTTCTTCTGCGCGTTCATCCCTGAAAATAATTTTAATGCCTGCATTCAGAAATGCCTGTTCCCTTAACCGATTCAGTAAAGTGGTATAGTCAAATACGGTTTCCTCAAAAATCTCCTTGTCAGGCATAAAACGGACATACAGTCCGTGGTCATCAGTAGCGCCCATTGAAGTGAATGGAGAGGTTACTTTGCCTCTGGAATAGGATTGTGTAAATTTTTCCCCATCCCGACTGTCCTCATATACCAACCATTCGGAGAGCGCGTTTACAACCGATGCGCCTACACCGTGAAGTCCGCCGGAGATGGCATATCCCTCGCCTCCGAATTTTCCGCCTGCGTGCAGTACAGTAAATACGACTTCTGGTGTAGGAATACCCATTTTATGATGAATAGCGGTAGGAATTCCCCGTCCATTATCTCTGACCGAACAGCTTCCATCCGCGTGGAGCGTCACTTTTATGTCGGTACATGCGCCTGCCAGCGCTTCATCAATAGAGTTATCTACGATCTCATAGACCAGATGATGCAGTCCTCTCAGGGAAGTTGAACCTATGTACATACCGGGACGCTTCCGAACAGCTTCCAGCCCCTCCAGCACCTGTATTTGATTCTCATCATAAGAGGTGGTCTTAATTTCTTCTGCCATTTTATGTTTTCCTTTCGATGTGTACTGTAAAATTACGAGCTTTACCAGTGAAGCTCATGTTCCTCAAAAATATAATTGCAATCATTATTTCCAAAAATCAACTTGTATAGACGCCGTTTTTGCAGAAAATGGTAACTGAATTAGGATGTTCAATCTCCTCACAGGTAGTCAGAATCACCTGTCTGCCGCTGATACCGCTCATAATGTATGCTTTTCGGGTCCTGTCCAGTTCAGACAAAATATCATCAAAGAGAAAGACCGGATATTCTCCGGTTTGTTCTTTGGAGATTTGCCCCTCCGCCAATTTCATAGCAAGCGCCATTGACCGCTGCTGTCCCTGTGAAGCGAAACAGCGGGCTTCCCTGCCATTAATGGTCAAATAAATGTCATCCTTATGAACGCCCCAAAGTGTGCTGCCCACTCTTGCTTCCCTCTCTAAATTTTCTGTAAAGAGCCTTAGCAGTGCTTCCTCTTCTCTAAAACCCTGATAAACAATTTCCGGAAGCTCTCTGCCGCCTGTCATATCCGAAAAAATAACCTTTACCGCCTCGCAAAGCCGCTCTGTATAGCTTTTTCTCATAGAAGAAATGACAGCTCCCGACTTTGCCATTTGAATAGCCCAAACCTCATTCAACCCGCCGAGATCTCCGGAAAACTCTCCTTTTTGAACCGATTGAAGCAGTTTATTGCGTTGAAACAGGCATTTATGATAAATCTGAAGGGCGCTGACATAACCAGCGGAAAGCTGACTGATCGCGCTGTCTAAAAAGGTTCTGCGCAAGGCGGGTCCTTCCTTAACAATAGACAAATGCTCCGGCGTAAACAAAACAGCCCGAAAATGACCTATAAATTCACTCATCCGGCGCAATGAAACACCGTTTTTCTGACAGCTTTTTTTATTGCCCGCATAGCGGATCAGCAAGCTGTTTTCTCTCTGCCGGTCCTCATAACATACGCCTACTTCTGCCATTTGCTGACCGAACCGAATAAACTCTTTTTCATGAACTGTTCGGTGGCTGCGTCCTTGGGCACACAAATAAATGCCTTCCAGCGCGTTGGTCTTTCCCTGCGCGTTTTCTCCCCGTATGATATTGGTATCAGGAGAAAAGACGATTTTCTGCCCCTCAATATTTCTGAAGTTAAGATAATGAACGCTTTTACAAATCATGCAGATCTATTATTCTTTCATTTTGACGGGGCATACCATATACAAATATTCCTCGTCCTCGCTTTTTTCCGCTTGATCCGGTCCGATAATAATACTCATAAGCGGACTGTTCAGGTAAATTCGGATGGTATTGCTGTCAATCGCTTTTAATGACTCTAACAAATACCGGCAATTAAAGCCTATAACAATATCGCCGCCTTCTTTTTCGACCGCAACTTCATCATATACGCTGCCAGTAACCGAAACAGATGAAATTTTCAGATAATTGCCTTCAAAATTACAGCGAGCGTAACTCTTTGCCTGTCCGAGCGCTTTATCCTCTGTTACCAGTGACGCTCTTTCCAACGAAGAGATTAATTCCATGCGATTCAGCTTCACACTGATCGGTTTAGTTTGAGGAATGACCCTATTATAATCAATATAATCGCCGTCAATAAGCCTGGAAAAGAAGGTTTTATTTTCCAGCGCAAAAATGACATGCTTTCTGCCAAGGTAAATGCTGACCATATCGTCGTCGGAAATCAACCGAATAAGCTGAGACAGCGTTTTACCCGGTACTACAAAGGACATATTCAGCGTGGAACCGTCCTTGTTTTTATTTTCCAGTGTACAAATCTTTTCCCTTACTGCCAGCCGGTTGCCGTCGCATGCCACAATTTTAAGCTGATCTTCTGTAATTTCAAAAAGCGCGCCGCAAAGTACAGGCCGCTGATCGGTAGTGGCAATAGCAAAAAACACCTGACCAACCATTTTTTTCAAAATTTCGCCGCTGATAGAAAAACCTTTATCGCCCGTCAATTCAGGTAAGCTGGGAAAGGCTTCTCCATCCATGGCGTGAAGTTCAAATTTTGACCGACCGCTGGTAATAACCGCGTTGCAATTTTGATCCACGGTTAAAGTGATGTACTGGTCAGGCATATATTTAATGATCCGGTTCAATTTTTGAGCGTTAATGACATAGTTGCCGGCTTCCGCGATATCACAGGTCAGCTCTGCTTTGAATCCTTTTTCCAGGTCATAGGTGGTAACAGAGCAGATTTCATCCGATTCGGTTTTAAAACGAATGCCTTCTACCACCGGAATGGTATTTTTATCGGATACTGAACTCATAGAATCATTGACAACGGCTTCCAGCGCGTTTTTTTGAAATGTAATTTTCATTAATGGTCTCCTTTATTATGACTGTGTCGTTTGTTTGCTGTACAATGCGGCAATTTTGGATTTTATGTAAAATTATGAATTTTACACGCGAAAAAGATAAGATAAATAGATTCAATAAATAAATAGCAGTAGAAGCAGTAGGGGCTGTTCAGAATGTGGACAAGTTGTTTTTTTGTCTGTACAAGCCATTAATTTGAATTTGTACCTGTTTGTTCCATTCAGGAAAGGAGGGTGGAAAAGCAGGTGAAATTTTGTACTGATGAGAATTTGTGATTAACCGATGATTTTTCCACAGTTCGTCCACAAGAAATTTGTCTGTTGTTCAAACAGTCTTTCTGTGGACAACCTTGTTGTTTTCCCTATCCGTGTTTGGGAAAACCAGTGGATATTTTTGGATGGTCTTTTGATAGCGTTTAAAAAATTGACTATTTATTTTTCACCGTGGGTGCGTAGAGAGGCGGGCGCTGTCTGCGCTAAATAGACTAAGGCATCTGTAAGAATAAATGATTTGGGAATATCTTTTGCTGTGGAGATCAGCTTTTTTTCTTTTTCTTTCCGGCGAAGAAATTTCCGGGTATCCGCCGAAACGGTAGCGCTGTCCATGTCGAAGATGCCGATAACCGCTTCGTCCGGAACAGAAAATGCGGGCGTAATATAAAAAAACATATTTTTAGACTCTTTCGCTATTCAGTAATTTCCTTAATTAAATCGGATATTTCCATGGCAAACAGAGGATTGCTTTTCACATCCTGATCGATTGAATCATTGGCGCTGATGATGGTGGAATGATCCCGGTCAAACATTTTCCCGATGGCTGGAAAGGACATTTCAGTAACCTTTCGGATGATATAAATACTGATGGCGCGCGCGCTGGCAATATGCTTGGTACGCTTTCTTCCGTAAATTTCTTCTTCGGTGATACCATATTTTTTAGCTACCCTTGAAACAATCTTCTCGGCAGTTACAGAAGGAGGTTCATTGCCGGTGACAAAGGTGGCGATGCAATCCTTTGTCATAGACAGTGTAATCGGCTCTTTGGTCAGATAGCTACGGGCGCATATTTTTTTCACAGCGCCTTCAATTTGACGGATATTGGATTTCAAATTCTCAGCAATATAAGTAAGTACCTCCGGCGGGAGAGTAATACCCATCAATTTGGTTTTATTGTTCATGATGGCAATGCGCAGCTCATAATCAGGCGGCTGAATATCAGCGATAAGTCCCCATTCAAATCGGGTTTTCAGGCGGTCCTCCAGCGTTTTAATATCACGGGGAGGTCGGTCGGAGGTCATGATGATCTGTTTATGGTCCTCGTAAAGCGCGTTAAAGGTGTGAAAAAATTCTTCCTGTGTACTTTCCTTGCCGGCAATAAATTGAATATCATCGATTAGCAGCACATCCGCTCTGCGGTATTTATTTCTGAACTGCTCCTGACTTTTTTGAGAGATCGCCGCGATCATTTGATTGGTGAATTCATCGCCCTTGACGTAAATAATCGTATAATTCGGATATCGGATGGAGATTTCATTCATAATAGCGTTGAGCAGATGCGTTTTTCCAAGACCGGATTGAGAGTAAATGAACAGCGGATTATAATCGGTTGCCGGATTTCTTGCAACGGCTGTGCAGGCGGCATGAGCAAATTGATTGGAGGAACCAACGATGAAGTTATCGAAGGTATATTCATAATTCTGCACGAAGGGCGTGACGGGAGCTTCCTCTGGTTTTTTAGGATCAGCAACCGGCAGAGGCGCGGGAGCAGACGGAATAGATTCTCCTTCAATTATAAAGTGAATTTCAACATCAAAGCCTACCGTTTCAGAAAACGCGTTTTTTAGCACTTCGCAATATTTTTGTTCGACGATCCTTTTTTTAAAATCGGTTTTCATGGTGATAACTGCTTTAGTTCCGTCAAAATCACTTAGCTTGGCGTCATTAAACCACAGTTCAATCACGGTCGGTGAAAAGTTTTGTTTCAGCTGTTCTATCACAGCCTGCCACAGTGTGGTAAGTTCCTGCATTTTATCTCTCCTTGCAATAGGGTTGATCAAATTAGGGTAAAAAATCTGAAAGAAGCCGTAGGCTTCTTTCAGACAGCGGATTTTGAAGCTTTAGAATCGGAATGACATAAATTACGCGCCAAAATATCGCTGTATAGCGGAAAAAGAATAAAAAAATATAAATATTTCAATGCCTGAAAAGGATTAAGATATATCAATTTATTATAGCATAAATAAGACAGAATTGCAAGGGCTTTCATGAATATTCTCATATAATATATATACCAAATAAATTGGTTTATTCGGCAGCTTTCTTAAGGCTTATGGGGATTCTGACATAGCTGCTTTTTCTGAAATGATTTTAGCGTATATTTCTCCCGTTTTGGCATAAAATTATTAAAAAAATTGAAATAATCAAAAAAAAGACTTGACAAAGCGCTTTTGAATTTATATAATAAAGATTGTCGCAAGCTGTATAAATTTCAGATCGAAGGGAAGGTGCTAAGAATGGTCAGAACTTATCAGCCCAAAAAACGCCAGAGAAGCAAAGAACACGGCTTCCGTAAAAGAATGTCTACTGCAAACGGACGGAAGGTTTTAAAAAGACGCCGTCAGAAGGGCAGAGCCAGACTCAGTCACTGATTCACCCTGACTGAGGATATCCATCAAAACCGCCGACCATCCAATCGGGGGTTTTTGTTTTACAGGACGGCTTGCGGTGTGTAAAACAGTCCCCGGAGAAAGAAGTATATGAAAAGCTGTGCAATCCGCGAAAATCATCTTTTCAATAAGGTATACGCCAAGGGCAAAAAAGCGGTCGGTAAACGGATCGTGGTTTATGTCCTTACTGACCGTCACGCTTGGCTGCTGAAAAAACAGAATCCGATGAAGCAGAAGGTCAATCGGGTCGGCATTACAGTATCTAAAAAAATCGGTCATGCAGTAGTGCGAAACCGTGCCAAGCGGATTATTCGGGAGGCATATCGGACGCTGGAAAAAAATGATTCAGTGAAAAAGGGATATCTTGTAGTTATTGTAGCGAGAGAAAGTATACGGAATGCTAAATCGACCGAACTGTATGAGGAACTGAGAAGCGCTGCTGCAAGGGCGGGATTGATTTCATGATAGCTAAATGGTTAGCTTTGCCTATTCGATTTTACAGAAAGTATATTTCCCCTAGAACGCCGCCCTCCTGTAAATACCGTCCTACCTGTTCAGAGTATGCTTTGCAGGCGCTGGAGGAATGGGGCGCGTTGCGAGGAAGCGCGCTGGCAATCTGGCGGATTCTGCGCTGCAACCCTTTTTCAAAGGGTGGGTATGATCCCGTTCCGGTGAATCCAAAAAAGCACGCTGAGGACCAAAAAAAACAAAACCGGAGCCAGTAAAAATGACAGCTTGTTTTTAACCATTAATTTTTATAAGAATCGGACAGGCAGATTTGCAGAGCCGCGCTGTGCAGAAGCTCGCCTGTAATATTCCTAACTGAAAAACTGAAAAGGAATTCACACATGGATTTGATTTACAAATTTTTTGGGATGATCTTGTCCTTTTTTAACAACATTACGCAAAATTATCTTCTTGCCGTAATGCTGTTCGCCTTGCTGTTTAAGATTATCCTCTTCCCGTTTTCCATTAAACAACAGAAAAATTCGGTCAAGCAGGCTTCGCTGCGTCCAAAAGAACAAGCCATCCGAAAAAAATATAAAGGCAGAGACGATCAGAATTCTAAAAACAAGATGAACGCGGAGATTCAGGAAATGTATCAGGCAGAGGGATACTCTCCCTTTAGCGGATGTTTGCCTATGCTGCTTCAGCTTCCTATTTTGCTGATCCTTTATCAGGTGATTCGTCAGCCTATTTCCTATATCTGCGGGTTGAGCATTGAAAAGTGCAGTGCGGCACTGGTCAACATCGGCGCTATTGCAGAGGGTACAACGGTCAATGAATTGCAGATGGTAGATCTGCTTAGGAACAATTTTGATGCAGTGGCAGCTCAATATACTGATCTTGCGGGGGTTAAACTGCCTAATTTCAGTGTTTTTGGGTTAAACTTAGCGCCTGTACCGCTGACTGAGATCAAAGGCGGCGGATGGGGACTGCTGTATCTGTTAATTCCTGTACTGACCTTTGTATTTATGTATGGCAGTATGAAAATCCAGCGGCGCTTTACTTATCAGCCGGAACAGGATCCTTCTATGGGCTGTTCCATGAAGGTAATGGATTTTGCAATGCCGTTAATGTCCACCTATATTTCCGCGATTTGGCCGTCTATTATGGGCGTGTATTGGATGTTCAACAATGTGTTGAGTGTAGTGCAGCAGTTTGTGCTTCATAAAATGTTCCCGCTTCCCGTGCTGACTGAAGAGGACTATAAGAACGCTGAACGCCAGCTAAGAGGAAAAGCGCCCAAATATACAACCGCTACAGATCCCCGTGTTGTAGAGGGTAAGCAGTACCGTTCTCTCCATCATATTGATGATGAGGACAGCACGCCTGAGCCAAAGCTGCCGCCTATGAAAATTGATTTAGAAGAGGACGAGCGGCTGTCTGAGGATGCACCTGTATTAAAAGAAGATAAGCCAGACCGTAAAAAGAAAAAGAATAAATAAGGTTGATATAGCTGGGGCGAAGCCCCACACCCTCAAAAACTTTTTTATCATATCTTTTCCTGAGTTTTTTCGAAGTCCAGAAATTTTTTGAAAAGGATTTCTGGCGGGGGTTGGGGCTTTGCCCCATATATAAAATTTGAGAAAGGACAGCATATGAAACAAGAACTGATTATGAGCGGCAAAACAGTCGAACTTGCCGTAGAAAGAGCAGCCAAAGAGCTGGGCGTCCCGGTAGAAACCGTAACCTATGAAGTCATTGCGCAAGCGAAAAAAGGATTTTTGGGCTTTGGAGAAACGCCAGCCAAAGTAAAAGTGTTTTATCAAAAACAGCCTGTCGAGTTGGCGTTGGAATTTGTGAAAACCTTACTTGAAGATATAAATATAAACGCTGAAATTTCCCTTTCTGATATAGAAGAAGGCGGAAAGCTGCTTAGTCTTACCGGCGAAAATGCGTCTGTACTCATCGGACATCACGGCGAAACACTGGATCAGCTTCAATATTTGCTGAATTTGGTAGCCAATAAGAAAGAAAATGATGAAGATGACCGAGATTACATAAAGATTGCGCTGGACATTGAAGGCTATCGCGCAAAGCGGGAAAAAGCATTGAGAGCACTTGCCAGAAGAATGGCTGCCCGTGTGCTGAAATATCACAGAAGCGTTACACTGGAACCTATGAGCGCTTACGAACGGCGGATTATCCATAGCGAAGTTCAGGGAATTGTGGGTGTGTCCACCAATTCCATCGGTGCGGAACGCAACCGCAGAGTGGTTATTTTCCCGGAAGGCTCCCGTAAACCGAGTGAGCCGAAAAGACCGGCATACAGAGCGTTCGAATCCGAGTCGGATGAACAGGAATAAATAAGTAAAACGGACTGCCGTACTAATGTACGGCAGTCCGTTTTTTCAATCTTGATAAAAGTCTTGCTTATGTTTCAAAAAATCCTGGCAGATCTTCTTTTTCCATATCTAATACGAAGGAATATTCTTCATCAACCATTTTTTCAGCGGCAGCGAGAATTTTCTCATCAGAAACAGAAAATTTTTTCTGATGCGCGATTAATTCCGCTTTTTTAGCGAGCAGACAGCGGATTAACAGCAGAATCTGTTCAGGATTGCCTTGCTGAAGAATTTGAGTGTAGGTCCGGCTGCGCAGTTGACGATCTTCAATCCATTCTAATGTTCGACCGTCGGTTCGACTGCGCAGCGTTGTAATTTCGCTTGCTGTCATAATCGGCCGCAGCTTGCTTTTCCCTTGATCACAGGGAATATAAACGGTAGAATCAGAACGGGAAACCGGACGTAAAATATAATAAGGACGGGGTGTTTGTCCCGGAAAAAATGATTGTTCCTGAATAGATTCAATTTTGCAGAGATCTGCACCGTACATAACTAATTCATCCGGTAAAAACATAGAAAGCTCCTTTCAGGCAGAAATTAATACAGTATAATTTGCTTACATTACTATTTTATCACAAACCACTCAAAATTTCAAAGGAAGTTTTTACTAAATATCCAAAAATCAATGAAAGTTATATGCGCTTTTTGTACAATATTGCTTATTTAAGACAATATAAAGTATGAAAGTAGTGTCACATAACGGTTTACTACAAAAACAATAGAGTTTACCAAAGCGGTTTTAATAATATACGGTGTCTAATTAGCGGTTTACTGAAAAAAGAACGTCGGCAGCTTATCGCATACCGACATTCTCTGTATTTATTTTTTAACAAGGATTTACAGGATAATATACGCGCCGATAGTATAGCACACCTGATCCGAAGGCTTCAACCAACCGGTTTTTAATGCCTGCTCCAGTACGTAACCACGTTCCAATGTGCTGCAGGAAGCGGCAAGTCTGCACTGATAGTCGTCCTCCCGAAAACGGGTCGGCAGATCCTTTCGCACTTCCTCATAGGTATATTCAGACAATGCGCTGAACTTTTCCTGAATTGTATTTACAAGTCCGGTAATTTCACAGTAGGCAGCTTCATTCAGTACCGCAGACGCCTTAGTGAGCTGCTGTTCATTAAACACAATGACCGTAGGCAGGTAGATTTCTCCTTCTTTTTCTTCCTTTTTGCGAAGGTATCCGTAGCCGCATACCCGTTCCAACACATCGGGGGCGCATTCCGTTTGTCTGCCGAGAACACATAGGCGGATGGCGGCTGCTTCTTCCTCAGTAATCCGCAAGGGTGTTCTGCCGTCAATGCCATTAAGCATAAATTTAAACTGACCAAACTGAATCTCATCGTTTGTGCACATGTGCAAACCTACAAATGGGGGAATTCTCAAAGTGGTATGCTGAAATCCTACAATGTCCCATCTGCCGTTATCAGGACGCTTTGTGCGGATATGCTGTTCTTTGCCTATACCATACATTAACCGGTCATACGCCTGCATGAGCAGCGTCCATTTGGCGCTTTCATAGTCCTGATAGCCGCCATAGTATGCCATGTCCTTTTCCCTGCAGGCCGCGTCAAATAGATCTATCAAGCGGGTGAGCAGAGCTGTTATTTCTGGAACGGCAGCCATATTTCGGGCATAAACCCGTTCCTGTACGCTTTGGCTGACAATGGGGAATGCTGTTTCATACAAATCGCCGCTTTTAATTAAAAAGGTTTCCTTTTCAAGATAGTCCAACTCATCCTGCATATAAGGTAGAGCGATTCCCAGTTCTATCGCCAAGGTTTGGGCAGTGGAAGGATTGCCGTATGCTTCCAAAAAAATATTTTTGTACAGGCTATGATTTAAAATGCTCCAAGGCTGTCCTTTATCTCCAGACATGCCGTTATTGATAAATCCGATTTCTTGAGGATTATAGCTTTTGACGCCGAATTCTCTTGCCATATTCATACCTTCTTTCAAAATTTTTCGGGAACGGTGAAGCCGTGTCATGATCGTCCCTTTGGGGATGCCCAACGTATGCGCGATTTCCTCTATTCTGCGGTTTTCAAGGTAATAAGCCACGATCAAACTGCGGTAATCGCTTCGGATAAATGCCAGTTCTCTACGCAACAGTTGAAGCTGCTCCTTTTGTATCAGCGCATCTTCAAAAGAGCTTTCCTCCGCGATCTCAAACTCAGACAAGTCGGCTCCGGATACCGACAGCATTCGCTTGTGCTTTTGATCCGCCCATACGCTGTACCGATTGCGCGCGATTTTCCACACCCATGCGGAAAAGTATGTTGGAATCATGTCTTGGCCTTTACAGCTTTGCAGCGCAGCAATAATATTCAGCGAAATATCGGAGGTGAGATTCTCCGCTTCTTCAGGTTGTCCGCACTTTTTCAGGCAGAAATAAAAAACCTTTTCCATATATTCGGTGGTATATAGGCGCAAATAGGTGTCAACCGTGTTTTTGAGAGATTCATTCATAGCGTTCGGCTCCTTTCACTCATATAGTGCGGGTTTTTTGCATTTGATTTCACAGAAAAAAGAAAAAATTTAAGCGGAAAAACCGCCTTAAAATTGCCTTGTGGCAGAAGATTTTGATTTGAGTCAAGTAAATCAAGTATGAAATCAAGCCACGTTTAATGCTTTTCCATCTTCTCTATGTAGAATTACAATAGAAGTTTTAAAGCTGAGCCGGAGGGCAGGTAATGCCCTTCTCGGGGCATTACCTGCCAGTATAAATCAAAAGACGCAATGAATACTGCTGCCACAAGCAAGCATAAAAGCCCCACGCGAGGTGGGGCTGGGATTTAAAGTGCGTATTGGCTGATGCGATCTTCAATAAAGCGGTATTCAATATCGTTGACGATCAGCTTGGAATTGTTAACGGTTCTTTGTTTAAACTCATCGGTATAATATTCAATTTGATCAATACAATCGACCGATTCATACCAGCGCATTAAAACCAGTCTGCCGTTTCCATCGATATAGTTTTCGGTAACATAGTTATTGTCTCGAACATTGATAAACTTGATCGTTTCAAATGTTCTTTCTCCAATCGTTACATCAACGCTGCCCATCGTATATCTGATGTTATATTCATCGACAAATATTTTACCATCCATAACCTTTGGAGGATTTTCTTTGATCAGCAAAGGTCTGCCGTGAATTCTGTCATTTCCGTTGACGATAGCATCATAATCGTTTTCCAAAAAAGTATGAATTTCGGTGGGATAATCATCATCAATTTTGTTATCACAGCAAATGGTTCCGAGATCACGAATATATTCATCTGTCAACTGAGAAAACCAAATGCACTCATTTTTGTAGAGCTTTCCTGCCTTGATATTATATGTATCTTTACACATCTTAACTCCGGCAACTTCATGTATTATAGCAGCCTTAGGAATATAGCAGGTGGATACCAAAGCTAATTTCTTATCGGGATATCTGTATGTTCCTTCAGAATTTTTGTTGCCGATTTTCGGAATAATAAACCCCCTCATCTGCGCATTTGATCTCAGCAAACGGGCGAGAGCTTTCTTTGATGATCAAAACAGGCATTGCTGCGGGAAAACCGCAAGTATAATCTTTCTTTGTCATAATTTTTCTTCCTTTCTCAAATAACACAATTTGTTCGGGCGTGCATACGGAGCGGAACTGTTTTCTTGCATAGTGCAAGCGGCTTTTTTACTGTGTCAATCGGAACACCCAAGCGTTCTGCAATTTCACTTTGCTTATATCCGTGCATAGTAAGCTTTGACTCTTGAGGGAGTAATTTTAAGATTTCCAACACGGATTCATCGTCCTGCGCGGGCATATCTGCCATGTCTGCTATAGCATCCAAAGAGATCAGATCACTGCCGTATTTTTTGCGAAACCAAATATTGCATTTGTTTCTCGCGATCGATAATATCCATGATTTGAACAATTCTTTGTTATGCAATTTTAAAAAGCCGACATACGCAGCGCAATATGTTTCCTGAATCACATCGTTAGCATCAAAGCTGCTTGGTATTCTGAAATTAATATATTTTTCGATAATCACACGGTGTTTTTCCAGCAGAACTTCAAATAATATTATTTTCTCCATACTTCCTCCTTTCGCTTGATAAAAACCGGTTTCACATATTAAGTTGTTTTTTAACGCAAAAAGGTTCAATGGAAAGAAATTTTTTTCATCATAATTACATCATAAATAAATCCTGAAAACAATATCAATCAAGAAAAAAACAAAGCCACCCGAATGGATGGCTTTGTTCAATGGAGGCGTCACCCGGATTTGAACCGGGGAATAAAGGTTTTGCAGACCTCTGCCTTACCTCTTGGCTATGACGCCGGAATAATAAATCCACGCTTGTGCTGCGTGGATTTATGTGAAACGGCTAAGCCGTAGATGGAGCGGATTACGGGGCTCGAACCCGCCACCTCGACCTTGGCAAGGTCGCGCT
>CAZMTU010000017.1:0-27285 GCA_964569225.1 uncultured Lachnospiraceae bacterium | reverse complement strand
GATTGAGAATAAGCAGTTCTCCTTTTTCTTTTATCATTTTTCTCTTCCTTTCTTTTATTTTTATTCGTATTGAATTTCCAGAATCTGTGGAAATTCATAGTTATCGCCGGTTGCGATTGCGGTAAAACCGCTTTCTGTACCGCTTGGTTTTAAAATTAACCCCTCAGTGTACAGCAATCTCCGCTCAGAAGGCTCGGTAAGTATGCCGGTAAGATCAACTGTCACATATCCGTCATTTGGGGAGGCAGCCGCTAACTGTCCGGTTTGTCCAATTTTGTTATTCCAAGTTGACCCAAAGCTGCAAAAACGGGCAGTAGGAGCAAATACCGACAGCTTTACGCCGGTACTGTAAAAGCAGGGAATATGCAGCAACACCTTTCGTACATAAACAGAATAAAGCTCCGGAATTTTTGAAAAATCAGGGCGGGTATAAAGCCACTGCTCACCAAACCATTCGGTTCTGCCAATAAAGGCAATTCCGCCAAAGGCATTGTTTTCGTCCGGACGGATACTTTCTACCGTGGTATCCTGAAAAAGCTTAGGTTCATACAAATTTATTTCGAATCTGATCCAAGCGTTCCCTGCGGCGGCTGCCGTCACCTCATAGGTGTATTCATCTATCTGACTGTAGGCGACCTCCGCCGGTGAACATCTGCTATTCGTGTCTGTGCCCGTCAGCGGAGACAGACTGAAAAAGGGGCGAAACTCCTCCTGCATGATCGCGAAGCTTTTGGAACAGTGGCGCACCCGCGAAAAAGGCTTATCAGTGCGTATTGTCAGCTTCACTAAAGCCGAATTGACCGTAACGGCGAGTCCGTTTAATGTGGGAACCAATTCCCCTCTCTCCTCGCACAGTCTACCGTTTTGAAGCGCAAAACCATCTATCGGCAACCGAACCGACGCACTGCCTTCAGAATTTTTCAAAACAATTTGATCCCGATAGACGGTCACCTTCGCGTTGCTTCCATTAAAGGTAAAAGCCTCTCCTGCTTGCTCAAATCTGCGGCAGACCAGCTTTAGACTCTCCTGACTGTAAATCGGGGTTCCGAAACAATAGGCGGTGGTGCCGATTTTTTCCTTTACCAGCAGTCGGTACCGGTTACGGTTGCGCGGATCAATCTCAATATTGCTTGTTCCGCGCAGCTTACTGATTTCACGAAGTACAGTTCTCATACCGATAGCCTCCCTCCTTCTCCGCCGGCAGTTCAAAGCATCCGTAAACGCTATGAACTCCCAGCCTTCTTCCCTGACTGTCAAATACGGCGATCAAGCCTCCATTTTCATAGGTATGTTTTTCATAAGTATTGCCTGCCGCATCGTTAAATTCGGTTGATTGCCCGCGGCATTGTTTCGGGCAGCTTTTTAAAATCGCTTCCCATGAAGTTTCAATAGGCTTACACATGGCTATTTATTCCTCTCTTTCTTCATAAAAATTACTGTAAAGCTGATAGCCCCTGATCAGTTTGCCGTTGCCGATTATGTCAGCGGCAGCGGCAAACTCCGCCGCTTGACTGCTGTTATTGGTTCGGTTATAAACGGTAAATCGCCCTTGCGTATAAAAGAGTGTAACCGTATGGGCTCCCTGTGTCAGCTTTTTAGCATCATTCCAGAAGGTAAGGAGATAGATACCGCCCTCCTCACTGAATTTCATCAGTTCCTGAATACATTGAATTTTAGTGTAGGGAATGGCATGCGCTTCGAAAAATTTTTTCATAGAAAAGGGATTGATACCAAAAAAGCCGAACGGAACGGTTTCAGTGGAATTGGTTTCAAATTCCCGGATCAGTTCGCTAAGCACTATAGGGCAGTTCAGCATCCGCAGGGCATTGTAGACAGCGATAATACCGCAGCCTACGCGATTTAATGTAGATAATCCGAAGCGGTAATTGCTGTAAGCGTTCTGCCCGTTGATCATACGATCCGGATCACTGTTTTTTTGGTTGCAAATATAATTTTTTTCTGCAACCAAGGTCCTGTATTTTTTAAATATCATAATCATTTCTTCCTTATTATTTATAGATCGGAGCGCCCCGAATTATTTTGCCTGAGCCGTTTTTCGGCAGGGTTTCCAACCACTCAATAACAGACGGGCAGGCATATGCGGGAAGATTTTGAACGCAAAGTTCGACAATTTCCTGCTTTTTTTCAAACAAACCGGCAATTTTAAGTCCGATCTTCTGCCCGCAAAGCTTGTCCGGAATACCGTAAACCAGCACTTCCTGCACCCGCCTGTCTTTCTTCAATGCATTTTCAATTTCCGCCGGATAAATATTCATTCCGGCGTAGATAATCAGATCATCCTTTCTGCCTTTAATTGTCAGCAAACCGTTTTCATCTATTACAGCAAGGTCGCCGGTATGGAGCCACCCATCTTTTAGTACGCGTGCTGTGCCCGCCTGATCTTTATAATACCCCATCATAATACTGGGACCGCTGATCAGCAGCTCCCCTACCGCGCCTGCCGGAAGCGTCCGACCTCCCTCATCAACAATCTTTCCCCGCAAGGAAGGAAGCAAAAAACCGACCGAGCGAGAATGAGTTTCAAAAAAATCAGGCGGCAGATAGGCTACTCTGGGAGAAGCCTCGGTCAGTCCGTATACATGATAAATATTAACCCCTTTAAATCCTTTTTGAATGAATCTGATGGCAAAATCGGTAATACATTCGCCGCTGACCGTCACCTTACGCAGAGATAACAGATCGCCCCGCCCTTTCAGCAGCCGCGCGGTTACTGTCAACAGCGTCGGAGTGCCGCAGAATACGGTAATTTTCTTTTCAATCATTAATCTGATTAAGTGTTCAGGATCTAATCCGCCCGAGTCAAAGACAATATGTACGCCGCAGATTAGTGAAATAAGAAATTCACCGGTCAGTGCCGCGCAGTGATAGAGTGGACGGGCGATAAGGATGCGATCATCCTCGGAAAGGTCAAAATAGCTGCGAATATCGGTGAGATTGGCACGGAGATTGGCTTCACTGAGCATAACGCCCTTAGGATTGCCGCCAGTACCGGAGGTACACATAATCAATGCCGGCAGGCTGTCGGACGGGCTGTCAAAGCAGCTTTTCCCTGCCCGTCGAACGATTCCCAGTTCCCCGTTGTCATCAGTAATCAGATATTCCGGTCGGATTTTTGCCATAATTTTTTGAATATGCGCATTCCCATAACGATACGACAAAGGCACAGCAGGCTTGCCTGCCGCCAAACAGGCAAGCAGTGCCAATGCAGTATTCAATTCGCTGTGACAGAGGATCGCATAGCAGGAGCCGGTCAGCTTTCTTGAAAATTGTTCTGTACGGAGGATCACTTCGCCATAGCGCATCTGCCGCTCTTCTTCTTCCATCACTGCGGTCAGATGATCATTCATTTTTAACTTCAGATAGTTCCACAACATTAGGCATCTTTTCCTTTATTAAATTAATATATTCCGGCAAAATCTCTTCTTCAGCCGCTTTCATTTTTTTGATCTCATTGATAATAACTTGCAGAAGATCTTCTCTTCGCTTTATGCGGTAACTGGCATAAAGTGAACGGGCAAGCACCGCGCTTTGCAGCACCGGCGCGTAGCGACCGCTCAGGTCAGGCGAACAGTCAAACCGCTTTTCAACGGCAACAATTCGATCCGCCATACACTTTTTTTGCTCCCATAAAAGCCGCATGATCCGACGGTCCATTCTCTCAAAAGGAATTTCATCCTCCAGCAAAAAGGTGAGATAAAGACGGATATAATCATGCACTGTAATACCGTGAACAGAATCGGATTCTTCAAAGCAGTTTCCATACGGATCAGGCGTCAGATATTTCTTCAACAATTCGGTTATACAGGCAAGATCAAGCGGAATTTTATCATCCTTAGGTTTAATACCGATAAATCCGTCGTATCCGCCCTTTTCTTTACCGGACGCAAGCGCATGAAGAAAGCCTTCCTGCGAGGTCGTAAAGCTGCGGTATATCCATCGGCTGTCATAGGCAGCCAATGTAAGCGTATGATCGGTTTCATCGTATCCGCAGATCATACCGTCATGCAAATTATGATTTTCCCCCGACCAAAGCATACCATCAATATAGAAAACATCTACCATATTGAAACAAACATAGTATCCGTCATCGATCATGTTTTTGATCACCTGCAATTCACAGCCGTCAACAAAGCTGCGCTTCACGTCAATGTGCTCCAAAAAATATAAATCGCTCAGCAAAGCGTCATTGATTCCAAGGGCAAGTGACGTATAACCGTTAAGAAAACGTTTGCTGCAGGAAAGGATCATGCAATGACTCAAATACCAATTATACGCGGTTGGATTTTGCATTGCGGCCACTCCACTGCTTGCAAGATATTGATATGTACAAAATGGCGGCAGGGCAAACGGCAATTGTTTTGATTTATCCATTACGGCACCTCATAAAATTCCCAAAATCGCGTTCCAAGTAAGCGGTCCGCAGATCCCGTCTGTATCAAGCCGAACAGCCTGCTGATAGTTTCTAATAGCTTCTCTTGTTTGAAAGCCGCATATTCCATCGACCGCGCCGCAATCAAAGCCCGCGCCATTCAGCAGCCGCTGAAGCAACACCACACTTTGCCCGCCGCAGCCCTTGGTAACGGAGGGGAAAAGATCGCCGCTCAATGTTTCATATGCACGGTCTGAATAAGCCTTTACCGCCCGCCACTTGGAGGGGCGTGTATCTATATGGACATAACCGCCAAGCTCATAGCAGCCGCATTCGACGCCGCCTTTATCACCCAACAGCTTCTGAGCAAAAAGCGCGATAACAGCCGGCGATAAATTGCGGATCACAAAATCTGCCGCCATTCCTTTGACATGATACCCCGCGCCGCTTCCGCCTACTCTTTTATCATGAGCTGCGGTACGGTAGCCGCTGGTGATAACGATCGGCTTTTCAAAATGGGTTCGGATCTGTTCCAACAAACTTACCAATTCCTCTGAAATCAGAATCGCGTCACTGCCATCCTTGCAGGCAAATTCGCTGACTTTAAAGTGAGGCGTCAGCAATATCTGCCCTTGCTTGCTTTTTGAATATATTTGAATCATTCCTTCTTCTCTCCTTCTGATTCATTGGCATTATTCGATGATTTTTCTATCCCTTCCATTTGTTTCTCGGTTACTATCTTCAACCGATCAACAACGCCATCCAAAAACCTCGGAAACGGAACGCCCATTTCAGACAAGTTTTCCAGTATAGAGATACATTCATTAAGAATCAACCAAATAATGATCACAAGTCCTACAACATAAGATACCGTAATTTCCTGTCCAATAGTTGAGAGCGCATACTCAATCAGAAAATCGCAGGTCATGCCTACGGCTATTACGGCAAGATAGCCTACTTTTTTCAGAATACCGAAAATGCTCTCCCTGCTGGACAGGGTGCCGGTCATCCACGCCGCGGCAATGCCGGTACCATAATCGATCAGCATCAAAATAAGCAGCAGAACCAACGGAATCGCCACAATTCCTAAATAAGCGGAAATTCCGCCTAACAGGGCGGCGAGCCCTATTCTGACGTATGAATTATTCATATGTATCCCCCGCATGTTCGTATTTTTCAGCCAATCGGATCACATCGTTTGCTGTTTTTAACTCAAAGGGATTCATATCTTCGGGCAGCAGTTCTACGCCGAGGCTTTCTTCAATAGTCACCAGCATAGTCACCATATCTAAACTGTCCAGTCCAAGCGTATCGATCAGATGCGCGTCCGGCTGTACCGTTTGCTGTCCAGAAAGCTCAGAAAGCAGCTTTAACACCATTTTCCGGGCGGGAATTTTGTCGGCAGCTAAATTAAACAGCTTGTCTACCTCTCTTTTGATGACCGAAAATGTTTCTTCCTCCCCAATTTCTGAAGAAATAAGCAAACATTCGTTTTCCTCCGCGATTCTTCGGTATTGGTCATGCAGCTTATGCTGCAAATTCATGTCAATATAGCGTTCCTTTTCCGCTGACCGTCTCCGAACCCTTTCTACTGCGGTTTTCACCGATACATCCAGAAAGATCGCTAAATCCGGCTTTGGAATGGAGTTCGCAACGTCATAGATCCATTGATCTTCCTCATATCCTCTTGCGCGCAGATTAGCAAGGCAGGAGTAGAAATAACGGTCGCTGAGAACTGTCTTTCCGTCCTGCAGTTCGGGCAGGATTACACGATTGGCATGCTGCACCCGATCGCTGGCCGCCAGCAGTGAAAGACTGCGATAATCATAGCTGTCATGGACCGGGGAATCCATGTAAGTACGAAAAATAGCCGATTTGCGAACAAAATCTGTAGGCTGCTTGGTCACAAATAGCTCGCGGCCTTGCTTCGACAGATATTCGCCCAGTCGATGAAGCATGGTACTCTTACCGCAGCCATCCAGTCCGCAGAAAGTAATCAGCTTACCCGCTTCGTGATGCTGATAAAAATTCAACGATTGACTCATGCGAGCACCTCCTTCAAAAGCGCCTGTCTGTCAGGAGCGAAAAAGCGGCAGATCAGATCCTTTTCGGTATAGACCAAAACCGTTTTCTGATCTGGCTTTGCAACTTTGTGAAGCAAATTCGGATCATCAGGCGTATGTGCGTCCAAAAATTCATCCAACGCATTATTTTGAATACCAAAAAGCGTTTGGGTATAGGTAAGCGCATACCAACACTCGACCTCGCAGCCGGTTGCCTTCATTCGGCGCGCTAAACGGTCAAAAGCGGATTTACCGTAATCGGCTGTCAAAAGGTACAGATCCATAAATTTATAAAGGGAAAGATCTCGCCTCATCCGCACCCAAGGATATGCAGTTGCTTCCTTATAAAGATGAGCGCAGAGATGCAGAAGAAAATCCTCCCTGTTCAAGGTATTGATCCCAAAACCGTCAAATTCCCGCCGTATGGCAGATGCCAGCATGGTATGTACCCGATCAGTCACTTCATTTTGATATCCAAGCGCAAAATTCAGATCAATTTCCAAAAAACGCATGCCGGGTTCATTTATTTCCATTACATAAGGAACCGTTTCTCCCTTCATCATACCCGCAAAAATGATCTCCTTGCGGGTAGCAGGCACAAACTCACCGTTTTTAATATTGCCCTGCTTCAGCCCCGCTTCTTTAAGGATATTCTCGATTTTGGATAAATTCTTCTTTTCAATCAGCAGATCAATATCATTGGAAGTACGCAGCCCCTCAGGATAGACGCCGCAAAGGTACGCGCCTTTCAGCATAGCATAGCTTCCCCGATATGCTTTCAGAATACCGTCTGCCTGCGCAAGTGCTTTCTTATACGCTTTGGTACGTATTTTATTTTCGTTGTAAACCTTTTTTAGCGTACGGCAGAAGACAGGATCGGTCAGCGAAAACGTATCGGTCTTGCGCAAGGTTTCATAGGCAGCGCCTGCCACCCGATTTTGTAACAGCTCACCCAATACTACAGCAAGATCAGGCTCCGTCCGCAGCAATGCTTTGATCTCTTCTTTGTTCGGATGCCGGAAGCGGCAAAGCTCCAGCACCAATTTTTCTTCATTGGTCATTGTGATTCTCCTTCTCGTTTATTTGTTTTATTTATTCGGACAGCAGCTTCAGTACATTTCTTAGTTCACGATTTAGAAGGCTCTGCAATTGACAGTCGCAGATTGTCTTCCACGCAAGCTCCTCCATACCGGCATAGATCAGTCTGCCTAACACATATGCAAAGTTCAGCGGCTGACTGAGCAGCGCGCCGATCTGCTCAGCGTCCGGATTTTTGTAGGCATACAGTGCATCCAGCAGTTCGTTTTCTTTTTCGTACATCACACCACCTCCCTTCAGTCTGTTTTGTATTTCCGCCATACAGAACCCGCAAAGCGGAATGGTTTGATAATCGCATTGCCTGTCCGCTGAGTTCAGTATAAATGCAAATCCGGACAAAACCTGTCCGGATTAAAAAAATTTTTTAAAATTTTTTCACTTAAGCGAGCCAAACAAAAATACTCAACAGAAAAGCCAAAACATGCCTTGACCATGGGGATTAAAGTAAAACACCATTGAATCCAAACCCCAATGGGTTAGATTTCAATGGTGTTTTCATATATGGTGTGCGATCGCAAAAGATGTCGGCACTCCTCGCCCAAAATGCTGCAAAGGCGGTTACTTTCCTTGATTCGGACGGGTGACAATCAACTCTTTCACACGAGTTGATAGCGCCATAAATCTTGGTTCATTGCGGAGCGAATCGAAGCATTTTTGAGAGAACAATTCATAAAGCTGACTCGGAAAAACACAATAACAGGTCGTTAGGTTTCCCATGGTAGTCCAGATGAAAATTATGCGTTCCTCCAGTAAATCGGGGTTGTTGCCAGGGCGGTGCCAATCTTCTTTTGCCCGCCACTCCATACCCTCAAGCCAGCGACAGGAGGTAGGAAGCAGGACTTCATCGGTGATTTTCATGATTCCTTCAAGTAATTCTACACAGTCTGTCAGAACACCGAGTGCTTCATTATCCTCTCCCATAGCGGCAAACCGTTCGGCACGCTCGAATCCAAGATTCATTCTGTCCTCAGTCCACATATCCGGCTTATTATCGGTTGTTGTGTCACGAACAAGAGACAACAGAGAATCTCTGAATTTATAGGATGCTTCTCTTTTTTCAGGATTGTTGTCTAATCCGATCAGGACGCGGGGATATAGTAATTCACTGACAGCTTTGTAAAACATATATCTGCGCTCCGGTTCTAATTTCTCGTGATCAAGCAATCGGTAATAGCGGTTAAACAGCAGCTCACGTTCAGAACAGTCATAAGATGTGGTGTATTTTTCGAGAAACGTGCTAAGATGCTCCTCATCCTCAATGTATGCCATTGTTTCGATAACAGAAGGACTCATCGGGTGCTTTTCAAGATACGCCTCCGCCATCAACCGCACCTCTGGCAAAACCTTGGGATCGCAGAATGCTCTGTCGTTTCCCTCACACCATGGACGCCAAGCCGTATCGCTGTCCATATAGTTTCGGCGTATATCGCGAATGATCGATACAATGCGCTCAGTGTCATACGTATGTCTCATACATTCTCGACGTAGCTCGTCAAAAGCTTCTTCCGCCTTTTTCTTCTTTTCCGCATCCGGAATCCCCATCAGAACGTCTACCGAACATGAAAGCATTTCGGCAATAGCGGGCAAAAATTCGATGTCGGGATATGTGAAGCCGTTTTCCCAACGGCTTACAGATTGATAGGAAACGCCAAGCTTGTCGGCAAGCTCTTCTTGCGTTAAGTCGTTTTTCTTGCGAAATTTTCGGATATTGTCGCCTATACTGAGTTTCATGATTTCCTCCCTGTATAACAAATCGGTTTTTCTGCCTTGCAAGACGGTTTTGTTCTGTCGACAACTATATTTTATTCTAAAACCAGGGAAAAAACAATAGCACATTTTATGAAATAAATTATCGGGATATGTTATATTAGCATACAAATCACCATCTCATCACCCAAACCAGAGAAAAGCGAAAAAAGCGCCCGAAATCACAAAATTCCGGGTGCTTTAAGTTTCACTGCTTTTTTCGGTTTTATATCATATCTGCCGGACACTGAAAAGACAAACTTCATCCTCTGACCAAACAAAAAGTACCGCATAGCAATATACTCGGATATGTCAACCTGCTGTTGACAGAGGGCGCGGAAATTCAAATCTACGTAAGTCTATTGCAAACAACCTCTTCGTTTCCTTGTTCATTTACATGACTGAGTACATTCAAATCGAGATAATTGACGGAATAGATATTCACATCGTCCCATCTGACATAAATCTGCACAAGGTTTTCGCCCGTGTACCCTTCTCTGTCGTAGGGTTCCCAATGAATCGCCGATCCGCTTGGATTTTTGATTTGCACCTTCAGTTCAGTCCCCATTTGCTCAACATAAAAATAGCGAAGAAATACGGGATCTCCCTTCGCCTGAACGCGGCAAATGTCATCATCGATTTTAATGTATTCCACGCGACAGATATTGCCCAAACAAACGGTAATCGTTTGACAAGCGGAAAATTCTTTGTTGTATTCGGTTTTTTTGAGCATCGTATCATCCTCCTTGGTTTTTTCTCCAAAAAGGACGCCGATCGGCACAGACAGGATTTCGGCAATCACAGGAAAGAGCGTCACATCCGGAAACCCGATTCCACATTCCCATTTTGAAACCGACTGAGGGGCGATACCCAACTTTTCGGCGAATACTGTCTGCGTCCATCCTTTTTCTTTTCGAAGTGATGCAATTATATTGCAAAAATCGTTTAGCTTGTACATAGTTTAAATGCCCTCCCTCTTGTATTTTATTATACTATGGATGTTGTCAGAGCGCAATAACCGCTCAGTTGTAGGAATATAAAGGAAAAGATATTAGGCTGTCGAAAAATTGTAATTGTTTGGCAGCTTGCACAAAAGTTTTGATCAACCTTTTCTCAAAAGGTCATGGGTACTTAGGGCGAAGCTCTAAGTACCCGGTCTTTCTCTTTTGATAAGCTTTTTCTCTTGGACCTTTTTAGGCAAGAGAAAAAGCTCACAAACGAATTTGCGCCTTTTAACGAATAGCGCAATTTATTCTCGAGTTTCTCGGCAGACTGGAAAAGATATTTCCCGGCTTCGAGTGAAAAACAAAAAAGTATCGCATAATGAAATGCGATACTTGACTGCGGCTGCTTGCCGCTGGAGCAGGCGAGGGGAGTCGAACCCCCCTCCGAAGCTTGGGAAGCTTCTATTCTACCGATGAACTACGCCTGCAAAATAGCTACTTTTTTATTATATACTACTTTTCCCAAAAAAGCAAGCCCTTTTGAAAGTTTTTTTCAGAAGTGGGGGAAACTTTTAAAAAGTTTCCCCCAGCCGATCAGAATCGATAAATATCGCCGGTCTTTGCAGACTGATAAATTCCTTCCAGAATCTGTGTTACCACATATGCCTGTTCAGGCTTGACAGATGGCTCGGTATCGTTCAGAACCGCCTCAATCCAAAGACGCGCTTCCCTTGCGGACGGATCCTCTCCGCCTACGCCATCATAAAATGCCGCAGCCGATCCGCCGTTTACCGCATATTCCGACACATACTGTACGTTATTGCGAATACCGTTGATCCGAACTCCATTTTCCATATCGGCGCCTGCTTTAGTCCCGCAGATGGTAGTCACAGCCTCTCGCACATCTAAGGTATTCAGCGCCCATGCTGATTCCAGTAAAATAGTGGCACCGTTTTCCATGACCACAAATCCAAAGGCGCTGTCCTCCACCGTAAATTTTTCCGGATCCCATAATCCCCATGCGTTGCCTTGATTGGTATCCTTATTCAACTTATGGTAAGTCGTTCCTACGCAGTATTTAGGTTTGTAGTTATCCATCATCCAGAGAGTCAGATCCAGCGCATGCGTTCCGATATCAATCAGCGGTCCGCCGCCCTGTTCATATTCATTCAAAAAAACTCCCCATGTAGGCACCGCGCGGCGGCGAATTGCGGTTGCCTTGGCATAATATATTTCACCGAAGGTTCCGCTTTCCGCTTCTCTTTTCATAAAGAGCGAGTCCGCGCGCTGACGGCTCTGATAACCTATGGTCAGCTTTTTACCGGTTCGGGCAGCCGCATCCAACATTTTTTTTGCTTCAGCGGAATTGATCGCCATAGGCTTCTCACACATAACATGCTTACCTGCTTCCATAGCGTCTACCGACATTACGCTGTGCCAGCGGTTAGGCGTACAGACATGTACTACCGAAATGGCGGGATCCTTCAGTAATTCCTTATAATCGGTGTACACCTTTGCGTCAGGAGTACCATACTCCTGCTTTGCTTTCTCGGCGCGCTCCGGAATCAGGTCGCAGAACGCAACCATTTCCGCTTTATCGCTTAGCCGCTTGAGAGAGGGCATATGCTTTCCATTGGCAATGCCGCCGCATCCGATAATTCCAATCTTCAATTTTTCCATTTTCAAACGTTCCTTTCATATTATCAGCAGGCGAAACGCCCGTAATAGCAGTGGAAAAGCCTTCCCTTCAAAAAGGGATATCGGGACTCTTGGCTTTCAGTCTGTCAATCAAGGCTCGAATTTCTATTGCCGGCAGTCGGATGCCCATCGCTTCCGCGCTGAATATCAAAAAGCCCAACCATTTAGGCAAATACAATAGCTGCGTTATGTACTCGACAAGCGCCGTTGGCGCATAATTTCAATGACTTTGAACTCCCAACCCGACAAGCAGATATACACTCGCCTGAATCGGAACTGACTTCACCCATATTTTAACGGGAATAGCTATTTTTACAGCGATTGCCAGCCTTCCTATAAACGCCAAAACCGACTCAGAAATTCCCCAAAAAGGCATTACAGTCACGATTAAAATTGCGCTGGTTAGCCACACATACCATCCGCACAGCTCGTACATCGCAAACTAAAAGGTAAGCGCCGCAAGCTTCCATTTGAATTTGCTTCTGCTTCCGCTTTCCTTCATCTAAACGGTTACCTTCTTAAATTTATTTTTAGCATGTATGGGTTAAAGACTTTGGACAAATGCTGTTTTACGGAAATAGACTGCAAAAGCAAAAAAAGACATTTGCTTTCTTCGTCTGCACCTTTTATGTATTTGAAATAGCATCGCTAAGCTTTCTTTATGCGCCTTTATTGTATCATATTACCTATGAAAAAGCAAGCATTTTGCTCAAATTTTCCTTATCTAATTTATTTAGATTCAGAAACGATTTACATTTTAAAGGACACTTCAGCGCGACTGCCTGAAATTATCGGAGGCAATATTTAAACGTAAATTTTGTGTAAAATTACCTAAAAATTAATGGAAAATTCACGATTATCTGCTATACTGTATTTATTTTATAGAAACATGGAAGGAAGCATACTTTATGCGCAAGATCATTTCCCTTTTGATCGCCTTAATCACCGTTCTTCCCCTGTTCACCGCATGTCAAAGTGAGAATCCGAATCAGACGCAATCCGAGTCATCAGATAAAGCGACCGTTTCAGTCGCTATTCCGGACTCAGAAGTAAGCCAATCGCCGGATGGCGCCACACGGATAGTTTATGCCCTAAATAACGAAGGCGCCGGTATGATTCAAGGCGAAGCAACTCAACAGTTAGGTGAAGGTAAAACCACCTCCACTGTCACAGCGGTTGCCTTTACCGGCTATGAATTCCTGCAATGGAGCGACGGTCTGCAAACCGCCACCCGTTCAGGCGATACCAGTGAAAAGGGTGCTACTACTACTATTTATGCTGTATTTACTCCCGTAGCACTGGAAATGCCTATGCTTTTTATTGAAACCGAAACCGGTATAGATGTCACATCCAAGGAGGAATACATCGGCGCAACCTTAAGTATAACCAACTGCGCCGCTGAATTTGCCCTTAATGAACTGGAAATGCAGATCAGAGGACGTGGCAACTTCTCTTGGGGACTGGACAAAAAATCTTACCGCATTAAGCTGTCCGAAAAACAGCAGTTATTAGGCGTAGGTGAAGGAAAGGCAAAAAGCTGGACACTGATCGCTAATCATTGCGATCAGTCGCTGCTGCGCAACTATGTTACCTACACCTTGTCCGGCATGATGAGCGGCATTGATTACGCTCCTTCCTGCACTAATGTAGAGGTTTATGTGAACGGATTTTACAACGGCGTTTATTTGCTCTGTGAACCGATTACGGTAAATAAGCACCGGGTGAATATCAGTGAAGACGTACAAACCGGTGAAGATATCGGCTATTTGGTACAAATGTCTTCTTATGCTGAACCGCCCATGTTTTATTCGGGCGGAAAATCCTTTGAGATTAAAAGCGATCTCTCCTCCGATCCCGCTACTGCCTCTGCGCAGCAGGCATACATTCAGAATTACATAGACGATTGCTGGTCAGCCGTATACAGCGGAGATCGAACCGAAATTGAAGCGCTGATCGACCTCGATTCAGTAATTGACACATACTTGGTTGAAGAACTGGTTAAAAATCTGGACGTAGGATGGGATTCATTCTATGTCTATAAGGACAAAGGCGGAAAACTGTTTCTCGGTCCAATCTGGGATTTTGATTTGGCATTAGGCAATGCCAATGAAGGCTGCGAAGAATACACCGATCTCTACGTTGCGCAAAACAGTAAAAGCCAGAGCAATCCATGGTATTATACGCTTATGACCTATGATTGGTTTCGCGCGCTGGTTTCAGAGCGCTGGCACTCCGATGAGGTACAGACAATTGTCAATTCCCTGCCCGGTCTTATCGTCGAAACGGCGCAGGCTGGCTATCAATCCTTCTGCCGGAATTTTGAGTGCTGGGACATTTTCGGACAGTCGATTAACAGGGAAACCTATTACATTACCTCCCTTTCCAGCTATGAGGAACATTACCAGTACCTTGCTCAGTGGACAACCAACCGTATTGCATGGCTGAACAGCTTTATCGGGGGAGAACGGTATAACAAAGGCTACAATACAGACAGCGGCAGTCAAATCACTACGCCCGACCGTCCGTATCAGCCTGTTGAGTTCACCTGCTCCGGCGGAAGCGGCAGCCAACAGGATCCTTATTTAATCTCCGCGCCTGAGGATTTCTACAGTCTGACCGCCTGCTTGCTGAACGGACAGACTTTTACCGGCAAATATTTTAAGCAAACTGCCGATTTGGACATGACTTTGGTACAGGATTATGCCGGTGCTGGCGCTTCAGGTACATTCGGCGGCATCTATGATGGCTGCGGATATACCATTTACGCTGAACTGTCCGGCAGCGATGAATGCATCTTCCCCTATCTGACCGGACTTATCATGAATCTTATCACTGACGGAAGTGTTTCCAATACCGCGCAGGCTGCCGGCATCTGCCGCAGCATCCGTCAAGGCGGCGTGCTGATTAACTGTGCCTCCAAGATGGCTGTGCGCTCTACAGGCGGGACAGCCGCAGGACTGTCCGCGTCCACGCAAAGCGGCGATACGCCGGTACTATACAATTGCTTCTTTTACGGAACCTTAGAAGGCGTTGAAACCGCTCCCACCAACGGCTGGTATCCCGGTCGAGGCGGTATATTCGGCAGTCTTTACTACCTTGATACCATTACGGCAAGCAACACCGCAGAGGTTGACACGCCGCTTGGGGCAGCCGCTATGGCTTCTGAATTGGCAGCTTTGCTGAATGGGCAGCGTAATGCCGCTTCCGAAGCCGCATCAGCTTACGGTATCACAATCGATGAACTTTGCACTTGGGAAAATGCCGCTGACGCCCCCAAGCTGTCACATAAATAATCTTGGGAGTACATTGTGAACTTACTGAAAAAAATGCTGACCGGACTGCTTTGTCTGGAACTTCTCTGCCCGCTTACCGCCTGTAATTCTTTCCCCCAAGCTGACAGCGCGACTGAACACTATCAATATAATTGGGACGGCGACGTAAATATTTGTTACAGAAGTGCCGGGTTTGGCAGCATTACAGGCAACACCGATCAGCTTTTAACCGCAGATCATCCCTCTTCCGATCGGATAGAGGCAGTGGGCGCGCTTGGATATAGCTTCTCCCACTGGAGCGACGGCAGCCAAAGCGCCGTTCGGGAAGGAGACAGCTTTTCAAAAGACACAGTGCTGACCGCATATTTTGTTCCGGAACAGCTTTCAATGCCGCTACTTTCTATTACCGTTGAATGCGACCGCACCGCCATTACCAAAACAAGTTATGTAAGCGGGACGGCAACGCTTTCCGGCTGCGATGAAAAGTATCAATTAAACGATTTTCCCCTTGAGATCAAAGGCAGAGGACACGGATCGTGGACCTACGATAAAAAAGGTTGGCGCCTGAAGCTCTCCAGTCAACGGAATCTGCTGGGCATCGGAGAAGGAAGCGCCAAGACATGGATATTAGTAGCCAATCATATTGACCGTTCCCTGCTGCGAAACGCTGCCTGTACATGGACGCAAAAGCAGGCAAGCGCGATCGATTATTTTCCCAGCTATGCGTTTGTTGAGCTGTATCTCAACGGTGAATATATGGGTGTGTATCAGCTATACGAAACAATAGAAGTCGCAGCGCATAAGATAGATCTCACCGAAAGTATTTCAAACGCGCAGACCTCTATGGAAGACATCGGATTCCTGGTTGAAATGAGTAATTACGCCAGCGGCGACGGCGCTTTTAGCTGTTCCGGCTTAAAATACGAAGTTTGCTCGGATATGCCTGAATTACCGGATGAATACAGCGCGGCGCTGAACTCCATTCAACGCTATATTGACAAATGTTATACTGCCGTATTGGGCGGCGATCAAACGGAAATTGAGTCGCTTATTGACATTGAAAGCGCAGTGGACACTTACATCATAGAAGAGTTGTTTAAAAATCTGGATGTTGGATGGGCTTCCTTCTTTTTCACCCGTAAAGAAGGCGGTAAACTGATTTTCGGTCCCATTTGGGACTTTGATCTGTCTGCCGGCAACGCAAATGCCGATATCAGCAGTATAGGTTACAGTGAATTTCCGCTGCCTACCGGACTTTACGTTGGAAATGCCGCCATCCGCGACAGACAGTCTAATGCTTGGTATCTTGCGCTGATGCAGCAGGACTGGTTTGTTCAATTGGTCTGCCAGCGTTGGCAAGTGCTATCCGCTAATTTTAACCGATTGCCGGAATTGATCCGATCTACCGCAGACGCTTATATGCCCTCCTTATTGCGAAATTTTGAAAAATGGGATATTTTGAACGGAATAGCGCTGTCACGTGAATCTGACGCTGTCCTCGATATCACTGATTATTCCGAACAGGTCAATTATTTTGCATGCTGGATGGAGCAGCGGATCAAATGGCTGAATGAACAGTGGGTCGCGCCCTGACATTGGCATTTATTAAGGTTCAAAATTTTTTATAAAAAGCCGGCAGCCCGCAGACGCATACGCTTCCGCGGGCTGCTTAAAATATTTTCCAAACAGTTAAATAACTCCTTGCCTCACGTTTACTGAATATTCTCAAAAGGCTTCAATTCATCCAAAAACTTAGCCGTAAAAAGGCTTGAAAAATTTTGAAACTCCATACTTATCGCGAGCCGGTAAACAGGGTCATAGCGTCCCAAAAAACTTTTCCAAGGATCCGCTTTTTAATTTTTGAAAAGACATTCCGTTCAAAACAGACTTAACTGCACAGGCTCCTGTATCGGAAATTCATTTAAATAGCTGAAGATTTCTTCACTGTTCCACATTACGCCGTGCGCTTCACATTCGGAATGAAATAACCTCATTAAAGCACTATGACGGTCGCTTAAACACTCATATGAATATCCGTATTTACGCTCATACTGCTTGCGCAAACCGGGAAAATGTCTGTCAAGCTGCTGATAAAAATACTCCCGATCTCCACTGCGTAAGGTCACGCCTATACCGTAACAGACGATTCCCTTCACACCCGCATCAAAGCAATAGTCCATGACCCCACGCAAATTTTCCTCCGTATCATTAATAAAGGGCAAAAGCGGCGATAACCACACAACAGTCGGTATCCCGTTTTTTTTGCAGTACCTTTAAGGTTTCATATCGCCTTTTCGTGGTACACACATTTGGCTCCAGTATTCGGCACAGCTTCTCATCAAAGGTTGTCAACGTCATTTGTACAACAAACTTTGATTTTCGATTTATACTTTTGATCAGATCAAGATCGCGGAGAACACGGTGAGATTTGGTAATTAGCGCTGCGCCAAATCCATATCGGTCAATGATCTCAAGACAGCTTCTGGTAAGTCCGAGTTTTTCCTCACAGTGCATGTAAGGATCGCACATATAGCCGGTGCCGATCATACATTTTTTCCGTTTACGCCGCAGAGCATCCTCCAGCAGCTCAGGCGCGTTTTGCTTGACCTCGATATCTTCGAATTCATGATCCATTTGATAGCAGGTGCTTCGGCTGTCGCAGTAAATACATCCATGTGTACATCCGCGATAGATATTCATTCCATTTTTAGCGGACAGAATTCCTTTTGCACTAATAAAATGCATACCATTCCCTCTCTATTTCGATTGTCCGTTCCCTGGGTGCGCTTCGTTTTGCGAGGCTTCGTCCGGCGCCCAAAAACGAATTACTTATGCGGCATCAGTAAAACAAATCGCTGAGCGCACGTTAAATTTGTACGCTCAGCGTCCCTAGTACCCATATTATCAGTCAAATTTGAAATTAAAAATTACTTTTTGACCAGTATCGGCTTTCCACTGACTGCCTGCCAACTGCATAAATCAGATGCCGAAATGCCGGAAACCTTTTCTGCCGAAGAAGCAATCGAACTGTTCAGGTAGGCAGGTACCTTAGAAGCCACCTGCAATGCGTTCACCGCAGTTTCATCGGTATTTACGCCCCACGCTCCCTGAGTAGTATGCGTAATGCCATCTGTATAATAATTATTCTCATATAAACCGCCCCGGCCTGATGAATAGCAATTGATCGGCGATGCCGCTTCATAACCGGTAACACTGCCTCCAAAATAACAGTTCAGGATGCTGCCGCCGCCGGTTTCGTTGGAAGCGGTAATACCGCCCGCATAGCTTCCGGACAAAGTCATGAAGGAGGCGCAGTTTATCACGATCCCGCCGTTTCGGACACTGCGGCAAATACCGGCAGCCTGCGCGCTGTTGGTAATACTGCCCTGAGTAACCAAATTCATTACCGTACCGGTCAGATACGGGAAAATACACCCGTCAGTTCCCTGAATCACCGCGTGAATGCTGTAGCCGCATCCGTCATAGATTCCAGCAAAGGTTGCTGAACTGCCCACACCGGAATAGCCGGTCAGTTGAGTCAGATCAAGATCTGCTGTCTGTTTAAAGTATTTGCCGCTGAAGGTCTGTCCGGATTTCATGCAAAGTATAAAATTCTGAAAATCGGCAGGCGTTGCAACCCGGTAAGGATTGGTTTTCGTACCGCTCCCCTGAAGCGTAAGCACACCGTTAAAGCTGTATTCTGTACTGTTTACATAGCTGTCCATCCAATTGATCCGATTCTGCATCCACCTCGAATAGTATTCATAGTGCTCCTTATAGGAAGAGAGCGCCCGAATTGCGGCAGTTTCACGGTTGATCTTCTGACCAAAAATAGGCCACCGGTCAAAATTACGGCAATAGGAATTATAGCCCGCCTTCGCCTGCGTAATAATAGACGAAGGGATCTTATCAATTTGCGGCTTCAGTTCGTTCCAGCGTTTCATCACCAAATTTCTAAACCAACTGTGTTTCAGCAATTCCTTATACCATGCGTTGGTTTCTCCGCCCCGAAGTCCTTCGTAATTTTCACAGCCTTCGTCGGCGTTGCCGCCCGACTGGTCAAAGTCCCAGATAGGTCCAAACACCAGCTTCCCGCCTGCATCCTTATGGAAATAAAAGGAATCCCAGCCCGCGTCCAAATTCTTGAACAGTTCCTCCACAATATAGGTATCCACAGCGGAATTAATATCGATCAGGGCGGCTACCTTTGTCTGATCGCCGGACTGCACAGCATCCCAACACCGCTGAACATAATCGCTGATGTACTCGATCTGCCTGTTCGCCAGTGCGGTATTGGCAGGGAGGTCGGATTTAACCGAATAGGGGGGACTGCTGGTATTGGAGATCGTAAAGTACGGATCCTCATCCTGATAAGCATATCCGGACATTTCAATGAGATATCCCCGCTGAGCGGGATCGGTCACATTCACGTCATCGTTCACGTTAACGCGGAATTCATTGACTTGATTTTGCTCGCAAAGCAGGAAAACGCCCCTGTATTCGCCGTTTAAATAAAGTTCTACGCTTTGAGCAGCCGAATTCCAATCGATACCGGACAGAGAACGGGCAAAATTCAGCACGGTGTAGTTTCTAAGCAGCGCTTGGTCGCAGTGATCGGCAATCAGTGTCCATACCTTTGCTTTGCCGCTGCCTTCTCCCAGCAGATTCTGCTTAGAGGAAAGCTTAATTTTATAAGGCACTTTTCCATCAATTAAATATTGCGAATTCCATGTATAATTTCCTCTGCCGCGGATCTGCATCGCAAGTTCCGTAATCTCGTATTTCTCGTCGCAATTAAGAACCGATATGGTTCCATTAATATATTCAGTTTTAGAAACAATCTTAGCCCCGTTTTCAGTGGTAATAGAGATAATCGGCAGTTCAAGCGGGTCAAATGCAAAAAGCGCTGTTACTGTCCCGCTCTTTTTGGGGGATTCGCCATTCCGACTGGCTGTGGCAACGCCGTCGCTCCAGCCTATAAATTTGTACCCCAGCTCCGCAACGGCGGTCACTTGGGTTGTTTTTGTCTCACCATACCGAATCACCTGACTGGTATTGCCGCTCAAATGTCCCCCCGCCGAATTATTTACAGTAAAATAGATACTGATCTGCGTTCCTTTTGCCGGCTCATTGACAGGCGGCGCGGTTGTAACCGGAGAAATCGTTGTCGGCTTTGCAGTAGTCGCCGCCGGTTTGATCGACGTAGCAGATGACAGAGGCTTATCGGTCGCTGCAGTCGCCGGAGTCTGGACGGTTACTGAAGGTTGATTTGCCCCTGTTTCCGGCGAATCGGAGGTCTCATCACTGTTGGGCGATTCGGTAGCGGGATCAGCACTATCCGAAGTGGTATCAGGCGAGGTAAGCGGATCATTCCCCGTAATCGGCTCATCGCTTCCGAAATCGGATTCAACCGTTATTCGCGCCTCAGTTGATACGGCAGTACGCTCCGAGGTATCCAAATTCGCTGTAGTTATACCGGTTCGAGCCTGACACGCGCATCCCGCCAGCAAAACGCCTGCCAAAAGCAATGCCGAAACCTTACAAAGTAGCTTCTGCATGAAAATTCCTCCAGCCTCTGAAATATTTAGATTATTTTAACACATATTTTAAAAAAAAGCAATATACTTAATGCAATTTCTCCAAACGTCTTATTTTTTAGTAAAATCAACCAAATAAAAAGGGCGTATGGTGAAAGGAGAGAACCATACGCCCGACGCAAAAAGCGCCGTAATAGCGGCCGCTTCCCACAAGAAAAAATCCTCATTTTGATCCACACGCTGTTTCAAAACCGAAACGCCCGCTGCTTACGCATTTCATTATAACGCAAACTCCGTCAAAAATCAACCCATTCGGCATTTTTTTTGCAAAAAGCCTTTCTTTCAATTAAACGGGACTACCGTAAAACACCCATTTACGACAGTCCCGCTCGATGGCACCTGTTATTTGCCCGCCAAAATAAGCTTTCGGATTATTTTAGTGCAAATGCGGCAAACAGCGCTTCCATAGCTTAAATTAATTGCCCGACAGGCGTTTTTTGCCCAGTACGGGCACTTTCATACGCTGCTTCCATTAGTTCGGTCAACGCCACCGCCTCATCAACAGTGTAGCGATCATCCAGCTTTCCGCTAATCACACGGTCCACAAAATAATCCAGCGGATGCGGATCGTTTGCGGGCAGCGTGGGTGTTACCCATCCCTGTTCGCCGCGGGCATGATAACGAATCTCCCCGTCAGTCATCAGCAACCAGCCATCGGTACCGCTGATCTCCCACACCAAAGGATTGCCCCATGATACAAAGCTGGTTTCGGACACTCCGATGGCGCCGTTCTCAAATTCCAGCACACTGACCGCATTATCCTCCACCCCTCTGCCTGTCATATCGGTAAAGGTCGAGGAAACGGCTTTCGCCTTGCCAAGCAGCCATTCCAGCAGGTACATAGGATGCGCGCCCAAATCCATCATGGCGCCGCCGCCGCAAAGGGACGCGTCGTAGAAATAATCGGGCAGCCAATTGTCCACCGAACCGGTATGTGCTTTCCGAAATTTAGCGTAGGTAATTTTGCCGAGCTTCCCGCTGTCCACTAATTGCTTAATAAACAGAAAGGGCGCCTCCGCCTCATGGGGATAACAAATTGTAAAATGCACCCCCGCTTCCTTCACAGCCGACGCGATCTCATAGGCGTCCTTTGAATGAATCGCCAACACCTTTTCGGTAAAAATATGCTTTCCCGCTTTGGCTGCCTTAATCATCAGTTCAGGGTGCATACTGGTAGGAGAGGTGATAAGCACCGCGTCCACTCCTGCGTTCTCTAACAGCTCATCATAGCTTTCATAAAAGGCAGCGCCGGCTTTGGCGGCATACTGCTTTCCTCTGGACGGTTCTTCATCCCATACCGCCGTAATTTGCGCATCCGTCCGTTCTTGGATCCGACGGAAATAATCGCCCGCATGGACATGCCATGCGCTGATCAGTGCAATCTTCATAGAGAAATCCTCCTCTGTTTAATTTATTTCAATTTTAACGGCAATCACTTGGTTTGTCAACCGTTTTACAAAAAAATCATTAAATTATTTTATATCGCTTTACAAATTGAATTCAAAAGCGTATAATATTCTTCAACGGGAATTCTTTCATTCTTCCCACCCCGAAATTCATGAAGCTTGAAAGGAATCAAAATGATGGAAAAAGCACTTCCGATTACCGCCGAAGCATTGGCGGATTACACAAACCGCTATATCAGCGATCCCCACAAACAGGCCCTCACTCACATATTCTCCAAAACCGGCATGGGTGATCTCGCTTTCGATCCGGTAGCTGCCCGGAAAATGCAATTTAAATTTTCAGTGGACATTCCCACCATGTCGGCTACCAATCAAAAATCCAGCGGCCGCTGCTGGCTCTTTGCTGCCACTAATGTCCTGAGAGAACTGATCGCAAAAAAGAAAAACCTGGACAATTTCGAACTTTCTCAGTCATATCTCGCCTTTTGGGATAAATTTGAGCGAATCAACTACTTTTTGGAAAGCATTATTGATACCGCCAAGCTGCCCGACGGCGACCGTACAGTAGATTACATTTTGCAGACCGGCGTACATGATGGCGGTCAGTGGGATATGTTCGTAAACATTGTCAGAAAATACGGTATTGTCCCCAAAGACGCTATGCCTGAAACCGCTCAGTCCTCCTCCACCGGCAATCTGAACAACCACATTAACCGTTACTTAAAGAAAACAGCCTGCAAGCTGCGTAAAATGATTGCTTCCGGCGCAGACGCCAACGCCGTTCAAGCCGTGAAGCAGGAGGCGCTGGACGCCGCCTACTCCTTCCTCTGTGAATGCTACACGCTGCCGCCTAAAACCTTTGACTGGGAATATGTAGATAAGGATAAGAAGCATACAGTGGAAAAAAATTACACGCCTGTTTCCTTCCGGGACGAAATGATCGGCAACATGCTGGATGAATATGTATCTATCATCAATGCGCCTACCGCTGACAAACCCTTTAACAAGGTCTACACAGTAGCCTACTTGGGCAATTTGGTAGAAGCGTCTCCTATTCTCTATCTCAACCTGTCTATAGATGAATTCAAGGCCATCGTTCAGAAGCAATTGGAAGACGGCGAAGTAGTCTGGTTCGGCTCCGACTGCGGCAAATTCGGCGACGGCGCTAAAAAGGCATGGGACGATGAATCCTATAATGACGCCCTGCTCACCGGGCTGGATTCCGCTATGACCAAAGCAGAAATGCTGGATTATCATATGTCTCAGATGAACCATGCAATGGTGCTGACCGGCGTTAACATTGAAGACGGGAAGCCCAATCGCTGGAAGATCGAAAATTCATGGGGATCCGACGGCGCAAACGGCGGCTATCACATGGCGTCTGACAGCTGGTTTGATAAATTTGTTTATCAGGCAGTGGTAAACAAAAAGTATTTAGGCGACAAGGCTGAACTGCTGAAAGAACAGCCTGCCGTGTTGCTGCCTTGGGATCCCATGGGTAGTCTGGCAGACTGATTTGAGTTGACGGTTTCAGGGAACCTTTTGAAAAAGGTTCCCTGAAAATCTCTCCTAAGTTTCAGAAAAAGATAAAAGGCTAATGCAAACTTTATTTGCACCAGCCTTTTTATTTTTTCAGCGCTATTCAGTTGACCGTTCATTAGTCTGCCATGAATTCACGGAATTCGAAATAGTAATCGTAATCGCTCTCAACCCAGATCTCATCCCATGCGACTCTTGCAAGATGAACCCCCAAAATGCTCTTTGCATTAATGCGCTTATTTCCGCATACCAGCATTACCTTACCATCCAAATGAGATGCAATGCGGTTGAATTTTGCGACAGCGGAACCGGTGTCGAGATTAATTTTATACAAATATTTAGAATTACAAATCATGTGATTACCTCCCCATTGAGTGTCACTTTTCATTAAAAACTTATATTTAACTAGCTTGTTCTGCCGGAATGAAGCCCCGGCGGCTTTCTCTTGCTTTATCAATCAGCAATGAACCGGCGAAATTCAAAGGAATAATCATGATCGGATTCGAGCCAAAGCTCATCCCATGCGACTCTTGCAAAATGAAGTCCGAGAATGCTCTTTGCGCTGATCCGTCTGTTGCCGCTGACCACTGCGATTTTCCCCTCGCATCTGGACGCGATCCTTACGAACTCGTTCACATCAGAGACTGTATCCAAAGCAATTTTGTACATATACTTCTGATTGCAAATCATGAATCACACCTTCTTTCTTTCTGATTGCATTCGTATTATAGCCTCATTTTTTTTGAAAGTCAATAGCCTTTTGACAAAAATTCTACTTTCTGCTTTTTGACCTTATTGCACAAAAATAGCTAATTTATTTTATATACTTTAAACAAACAAAAAAGTGCTTTTGAAGCACTCATACAGAAAAGCGGATTTGAAATTCCGAAAAGACCGATGTTAGCAGGCTGAAACCACTGGAAAACAGCAGTGATCAAATGATATCGGAGGCGTTCAAAAGTTCGTAACACCAACAGAATAACTTCGCGGCGCTTTTAAAAATTACAGAAACATTTGTCTTGAAAAACTCAAGGGAAGCGTTTAAAACGCCTCCCTCAGTCTGTCGAGAAAATCCAGAACAAATTGCGCTTAAAATACACAAATTTGTTTATCCGCTTTTTCTCTTGCCTAAAAAGGCCCAAGAGAAAAAGCTCGCAAAAAGAGAAAGGCCAGGCATTTCGCCCTCTGCGGAGGGCGACTTAGGGCTTTGCCCTAAGTACCCACGACCTTTTGAGAAAAGGTCGATCAAAACTTTTGTGCAGACTGCCAAACAATTATAGTTTTTCAACAGCATGAGGGAAGCGTTTAAAACGCATCCTTTAAGCTTATAAACTGTATTTTTTCATATAAGTCAGCAGTTCATCCACAGTGGTAAATGCCAAACCGGTCACTGTATCTGCGCAGCCGTAATAGATCGCGATCCGTCCGGTATCTGCGTCCGCCAGCGCCGCGCAAGGGAATGTAACATTCGGGACATCGCCGTTCTGTTCGTAAGGCATTTCCGGTCCCATAATATAGAATTTTGTGCGATACTTCACTTCCCATGGCTTATCCCTATCCAGCAATGCGCACCCCATTCGATAGACATAGCCGTTGCAGGTAGTGATTACGCCGTGATAAATCAGCAGCCATCCCTCGTCGGTTTCAATGGGACATGGACCTGCGCCCGTCTTGGTACACTGCCATGCCGACTGATCAAAGGGTGCCGGTCCGAATACATGGCGATGCTTGCCCCAGAAGGTGAGGTCAGGGGACTGCGAAATGAAAATATCCCCGAAAGGGGTATGCCCGGTATCGCTGGGACGGGAGAGCATCATATACATACCGTTGATCTTGCTCGGAAACAGCACCCCGTTTCGATTGTAAGGAAGAAACGCGTTTTCAAGCTGATAAAAAGTCTTAAAATCGAAAGTATATGCGATCCCGATCGTCGGTCCGTGATAGCCATTGCACCATGTAATATAGTAACGGTCCTCGATAAAACACACTCTGGGATCGTAACGGTACTCAAAACGGGTAACCTCCTCGTTTCCCTGCATTTGAAGGGGCGTATCGGAAATCTCCCAATCAATTCCGTTCTTGGAAAAGCCCGCGAAAAGATTCATCCGTACCGCTCTGTCATCACACCGGAAGATCCCCGCATAGCCGTCCTGAAAGGGCACCACCGCACTGTTAAAAATGCTGTTTGCGTTAAAAAAGTGATGCCGCCCGATAATAGGGTTAGCGCTGTACCGCCACACCGGTTCCTTGCAGTTCTCCGGCTTATCCTCCCACGGAATGGACGGCAGAGACTGTCCAATAATCTTTGCCATAACTATAACTCCTTTATTATTCGTATTTTGCGCATGCCTCAAGGACCCCTTTTGAAAAAACACCTTAAACCTCAAACTTTTTTTGAAAGGTTACTTCGCATCATATAAACCGCACATGGGCTTTCCTTCCAGCAAAGCACTGACCAGCCGTTCGTCCTCATAGCTTAGTTTAAGATTGAAAAAGGATGCGTCCTCTATCAACAGTTTCAAAAAGATCCGGTCACCTTCCCATAAATTCAGCGCAAAAACCTGCTCTTTCGGCACAAATGCCAGATCGCCTTCGCAGCATTCCGACAGACAGCCGGCAAAATCATCTGCCGTATAAAGAAACATGATCTCGCTTTCCCACCGGTCAGACACAAAGGTGACAATCCCTCGGAAGCGGTGGCTGCGCAGCGTCAGTCCGGTTTCCTCCCGAACCTCCCGCACAAGACACTCCTCCGGCGATTCGCCCTCTTCTATTTTACCACCTACACCAATCCACTTTCCCTGATTGGCGTCCTGCTTTTTCTTCACCCGATGAAGCATCAGCCAAGCGCCGTCCCTCTCAATATAGCAAAGCGTGGTCAGCTTCATTCGCTCACCGTCCCATAAGGCCAGTCTATAATCCCGCCTATATCATATATATGGGTATAGCCCATTGAAACCAGTTTTTCGGCAGCCTCTCGGCTCCGCCGCCCGCTCCGGCAATAAACTAAAACAGTTGCCTGCAAATCGGGCAGCAATACCGGTTGTTCGTTTCTGATTTGCTCATTTGGCAGCAACAGCGCGCCTTCCAAATGTTCCTCGGAAAATTCTTCGACCGTTCGTACATCCAGCAGGATATAATCAATACCGCTCTCCATGAGTGCCTTAGCGTCTGCCGGCGTTAGCGTGATCACGGCGTCCTTCCCGTCCGGGTTCGGCAATTCCTCCTCTTTTCCTCCTGAAATCACTGTTTCACAGCTCGTTTGAACGCTTTCCGTTTGCTTTTCATCGATCGAGGAATCCTCGGCAGGTCTTCCGGTCTCTGTGGAATAACAAGAAAAAAACAGTGTGCTCATGAGAAAGAGCGTTCCAAGCTTTGCAGATAATCGAAGCATATCTTTGCCTCAGTCAATCCGTCAGGCGTGAGGGTTTCACTTTCCACTACCATCAATGCCCCCATTTTCAGTGCTTGAGCATACACCTTGTCCACCGGCGCGCTGCCCATCCCCAGCGGCTTACCGCTGCCGTCCGCC
>CAZMTU010000016.1:0-27438 GCA_964569225.1 uncultured Lachnospiraceae bacterium | reverse complement strand
GACATCTAAATCACAGCTTCAACCCTGTGTTATCCAAATCACAAACTCAACCCTATCACAAAAACATCTAAATCACTAACTCAACCCCATGACATCTAAATGGTCAACTCAACCCTTCGGAATTTTCTGTGGATATGTTCCCATGGAGGAATTTTTGCGGCTCAAGCTGCTCTCTGCCGATGACAGGTAGGTGCCAAAAAAGCCTTGAAATCCAGCACTTTTTTACACCTCAGTCCGGGATCCTTGACATCAAGACTACGCACTCAACATGACCCGTTCTTGGGAATAAGTCGACCGGATAAATGGTGGAGGGTGTGTAACCTAAAGCGACGAATCGTGCGGCATCCCTTGCCAGTGTGTCGGGATTGCAGGAAATGTACACTACCTTGCGGGGGGCTATAGAAGCGATTTTTTCAATCAGCGCTGCTTCACAGCCTTTTCGGGGAGGGTCCAGAAAAATCACGTCACATGACATCAGTTCAGGGGCGTTAGCGTTTCCGCAGATAAAATGCGCGTTGGATATGCCGTTTAAACGTGCGTTCTCTTTTGCGTTTTCCACGGCCTCTGGAATTATTTCAATACCGGTCAAACGGATGTCCGGATGCATGGCTGCTACAGACAGTCCGATCGTGCCTGCTCCGCAGAACAGATCGGCGACCTGATCTCCCGGACGCAAATCAGCAAGTTCAGTCGCTTTTCGGTAAAGCACTTCCGCCATGTCGTGGTTTATCTGGTAAAAGGAGAGCGGAGATAAGCGGAAGCGCAGCCCGCAAAGGGTATCGGTAAGAGAATCGCTGCCGGCAAGCGTAATGCAGCGATCTCCTAAAATGACATTGGTTCGCGCGGGATTCACATTCTGAATAACTGAGGTAACTTCAGGAAATTTTGACTGTATGTATCGAGCAAAGTCCTGTCCTTCCGGAAAATATGCGGCAGAGGTGACTAAACAAACCATTATCTCACCGCTGACCTTGCCCCGGCGAAGGTAAATGTGCCGCAGTAACCCCCGATGGGTCTCTTCATTATACACGCCAATCTTTTTTTTCGTTAGATATTGACGGATTTCGGCAATAATAGGTGTAAAAGCACGGTCTTGCAGATCACAGTCTATGCAGGGAACGATTTGGTGAGAGCGAGGAGCATAAAAGCCAATAGATATACCATCTCCTATCGGATACTGCACCTTATTCCGATAGCCGGACGGTTGACCTGAAAGAGTAGGGGCAACGGTCACTGAAAGTCCGGCCTTTCGAAAAGCGGTCTTTACATAGCTTTGCTTTAACTCAAGCTCGTGAGCATAAGTAATATGACGAAATACACATCCTCCGCAGCGGCGCGCTGCCTGACAGTCAGGCTCTTGTCGGTGAGGAGAGGGGGAAAGAATGCTTTCAATGCGTCCTATTATATAATTTTCTGTGATTTTGATCAGTTTGACCGACAGCCGGTCTCCGTCTACTCCCCTCGGAATAAACACTGTTTTTCCGTTCAAATGAGCAATACCGTTGCCTAAATTATTTACGTCCTCGACGGTAAGCTCGTAGATCTGATTTTTTTCCATATGGTTTGTATGCCTTTCCTTATTGTAAGGACTTACAGCGGTTGAAGCCTATGAGTTATGTAAAACAAATTCCTATAATCAGTATAACATGGATGTATTTAAATTGCAAGACAGAAAAGTAATTAAAAAAAATAAGAGATTTTTCAAAAACACTTTACAAACAGTCACAATTGTGTTACAATAATTAAGTAATATTGATACATAAAAGGATGTGTTTGCTTCGTGAAAGAGTTTATCAATGCCCTGAAACCGCTTTTTCCCGTTACTTTCAATCTGGATAAAATCGTTACTTTGAATTTTGCCAGTAATGCGGAACTGTTTACAATGTTGGTGCAGATCGGCATCTACTTGGTTGCCGGAATTGTTGTTGGCGTAGTACTGGGGATTCTGGGGGCAATTATTAGTTTCCTCGGTTTGGTATGGGGATTGATCGGTACGATCATTTCTCTTTATTTGCTTGCCGGTATTGTGCTTTCTGTGTTGAACTACTTAAAGGTATTCGATAAGGTATAAGGTTGGGAAGACCGCTTTTTACCAAAAAAGCCCGCTTATGGCGGGCTTTTTTGGTAAAAAGCGTATATCGCGGGTCTTCAGTGAAATAATAATTAAAAATGCCGTTTAGGCAAAAGGGGAGAAATTTGATGAAAAAACTGATATGTCTTTTATTATTTTCTGCTTTGCTCCTTTCGGCTTGCAGTAAGAATGCTCAGAATACAACGCCAACTGATACGAATGTGAGCGATGAGAGTTCCTCCAATGATATAGGTGTGCTGAAGGGGTACACTTTACAGGAAATTTTTGATGAAATGAAGTCGTCTGACGAAAATGAATATCCCAGTTTGGCATCAACCATCATAGAGGATGAACGTTTCGAGTATTATTTTGGAATTCAAAAACCGGGCGAGGCGCTTGAGGCGCTGGCGGTGGAACCGATTATCGGGGCAATTCCTTTTTCAGTCTGTCTGTTGAGAGTAGAGGGCGGAACCGATATCGCTAAGCTGGCGCAGGAGATCGAATCGTCTGTAGATCCCCGCAAGTGGGTTTGTGTTGAAGCATCCTATGTAAAGGTTTCCACTCGGGAAAATGTAATTTTACTGGTGATGGACGATGACGATGCACGTGGAAAGGCGTTGACCGACCGCTTTTTGGCGATCTGACCGTTTATCCGGCATGGGAAGGGAGAGTAGGGACAATGCTTTTTTCAAGTATCGGCTATCTATTTGCGTTTCTGCCGGCAGTGCTGCTGCTTTATTTTCTGACGCCGGATAGATGGAAAAACTATTTGTTGCTCCTTGCCAGTTTGTTCTTTTATTTTACGGGTGAACCCGCCTATACGCTGCTGCTCATTGCTTCGGCGGTTTTCAATTACCTTGCGGCGCTGGCAATGGATCGGTTGGCGCCGGGCAGCATGCGCAAAGGATTGTTGGCGCTTTTGGTTGCGATCAATTTGTCCGCGTTGATCTTTTTTAAATATGCCGAACCGTTGACCGCAATGATCAATCTGCTGCCCGGTGTAAATTTGCCTTTACCCAATGTAGCGCTGCCTCTGGGGATCAGTTTCTATACCTTTCAGGCGATGTCCTATACCATTGATGTATATCGGGGCACTGCGAAGCTGCAAAAAAATCCATTCGCCTTTGCTACCTATCTCTGTTTGTTCCCTCAACTGATTGCCGGACCGATCGTCCGTTATACTGATGTGGAAAGGGCATTGGTCAGCCGAACGCATTCGGTAAACAAAATAGCCGAAGGTTTGACGCGTTTTACGGTTGGTCTTACCAAAAAGGTGCTGCTTGCCAACAATTTAGGGGAAATATGCGCCCTATACCGTTCAAGTGAAGAACCGTCGGTACTCTTTATCTGGCTGTACGCGATTTGTTTTACGCTTCAGATCTATTTTGATTTTTCCGGTTATTCGGATATGGCGATCGGATTGGGACGGGTGTTTGGCTTTGATTTCCCCGAAAACTTTAATTATCCCTATCTGTCAGGCAGTATTACTGACTTTTGGCGGCGTTGGCATATGACGCTTTCCGGCTGGTTTAGGGATTATGTGTATATTCCCCTTGGCGGAAGCCGGGTCGGAAAGCTGCGCTGGTTATTCAATTTGTTGGTAGTATGGGCGCTGACCGGTCTATGGCATGGCAGCGGCGGCGGCGTAGGAAATTTTGTCCTGTGGGGCGCCTTGTACGGGCTGCTGCTCTGCCTTGAAAAGCTGTTCTTGCTGAAATTATGGAAAAGGCTGCCTGTAATGGGGCATGTTTTTACCCTTGCAGTTACGCTGTTTGGATTTGTACTGTTTGGGGCAGATGGGTTTGCCGGCGCGGCAAGAGATTTTGCCTGCCTGTTCGGCGCGGGCGGGCTGCCGTCGGTCAGTGCGCAATCACTCTATTTGCTGAAAAGCAGTGCGCTGCTGATTGTTTTTTCAATGATCGGAGCCACTTCGCTGCCCAAGCGCGTGTGGGAGAAGCTGAGCGGCTTTCACCGGGCAGGGCAGGCAGCTTCTGCTTTGCTTCAGCCGCTGTTGGTGGGAGCGGCATTGCTTGTGGCTACAGCATATTTGGTAGACAGCAGTTTCAATCCCTTTTTGTATTTCCGGTTCTAAGGGGGCAAGACCTATGCGGAAAATTAAATCAATTGCGACGATTGCGGTGTTTGGATTTCTGATTTTGGGTCTTGGAATGGCAACTTTTTTGAAAAAGGATCAGGAATATTCGGTATATGAGCGGAGAAAATTAGCTCAAAGGCCGGAATATCAGGCATCCGAGCCGCTTGCCGACTACTTTTCCGAATGGGAAGGCTATTTGGCAGATCAGTTTTTTCTCCGGGATGAGCTGCGCTTTATAAAAAGCATCTTCTCCGCTCGTGTTTTACAGAGCAGCGATGTGAACGGATACTATATCAAGGACGGCAGCGAAGCGCAGCTTCTTTATCCGATGAACCGTTCATATATCGAAAGTAATATTCGGACGTTAGAAACAGTCCGACAGAACCTGTTTGCCGGCTGCGATGCTTATTTTGCGGTCATTCCCGATAAAAGCAGTTATATGAATGCGCCGCTGGGACTTGATTATCAGTGGATTGAAGAAACAGCGCGCGGCGATTTTCAGGCGAGCGGAATCGATCTTTCCGATTGTCTGACAGCCGACGATTTTTACCGTACCGATATTCACTGGAAGCAGCAGAATCTCCGTTCGGTCTATGAAGTGTTGCGTCAGTCGTTGAAAGGCGATCTGCCTGATTGGGACATGTTGGAGGTTCAGCCTCAAAGCTGCGGCGATTTTTACGGCGTACTATATGGGCAGGCCGCTTATCCGATGAAGCCGGACGAACTGGTTTATCTGACCGGCAGGTGGCTGGACGGCTGTAAGCTGACTGCAATAGATACCGGAACTGTTTCCGAGATATATCAGCCCGAAAAGGCTGCGGGAGATGATCCCTACGATCTCTTTTTGGGCGGTGAGTATGCGCTGACAGTGTTGGAAAATCCTAATGTTACTAATGGAAAGAAATTAATTCTGTTTCGGGACAGCTTTGGACGCAGCCTTGCACCGCTTTTAGCGTCAGGCTATGAGAAGATTATTCTGATAGATCTTCGCTGGATCAAGCCGGCGTATTTGGAGCGGTTTTCTGAATTGTTGACAGCGGATGAATCAACTGAATTGCTCTTTCTGCTTAGCGGACAGGTGCTGAATTCGGTATTGTATTGAAGAAAGGATTATGTCCGGGCTTTGCCGACGGCTTCCGTTTCAAAAATAAAACCGCTGAGCATAAAGGGTGTGTTCTCCTTTATGCTCAGCGGTTAAGCTTAGAAATTGCTTATAATAATATGTTATTCAAAAACGACTTGATCGATCAGCAGAGGAAGGAGCTTGTCATACTTGAAGCTGACAATCAAGGTATCTTTTCCAAAGGTTTCCTCTAACTGAGTGACATCAGAAATCCCGTAATAGTAGATATAGTAGAAGGCATATCGGGAAAAATCTTCATCCCTCATCTGAATATATTCATCCTGCGTCAGAGTGACAGAGAATTCCTTGAACAGATACTCCAGTACAAGGCGTTCACTGACAATTTGTTCGGCATACGCATATGCCGTGTCATACTGCTCGTCAAAAATCTGTTTCGTTTCCTCTTCGGTTAATTCTTCATCCTTGTAAACAGACTGAATATAATTGGCTATATATTCTGAAATTTCGCGGTCCATTTCTTCGTCGGGGTAAGCTTCGACGGTAATTGCGTTAAAGATAGCTTGAAAAGCCAAGTTTTTCTTATGGTATTCAACAATATAATCTTTGTACGCGTCGACTGTTGCGTATTCGCCGCCGGTGTATTCAGACACCATTTCATCGGTCAGCTCAGGCAGGCTGCCTTTTTTTATGCTGTTAATGGTGACGTCGAATTTTATCACTGTGCCATTCAGCTCATCAGAGCCATAATTATCGGGGAAGGTGACGGTAATGGTACGGGTTTCCCCTGCTTTAGCGCCGACAAGCTGTTCTTCAAAGCCGGGATTATTCTTTTCAGGATTAGTTTCGCTTTCATAGGCGCGAATAAAACTGCCTGAGCCGAGTATAAGATCAAACCCTTCTTCCAGGTGACCGTCATCGTCATAGTCAAAATTGGTCATATTTTGGAGGGTTGCCTCGCTAATAACTACATCAGAGGAAGCGGCATAGCCCTTGTAATGGATATTCACTTGATCGTTAAGCTCAGCAGTGTAGGATTCGGCGGTGTCTGTGAGGGTAATGTTCTCATACCGAATCTCGTTTGCGGCGTCTGTCCATGCATCCTCAACTTCGGAAAGCGAGGCCTTCACAGTAGAGAGAGAGGGAATGTTCAAATATTGAGTAAAATCAATATTGTAGCCTTCGGTTGAAAGGATAGTGTCTCCGGGGATTTCAGTGCTGTCTGAGCTGTCGGAGGTGGCGGCGGCTGTGGTAGCGGCGGGATCGCTTTTTTGACTGTTGCAGGCTGCGGCGGCGGAAAGCAGTGCCGCCAGCAGTAAAAATGCAATTGTTTTTTTCATGAATGGTTCCTTTCGTAGGCGTTTCCGATAAAAAACGCCGCATGTAGTTAGCTTTTTAGAGAATTTGGAGAAAGGGGATATTTCGCCCGCTTTTTCTATATCCTATCATATAAATGTGAAGAAATCAACCGTTTGACGCATATTCACGAAAAATTCAGATAAAACACACAGAGGCGGTCATTTTTAGAGGCTGAATGTCGCTTGAAATGAAAAACAGGCTGCCGTATTTAAATACGGCAGCCTGTTTGAATATCGTTATTCAATTGCGGCTTTTTGCGTGTTAATATCGTAGAAAATCTTTGGATCAAATTTGAATTTGCGCTCATAGGTCATTAGACCGTTCTGTTCCTGTTCTACATCGTAAAGCTGTGTATAACAGAAGGCACAGCAGTCAGGATTTTTCAGCATTGCTTCGGTGAGTCCTTTATATCGGGCAATGAATTCTTCCTCAGTCTTGGGCGCGTTTCCGTAGCCCCAGCCCTCCTTGCCCATGGACCACTGAATGCCGCCGTATTCGGACACAAAGAAGGGCTGACCGTACCATCTCTGACGGTCTCTGAAGGTTTCAAAAACGCCCTTTCCGATACGCTCGGTGTAGCTTTCCACGTTCTGATCGTAGTCATGAATATCATAAATATCGGTATAAGGACCCACATGGAAGTTTCCGGAGGTGTCAATGACCGGGCGGGTAGGATCGATGGCCTTTGTGACCTGCCATGTTAAGCGGATCAAGTCGTCCGACTGCCGGCGGCCTTCATGATCCCATGTTTCATTGAATGGGCACCAGCCAATGATGGAGGGATGGCTGAAATCGCGCTCCACACTTTCCATCCATTCGGGCAGCCAGTTCCGGATCTCTCCGATATCCCATACCTTGATACCCCAGTTGCCGTGTTCGCCCCAGACTAAATAGCCCAGCCTGTCAGCCCAGTACAGAAAGCGGGGTTCAAAGATTTTCTGATGGAGCCGGGCGCCGTTGAAACCGAGCTGCATGGAATATTCAATGTCCGCTTTCAGCGCCTCGTCGGTGGGCGCTGTGTAAATTCCGTCGGGATAGAAGCCTTGGTCCAGCACCCAGCGTCCGAATATGCTCTTGCCGTTCAGCAGGAATTTCCGATCGGTCAGTGCTACGCTGCGCAGACCGAAGTAAGAATCCACGCTGTCGTACACTATGCCGTCTTTTTCAACGGTAATCTTCAGATCGTACAGATTGCCCTGACCCACATCCCACAGATGCTTTTCCATTAAGGGCAGGCTGATTACTGCGTTCATGGCGTTCACAACTGTGGAAGCAATGCCCATGGGCACGCCGTTAAAGGAAGCCTCTGCGGTAATTCGGCAGCCTGCGGCATATTTATTAAGTTGAATATTCAGTTCAGCGGAAACGGTTTCAATGTCAGGAATTACTTTAATGTTCTGAACATAAAATTTGTCCACGGCTTCCATAAAGACAGTCTGCCAAATACCGGTGGTGCGGGTATAGGAGCAGCCGGCAGAGTAATAGCCCTGCGACTGTTTGCCGACCGGCTGATGACCGCCCTTGGTATCGTCTTCGGCGCAAAGGGTGATATAGTTGCCTTCTTCCTTCAGCGCTTCGGTAATATCTATTGTAAAGGGTGTATAACCGCCCCGATGCTCGCCGCAATGCTTGCCGTTTACAAAGACAATGGCGTGATAATCCACTGCGCCAAACTGGAGCAGAATGCGCTTGCCCTTCCATTCCGCGGGAATCTCAATCTCTTTCCGATACCATACGCAGTTCATGTAGTCTACATTGCCTACGCCGGAAAGCGCGCTTTCCGGACAGAAGGGAACGGTAATTTTTCCATCGAGATGCTTCCGTTTTTCATAATTTTTCGGGCGACCCACCATGGCGTTGTCAATTTCAAATTCCCATTCGCCATTCAAGCAAATCCATGTGGAACGGACAAGCTGCGGACGGGGATATTCAGCTCTCGGAATATTCATAATAACCTCCGTAAACCTGTAAGGCGACCGTCTACCAGTCAGTTAGACGTCAGCACTCAGGCAAATTTCAATTTTTTCGGATTAATTATATCAAATCCTTTTTTTAAAGTCAATAACCTTTTAAAAATATGGCGTAATGCTAAAAATTTAATAAATATATTGTTTAAAATGTACAATTATAAAATGAAAGGGGATTGAGTGTTTAGGGGAATCAAAGTTTTTCTTCCTCATGGGCAACGATTTCACTGATTTCCTGAAGAAACCGTTCTGTGTCGGGGCAAAGCTTAATAAGATACATTAATAAAGTGGCTGTGCTGCACATAGATTTACCCGCCTTCAGATAGGCAAAGGTGCGTGTATCAATGGCAAGCAGTTCTGCCGCTTCGTCCTTGGTCAAGTGATTATTTTCTACCGCCGATATGATCTGCTCTCTCAAATAAGGCTTTAACGCATCCTGATAAATATGCTTCATTTTTATCCATCCCTTGGCTATATAAGTTTACTTTAATTATATAAGCGTGTGAAATATATGCCATGAGTTGTATTTCACCGGAAGCCTAAATCAAAAAATATCGGCTTGCATTTGGTGCAAACCGATATGCGGAAAGTTGATTTAAATAAGAACCAGCGACAAAATTTTCTTTTAGTGTAAAAATGGGTGACTTTTTTGAAAAAGTCCCCTTGAATTATTCTCACAGTTCTTGCTGAATACGATCCACGAGTTCACGCAGTTCTCTTATAAACTGGTCGGTGTCCGGACAGAGTTCGGCAAGATACATGAGAAGCGTTGATGCACTGCACATGGTTGTACCTGCTTTCACATACGCATAAGTACGGGTATCAATCGCAAGCAGCTCTGCTGTTTCATCCATAGTGAGTTTTTTCTCCTTCGCTGCCGCTGATATTTGCGCCTGAATAAACGGCTTGAATTGTTCCTGATAGATGTGCTTCAAAATATATTCATCCTCCCTTGATTAGGCAATGTAAAGCATACAATTATACTTATATTGTATAAGGAGCGATGAAATTAATGCCACGAGTTACATATCAGGTGTAATGCAAAAAGTTTGTCAATTAGGGAATAAAAAATAAAAAAAGCAGTATTCCCTTTGTTTTTTGAAACAAAAAGGATACTGCAATACCTGAAATGACAAAAACCTTTTAAGTGGAAAAATGAATTCGAGATATAATTTAAAAGAGTGATGGGGCTTGCCCAAACAGGCGCAGGCCCATCGTTTCAGCGTTATTTTCTGCGTATTTTAACGTCGGATTCGATTTTTTCAATAGGCTGGATGGGGGAAATTGTTCGCAGATTACTGCGCCTGAACTGTTCGGGAGATACGCCAAAATAGTCCTTAAAGGCATTTGAAAAATAGGCTGCGCTGTTAAATCCCGATTCATCCGCTACCTGCTTGATAGAAAGATCAGACATTTTCAGCAGGCTGACTGCGAATTCAAGCCGCAGCTTTTGCACATACGCTGAGAACTTTACACCGGTCTGTTTTTTAAAATATTCGCTGAAGTAATTTGGCGTCAAATGGATCATGCCGGCTACCTCGTCCACCGTAATTGGCCTGCGGTAATGCGAACGGATATACAGCACTGCCTGCTGGATCAGCGAACGGGGTTCAAATTCCGCGGCTGAAGAAATTTCAGGAAGGTCCCGCATCAGAAGAACGCAGATTTGAGTAATGCCCGCGATAATAAAGGTATCCCGACCGTATCGGTTGGCATAATACTCGTCATGCAGCTTTAGAAGAAGCGCTTCAAGCTGATCGGGACGTCCTATGACCGGCTGATGCTGTTCATATATATCACTGCGAATATTCTGGGGCAAAATCAGATCGGAAAATTTAATATTGATTACCTTCAGCGGATCAAACGGGGATACGTTTTGATAGCAATGAAAATCTACCGGAGAAAGCAGAGCGGCACTGCCGGGTTGGACTTCAAATGAATGACCGTTAATGATTTGAACGGCATGCCCGCTTTGAACATACTCTATTTCATAAAAATCATGCCAATGCAGCGGATAATCGGCGGGGACGCTGTGACTGGAAATATCATAAAACATATCTCGATCAAAATAGTTTGCATTGGGAAGCTTCAACGGTTTAATAGATTCCATTATTTTACCTCTCTTTTCGGCAGATTCTATTAATTTTACCTGAATAATAGCATATTTTCCAAAAATTTTCAATTGGAAAATCGTTTTATCTATACTTTTATTTTAAAAAATCTCATAATTTTTAAAATTAAATACGAGAAAAATACCACAAAAATGGGACTTTATTTTAAACGGCATTAGAAATTCCTGTTTTAGTTAAATTGATAGGCTGATGACAAAGAATCTATATGGGCTTGGTTTAAATGAGTATTAAGCAGCTGTTGGACTAAGGGAGCTTTTAAAAGCTCCCTTAGTCCAAGCGTTTTCTAAGCTATGCCTTAATGGGTCGGTTTATGATTATCTTTGACAGCTGCAGCCGGAGCGGCTGCTTTGATATTGGCATACATACTGGCAAACGTAGCCTCCCAGCAGTATGACGAGAAAGAACACATCCGATGCGATCAGCACATTGCTCGCGACTGTAAAAGCCGCAGGCAGCAGCAGTCCCGGTATCAGTAGCGCGATGGTAGCGATGCTGCCGGTAAGCCGAAGCACGGCGCAGCGGTTGCACGTGGGGGAAGGCGCGAATATTGATCCGCTTTGGAAGAGTCTAAGAAGCGTGAGCAATCCGGCTGCAAAGACCGAGATAAAAAACGGTGCAGCAGCTATGGCGGTAAACAAACCGCTGGCAAGCAGCGCATATACTGTGATTCCGATGATCAGTGCTACAAATACGGCAAACCAACTGGAGAAATTTTTGTTTTTCATTTGTTTTCCTTTCATTTGTTTTTCCTTTTTTTTGTTTTCACAGATACGGTGATTTCAAGGGCGGAACTGTAAATTCCGTCCAATTACACTATATGCAAAGAATTCAGACTTGTGCTTGCCGATTGATATTCTGCGCAATTCGCGTATTGAAGTTGCAGCGAGCGCGTTTTGACCTGAGAAAATATCCCATAGACTGTATGCAGGAGAAATAAAAATGTAAAATTTGAAATTTTATTTTTTTAGATTTGACTACTTGTAATCTCATCCAAAATGTGGTACACTAATAATTACAGTGGAAAGGAAGGAAAATATGGCAGAATCAAGCAAGCGATATAAAAAATTAGTCGGCAATACGGCGATTATCGGCATGGGGCAGCTTGGCTCGAAAATTCTCGTTTATTTGCTGGTAAGACTTTATACGGCGGTTATGACTACCGGCGATTATTCTATCGCGTCCAATATTACAGAAACAGCCACTTTGTTGATTCCGCTTATTTCACTGGGCATTGGCGATGCGGTTTTTCGCTTTGGAATGGACAAGCAGTATAACCGAAAAGATGTGTTTACCTCAGGCTTTGTGGCATTTGTGCTTGGCGCTGTACTGTTTGCAATTGTTATTCCTGTTTTGTGCGCCGTCCCCTATATGCAGGGAAGGGAATGGCTGGTGGTGGTCTATGTCATTTGCTCTGTACTTCATACCATATGCTCTCAATACCTGCGCGCCAAGGGAATGTTTCGTTTGTACGCTCTGCAGGGGTTGCTCAACACCGCACTGACGATTCTGTGCAACATTATTTTCCTGCTGCCGCTGCATATGTCTTATGTAGGCTATGTTTTGTCGGTGGCTGTAGCGGATTTTTTGTCAATGATTTTTATGGTCGTGACCGGCAATCTTTGGAAGGAACTGGATATTCGGGCGGTTCGCAAAGAAACGCTGAAGGATATGCTGAAATACAGCATTCCAATGATTCCGGCATCCATTTTCTGGTGGGTAACAAATGTGTCTGACCGCTATATGGTGACGGGATTTTTAGGTGACGATGTGAACGGACTGTATTCGGCATCCTATAAAATTCCTACGCTGCTGATGGTGCTTTCAGGTATTTTTATCAACGCGTGGCGAAACAGCGCTGTAGATGAGAAAGACGCTAAGGACAGCGCTCACTTTTATGAAAAGGTGATGGAGGCTTTTTCGGCGGTTATTTTTATATTGGGCGGGGGAATTATCGCCTTTACCAAAGTAATTACCTACCTTATGTTTGACGCTTCCTTTCACGACGCTTGGATCTATATTCCGATTCTGACACTGGCGATGGTCTATTTCAATCTGGTTTCCTTTTTGGGCAGTCTTTATGTGGTAGAAAAAAAGTCTATGTATTCCTTTTTGACCTCGCTGGCAGGCGCGGCGGTGAATTTGACCTTGAATTTGCTGCTGATTCCCACTATGCTGGGGGCGCTGGGCGCCGCGATCGCCACGCTTGCCAGCTTCGTGGTTTCCTTTTTGATGCGGGCGGCGAGCGCCGGAAAAATCCTGCCATTCAATCTGCATCTGGGCAAAATTACTTTGAATACAGCGCTGCTTGTGGCACAGATTATTGTTGTGATGGCGGAGTTTTCCGGCTGGATAATTGTAGAGGGGCTTCTCTTTATTTTGGTGGCAGCAATTAACTGCCGCCCGCTGCTTGATATGCTCAAGCTGCTGCTGGGGGATCGGTTAATGTCCCGCAAAAATCAGTAATCCTAACAAAAGATCAATTTCATCCTGTGATTCGCCGCTTAGCAATAAGAGGAGAAGCCAAAGCAGCAGCATATCCTCCATTTTAAGCGCGCGCAGCCATGCGAGCGATGAGGAGGATTCTGAAGCGGTGCTGTCCGGCTGCTGCGGAGCGGTTATGGAAGCGGCTTCATTCGAGGGGGCTTCATTGGGCAAAGCAGCGGGAGAAACGGTTTTGTTAATCAAAGTGGGTTGACTTTGGAGCGCATTTTCGTCCGGCTGTACAAGTGTTACAGGATCAGCTTTTTCATAAGACGGGCTGACAGCGTCGGTATGGCGCTCTTCGATTTCTTCCGGCAGATAGTCCATGGCGGAAATAAGCCCGGCGTCCGGTTCAATTTCAGTAATTGCTTCTTCATCCGCTTCGGTCGATTGGACACCGATTTCTTTATCGGCATCCGATATAGACGGCTGTGTGTTTGCACGGTCAACAAAATGCGACATCTGAATGGTGGGGTTCAGATCGTTTTGACCTATTCTGCTTTCAGAAGAAGCGGCTGGAATGGCGGTTTCGGGATAATCCTGAACGGTACGTTCGTCCGTGGGGCGAAAGGCGATGCCTGCGTAGTCTGGCGGAGGAGTGGGGATACCATCTGCCGGCGCGGCGCGTTCCGGCAAGGTGGGGCGAATGTATTTTCGGCTGTACATGTTTCATCCCTCCGCATTCAAAAAAGTTTGCCGAGTCCCATGCCTTCGGCAGCTTCCAACAGACCCAACAGTTTAATGAGAAAGTCTATCTTATCCCGTTTTTCTTCGGGCAGGAAGGGCCGCAGGGATTGAAGCAGTCGGATCCGATCGGTATGACCTATATGCGGTCCGTTTTTATGATGACCGCCGTCGTGGGCGGGATTTCCGCGGGAACCGCCCCCATAGGAGGCGGAAGCATTTTCGGAACGGGGCGGATCGCCGGGGGCGCCTCCCACCGCCTGAGAGGACGCGTCCGACTGTGCCGTCTGAGATTGGGCAGAAACGCCGCCGGAAGCCGTTTCACTGCTCTTAGGGGCAGATCCTAACAGTCCTGAAAGCAGTTCGTTAAATCCCGACGGATCTGCGGATGGCGCAAAGGAGCTGTCGGCGCTGCTCGCCGGCGGCGAAGGTGCCGCCGACGCGGGGGGGCCGTTTTGACTGCCTGTCGGTGTGCTGTTCATCAGATTGTTTAAAATACCTGAAGACGCCAGCGTGCTGGCAATGTTCATGGCTTTTTGCAGCATTTCCGGATTTTCCATTAGGCTTCCCAGCAGATTGCCCAGTGGAAGTGAACCTTCAGTCATGCTTGGTACCTCCAAGCTGGCGGAGCAAATCGGAGGGGGAGCCTTGCAGCTTGCTTTGAAGCAGGGCAAGATCTTCTTTGGAAGCGTTTTTCAACATTTGTTTAAAAGCGGGCGCGTTGGCTGCCGCTGCCTTTGCCTGATCAGGTGTAAGTCCCACGGTAATTGCCGCGGCATAGAGCATAGCCGAAAAACGGCTGTCCTCTACTTCGGCAAGCGCTTTTAATTTATTGGAATCCAGTTGCATAGATATTACCTCATTTCTGGCGGTGTTACTGTTAATTTATGCGCCAAAAGGAAGTCGGTGAGAGAATAATACAGAAAGTGGCAAAATGAAAGCTTCTAACACATTTAAATTGATCGTTTTTTCCGATACGCACGGCGTATCTTACGGAATGCGCGAGGTAATCGCCATGCATCCGGATGCGGACTGTTATCTTCATTTGGGTGACGGAGCAGCTGAATTTGAGCAGCTTTGTCAGTCCATGGGATTGCCGCATTGTGCGGTCAAAGGCAATTGCGATCTTGGCTGCGAGCTGCCCCTTGAACGGTTGGTCAGCTTCGGTGAGTTTCAATTTTTTATGACGCACGGTCATACCTGTCAGGTGAAATTTTCTACGACAGGCGTGCGTATGAGAGGACGGGAAGCACACGCGGACGTCATTCTTTTCGGGCATACGCACGTGCCGTTGCTGGAGTATTACGGTGATGATCCGCATCCGTACTATCTGCTGAATCCCGGTTCGCTTGGCGGCGGCTGTAAAGCTACATTTGGGCTAATAGAAATAAAAGGGAAAGCTATTTTAATCAGTCACGGAAGTATTTAAAAAGCTGCCCGGGTATTCCCGGACAGCTCCATGTTATTTGTTTTTCTTACGGGGAACCAGCAAGCAAATCAGCAGAATAACTGCGACCGCAATGATAATTGCAATGATAAGACCGGTATACCGGAAACCGCCGTTGTCTTCGTCTTTTTCGTTATCGTCAGCCTGATCGGTAGTAGAAGGCTCGTCTGTTACGTTGTCATTGGTATTGTCGGATGTTTCATTGGGAGTGGTTTCATCGTTGTTAAGGTTGTCATCGGTGGTATCGCCGATAGTGCCATTGGGATTGTCCGCGGAGGGATGGCTTGTACCGTTATCAGGCATCATGTCGTCTAAAATACCGTCGCCGGTGTTTGCATGATCGGAATTATTTCCGGTAACATCGGGTGTTGTATTTCTGGTTCTCCACTGATCTCCGTCCTGATTAAGTCCGTTATTCAGCGAACCGTCCGGAAGAAGACCGTCGCGGCCGGGATCAAGTACATCGCCTACGCCTCTTTCAATATCTCCAATGCCTCTTTCCACATCGCCTGCGACACGGTCAATTGTCCGGCCGGCAGGCGTTGCCGCATAGAGAGGGAATTGCATCAAATAAAACATCAGCAAAGTCATTGCCGCTAAAAAGCAAATTGTTCTTTTGCTGATGAAAAGCCATTTATTTTGAGAATGAATCATTTTTCAACTTCCTTTCTTTTGACTTTCCGCACTTATTGTTTGCCGCTTTTGACGTGGCATGCAAGGCAAAATTTTCATTTTATTAAAAAACAGCAATTTCAGAGGTTTAATGTAATGGAAACCAAACGATTTTCAAAAAATGACAGCGGATTTATTTGTGTACACTGCGGCATGAAGGTGCTGCCGCTGCAAAAAACTTCCCGCAATCACTGTCCCTTTTGCCTGTGGTCGCTTCATGTGGATGTTTTACCTGGCGACCGGCAAAATCTCTGCGGCGGAGAACTGGAACCGATCGCGGCGCAGCCTGATCCCAAAAAAGGATATATTATTATTCACCGATGCAGAAAATGCGGGGAAATCCGCCGCAATAAGGCGGCATACGATGTGCCGGTACAGCCTGATGATCTGAGGAAGATTATTTCATTGACGGCTCGGCAGGTGTAGGTAGACGAATACGGCTTTTTGCTCATTAATAGAGGGGCATTTTGTATAATTTTCTAAAACGAGTTTGTTTATGTTCTTCACAGCCTTGACAAATTATGAACAAAACGATATAATTATAGATAATCTTGTACAATAGAAAGGAAGCATAGTATGAAAAAGCTGGTAAGGTCTGTTGCGCTGCTTTGCATAGCGGCGGTATTTATCATCGGATTCAGCTCCTGCTCTAAACAACTGGCGCCTAAAGATGTTTTTGAAAAATTCAGCTCAGATAACGCGAAGGCAGTTCTCAAAATTGAATTTTCCGGATTTATGATTGTTGAAACAGTTGTAGAATCGGATGGTGCTAAATGCAGAGCGGTTACCACTACAACCTTAATGGGACAAACCTCTACGGAAGAAGTTTATATGGAGGTAGACGACGGTAAAATTTATGAGTATACCAAGCAGTCCAACAGAAGCTGGACCAAAACGCTGAGCGAAGATCAAACGGGCGTTTTTGAAGAATTGGAAGAGGTGTTTAATGCCGAGCACTATAACGAATTTGATGAAGACACCAATCAATATACCATGAGAGACGGTGTGGAAATCGAAGCAGATGGAATGATCTTTTCCAAAGCGATCATTGAAATAGGCGAAGACAGCTACACTTTTAAAGCGAATGTTTCTATGTCAGAGGGCAGTCTGTCAGTATCGGGCAATCTGACGATGACGGTAAGCGATTTCGGCAAAATGTCGGTAACATTGCCGAGTATCTAAATTTTGTAAAATCCAAACAAAGCCGGCGCCGCGGAAACTATTTTTCCGCGGCGCCGGCTTTGTTTTATAGACGGTAGGACAGATGATATGATTTTAGGTAAAAACGGCTGCTTCAGTGAGGATGAGGATGAGGATGAGGATAGGGATGGGAGGGAGGAGATTCAGCAGACGTCCAGCTTAATTCGGAAGGAGATCGTTCTTGGCGTATCCATCCGGTCGAATTTGATCAGAAGCGCCGCCTTGGAGCGGTCGATATCTAATACAGTTCCTTCTCCGAAAACTAAGTGGCGCACACGCTGTCCGATTGTGTAATTCAGTTTTTCCGAATCCTCTGCAAGCCCGTCTTCGTTGCGGGCAATATGGGTTCGAGCGTCTGCGATCAGTCCTTCCCTTGGCTCCTCTGTATAAGTCAGCAGCGTTTTATCAATATCTAATATAAATCGGGAGGGGTAGCGGGGAGATCCGTCGAAATTTCTTCCTTCAGCTTCAGAAAGAAAGAGTGCTTTTTGCGCTCTTGTTATGGCGACAAAGGCAAGGCGTCTTTCTTCCTCCATTTCCTGAACGGTGTTCGCTTTTTTAGAGGGGAAAATGCCTTCGTTCAGTCCGCAGAGAAATACATAGGGGAATTCCAGTCCTTTGGCGGAGTGAACGGTCATCATTTTTAAAGCGTTTCGCTTGCTTTCGGCATCACTTCCTGTCAAAAGCGACACATGCGCAAGATAATGCTCCAGCGTACACTCTTCGCCGCAGGAAATCTCATATTCATATATTGCCTGCTTCAACTCGGCAAGGTTATCTAATCGTTCTCCGCTTCCTTCAGTGCGGAGCATCTTTTCGTAACCGCTTTTGTCCAGTATCGCCGACAGCAAATCGGAAATCGGCAGTTTCTCATAGCTTTGGGAGAAGGCTTCAATAAGGGAGATAAACCGCGCTGCTTTAGTGGTTTTGAAAAGTTCGTCATCCACGCTGTTCCGCAGTGCCTCATAAAGGGAGCACTGGTGTTCATCGGCGTATGTCTGTAAAAATTTCATGCGCCGTTCGCCTAAATTCCGTTTGGGCAGGTTGGCAATACGTTGGAAGGAAAGATCGTCCTTGTAGGCAATCATTCGCAGATAGGAGAGCGCGTCCTTGATTTCCGCGCGTTCAAAAAACTGAACGCCGCTGTAGATGGTATAGGGAATTTCTTCCCGCAGGAATATCTCTTCCACGGTTCGGGTAACGTAATGCGCCCGATAGAGAAGGGTCATTTCACGATAGGGGACGGCTTGTTCGGTCAGTGCCTTGATCTGCGACGCCATCCATTCCGCTTCCGCCTCCTGCGTCGGCGCATGATGGCATAGAACGGGCAGACCGTCCGGGTAGGTGGGAATCAGCGCTTTTTTTATGCGGTGTTTGTTTTTATCGATCAAACAGTTGGCAACCGCTAAAATCTGCGGCGTTGAACGGTAATTCTGCATCATCATGATCGTCCTGACATGAGGAAACGCTTTATCAAAATCAAGCAGAAAGCGAACGTTGGCGCCCCGCCATGTGTAGATGGTCTGATCCGGATCGCCGACAATGAACAGATTTTGATGAAAAGCGCAGAGGACAGTCATCAACTGATATTGAAGTTTATCAATATCCTGAAATTCATCGATCATAATGTATTCCAGTCGTTTTTGCCACTTCAGGCGGATAAAATTATCCTGTTCAAAAATGTACAGGGTAAATTTAATCAGATCGTTGTAGTCTAAACCGAAGCACTTTTTTTCCTGATATAAATAACCGTAGAAAATAATATCCTTTGGCTCGGTGGCGTCCAAATATTTTTGATGCAGAACGTCCAGCGACAGGGTGATCATATCCTGATAATAGTCAGGTTCGTCCTGGCATTTTCGGATTTCAATCATATCCCGTGCTTTGCTAAAGGTCATATGGCGAAGTGTCAGGCCCCGTTCCTCATAAATAATTCTCAGCATCGCGTCAATATCGCTGTTATCCAGTACCAGAAAACGCTTGGGGTATCCTACGGCGTGACTATCCTCCTGCAAGACCGATACGCAGAAGCTGTGGAAGGTGCAGATATAGCCGGTGTCGTGATCGCCGGTCAGAGCATGAATGCGTTGACGCATTTCATTAGCCGATTTGTTGGTAAAAGTGACACAGAGGATATTGCCCGGCAGAATGCCTACCTCATTTACCAGATAGGCAAAGCGCCGGGAGAGGGCGCGGGTTTTGCCGGAGCCGGCTCCGGCAATCACCCGAATAAAGCCTTCCGTAGAGGTAACAGCCTCCCGCTGTGCATCATTAAGCCCGTATAGCAGATCGTTCATCGTTTCTACCTCCGATATTGGTCTTGTGGGATATGCGGGCGGTTCTGTGCAGAACCGCCCGCATGACTCGGATCAGCTTATTTTGAAGGTATAGGAAGCGCAGAACTGGTAATTGGGGTCGCCTCGCTCAGCAGTAGTGGTGCGAAGCAGCTCCAATGAAATCTCAGGTGTAAAGGTTTTTTCACTGCCGTCAGGCAGAACGATTGTTACAGGACTGAACAGATCAACCATTTCCTCATTTAGATAAATGGTGATATTAGCCCGCTTGATAGAGCAGGAAGCAATAGTAATGGTGTTAGTTTCCTTGTCAAAACGAGCGTCAATGGTGCCGCTTCTTGCTTCGGTAGACAGCCAATAAAAGGATGTAATTCCCCGCTGCGCATTAGAATCAACCGTTGTGGCCGCATTCCAAATGACGCGGGTCGGTAAGGGATTACGGGTATATTCGGTCATTCGGTCAGCCGCGTTGGTTACAACCGCAATGTTTCCGCCGGTATAAGCGGTCCCGTTTTTCTGTGCTTCCAGCCATGCGGCAATGTCTTTGATAACTGTTTGGGGACTGGTCGCGTTATCGCCCACCACCCCATGTTCTTTGCCAGTATGGACATAGCAGTAGTGTTCATAGCCTTCGCCGTATTTTTGCGCTAAATCGTCCAGCTTTTGACTGTATTCAACTGTGACTGTGTTTCGGCTGTAAGCGCTGTCCAACTCGCCCACCTGCAGGAAGAAGGGAAGATTGTACAGATTGGTAAGGTCAATACCTTCCGGATGACCTGCGGTCATAGTAGCGCTGGCCAGACGGTCAGTAATACGGGGCGCGATCTGGTAAACGCCGTTGCCGCCTGCGGAGTAACCTACAATATACACCTGGTTGGGATTGGCATTCATGAAAATAATGGCGTCCTCAATAATCCGGTCATAAAATTTCCATGAAACAGCGGTGGAGAAGATCTGTCCGCTGGATTCATTATCGCTGACCGAGCGGATGGAACAGTAAATGCCGGGTACATTGGTGGAGGTATAGCGTTCCGCCATGCCCGACCACTGAGATTCGTTGGTCTGACCGGTAGGATCATAGCCGCCGCCATGATAAACCAAAAAGAGCGGATAGCCGTTTTCGGGGGCTTTACCGACCACCTTGGTCATGACTTTCATGGTAGTGCCGCCTATTTTAATTTTAGTGGTCTTACCTTTTTTGATTTCCGACGCCCGATCGGGTTGATTCACCTTAATATTGGCAACATATTCGTCCCAAACAAGCTGGCGCATTTGTGTGACAGCTTCGGCAGAGGTGAGCGCGCCGGAAAGTGCGTCAATTTGTGTTTGCGCATCGGCAAGTGCCTGTTCCTCCGGCGAGAGCGTGATTTCCGGTTCAGTAGAAGCGGCGGTGGTATCGGCGGACTGACTGTTGTCTTTGCATCCGGCCGCGGTGGGAATTACCGACAGCAGTACCAGCATCAGTGCAATAATTTTTTTCATATGTAGATCTCCTTTAGGGCGCTGCCCGTTCATTCATCAGTAAAATTTTTGCTTGCGGAAAAATTAATCATGTACAAAAATCAAATTTCTTTAAATTTTTTTCTTACTTCACCGGTTTTTCCGCAGCACATATTGCCCTCAGGGCAGGGACCGCAAAGACAGGAGGGACCGGCGCCTTCAAAAAGCAGCGGGGATACTTTTTTCACCTGCTTCAGCATTTCGGTCGCCAGTTCCCGGATTTCCCACTGAGCGCGGTTGCAGCAGCGCAAATTAAAGAAGTGGCGCAGAGAGCGGGCGTTCATGGTAAGGATAATGCGGGTGTCGCAGGCATTGGGCAGTATAAAGCGGGCGTCCTCGTTAGCGAGCTTTCCGGCGAGTTTCTCCGCCTCCGCTTCGCGCTTGCCCTCGTTTATAAAATTTTGTTTGTGCTTTTCTATTAAGATGGCGCGGAGCTTATCATACAACTCAGCGTCATGTCGCATTTCTTCTTCGAAAAGTGCCTTTGCTTCGGGAATAGCGGCAATTTCAGGCGGTATGATATAATCAAAACCGGATTTTTCCACATAGCGCTGACTTTGCACTGAGAAGGAAGCGATTCGGTGGCGGGTCAGTTGCGCCAGCAGCGTGCGGGAAACGCCCTCTACCGCGAAGGTAAAGCTGGCGTGTTCTACCGGTGATTCATGACCGAGATCGCCCAGCAGCTTCAAAAAGGAAGCCACCTTGTCAGGAGTTAGTTTATCCATCAGCGTATCTACATCGCTTTTCGCATAGCAGAGCTTAGCGGCAGCCGCTACCAGCTTATCCGCATCAGGGGTATAGGTGAGCAGTTCTACTTTCATAGGTTGACCGAGCCTTTCAGGGAGCGAGCGGACTATTTGATGTTTTTTTGCGTCATCGAAAAATACTTGAAAACTTACTGTTAAAATAAATTCCGGCATAATGCCGTTTTTGTCCGCGCATTTTTTTGTATTTATTGTAACATAACGCAAAGGCTTTGTCAAGGATTGGCGAGCAGGTATCGGAAAAATCACATTAAAACAGTGGTTTATCTTGACATGCGAAGGGGAAAATGCTACAATAAGCATATCGCACAAAAAGTGAGGATCATGAAAATGCAGAACAGCTTTTTCGCCCTGATTTTCAGGCAGAAATATATTAAACGATGGGGGCTTATGCGCAATGTATCTGACGAGAATTTAGCGGAGCATTCGGCGCAGACAGCCATGCTGGCCCATGCGCTGGCGCTTATCGGAAACCGCGTATTGGGAAAAAGCTATGATACCGGCAAGGTAACACTGGCGGCGCTCTATCATGACGCCGCGGAGGTATATACCGGCGATATGCCCACGCCGGTGAAATATAATTCGCCTGCTCTGCGGGATAGTTATCGACTGATTGAGCAGGAAGCCGCCGAACGACTGCTTTCCCACCTGCCTGAAGCCTACCGCACTGATTTTGAAGCGCCTGTGCGGGAGCAGTGGGATGCCGACACGCTGAGGATGGTGAAGGCGGCGGACAAGCTGGCGGCCTACATCAAATGTGTGGAGGAGGTCAAATGCGGCAATCCCGAGTTTGCCGACGCTAAAAAAACCACCCTTTCCGCACTGGAGAAGATGGAACTGCCTGAACTGGACATATTTATGAAGGAATTTTTGCCCGCATTTGAGCTGACGCTGGATGAGATGCAGAAATAGGGGGCGGCGCTTAGGAGAACCTTTTGAAAAAAGCTCCCCTAAGCACCCTTCTAAGATTTTAAAAAGTTCGTCAAATGCTTGTTAGATGGGAAATGCATATTGAATGCAGACATTGGAGCGATTGTCCCAAAACGGCGGAATTTCGTGAAATGATTTGAAAACCAAACCATCCGTAGGGATCAGGTCGAGCCCTACGGATGGTTCTTTCTGCTTTGATCGATCAAAACGCCGAAAGCAGTTTCATTTCCTGACTTGCGTTTACCAAATCCTTGAGGATTCTCAAATGTGAACTGCCGATCAGAAGCAGTACTCTGTCCCCGTCCTCGCAGATATTCTGCAAATTGGAAAATATCTTTAAATTTCGTTCATACCATTGCGGCATGAATTGACAGCCTTCGTAATTTCCCAAATTCACTTTATTTGCGGCGATGTATATTTCACCATCTTGTGCCATGTATTCGTCGCTGTTGTGGATTCGGTAGAGATCCTGCAAGCCCTTCGCTTTTTCTGTCAAAAGGTCTATTCTGCGAAAGAGTTCACCCATAGGGATATGAGGGAAAACAAGATTAGCCAGTTCATCGGAAAGTTCAACAGGTTCGTCTACGGCAAACAGCTTGGTATGGTTCAGCTTTTTGCCTAAACGACAAGCTACCTGAACGACCTCGTTGCTTGAAAAAAAGCTGTCCACCTCAGTTTTGAAGTATGCTTTTTCCTCGCCTACTGTAGCTGGGTCAAAGGTATCATAAAGGGAATTTAGCGTTTCTTGTCTTTTTTTCGGCATCTCTACGGCGATTTTGGTGGGTTTCAGTAGGGCAAGCTTGTCGGTGAAAGTATCCAGTTCCGCTTGTGAAGAGTCAGGAAAAATATCGGAACGTCCTTCAAAATAAAATGTGCCCAGTAAAATAATTTCAGTTAAGTGATTTTCTCCTAACAATTATTTTATGCTATTATTGGCGCTTGGGGTGTCGATCTCTGGGAGAATTCTGTAAGCATTATTCCCTCAAGAAATTGGCATAATCTCTGTCGATTTTGATTTTCGGGACGGCGGTGGGGAAGACCTCCTTGATCTCACGGGTGAGCAGGGCGACCAGCTCATCGTCGGGGAGGGCAAACTCGGTGGGCACCACCAGATCGAAGATCACCTTGTTGTGGGTGGAGCCAAACACCACCCGAAAATCGTGATAAGTAAGCTTTGGGGAGATGCCGTGAATCAGCTCGCCCACCGCTTTGTGCAGCTCATCGGTCTGAGGGTCGTTCAGCGTCACCGGATCAAGGTGAATTACTAACTGTAACCCCAACTTTTTCCCTGCATTTTCTTCAATATTATCAATGAGATCGTGACTTTCTATCAGATCGGCTTTGGCGTTTACTTCGGCATGCAGACTGGCAAACAGCTTTCCGGCGCCATAGCTATGGATCATCAGATCGTGGACGCCTAAAATACCGGGATAGGACAGCACCTCTTCCTGTACTTGATGAACCAGCTTGGGATCCGGCGCGGTTCCGAGCAGCGGATCAGCGGTTTCCAGTACCAGTCGAATCCCTGAGATCAGAATGAAAACCGCAACGCCGCAACCAATCCAGCCGTCAATCTCCCATCCCGAAAAGCGGCGGACCGCTCCGCCCAGCAATACTACCGAGGTCATGATAACATCGTTCAAACTGTCGGAGGCGGAGGCAGTCAGCGATTCAGAATCAATGAGGCGCGCAAGCTTCCGGTAGAAGAAGCACTGCCAGAGTTTAACGGCAATGGATACTCCCAATATGGCAAGGGAAATCCAACTGAAAACCGATTGATTTTGATGAATAATATTCAGAATCGATTCCTTTAAAAAGGACAGGCCCAGTAATATAATCAGGATTGATATGGCAAGTCCGGTCAGATATTCATAACGAGCATGACCGAAGGGATGGTGTTTATCTGCAGGCTTGCCCGATAAGTGAAAGCCGACAAGCGTCAGCAGAGAGCTGCCTGCGTCAGACAGATTGTTGGCGGCGTCAGCAGTGACCGACACGCTGCCGGTGATACCGCCGGCTATAAACTTGGCAATCGCCAGCAGCAGATTGGTGCAGATACCGGCTCCTCCGGCGACGGCGCCCAAACGGGCGCGCTCCTCTGTTGTATAAGCGGCGTTCTGCGGCCGTTTGGGGATTTTGCAAAGCTTTAACAGCAGCACGGTCATGAACCTTCTCCTTATTTAAGAGGGCTCATCCGGATTGGACGGCGCGTTCCGGATGGCTTTTTCCAGCAGATCCACAAGATCGGATTGGCATTCCAACCGCAGCCCGATTTTTTTACCGTCTATGCGGCAGATATACAGATAGCTTTCTTCCGGAAACAGGCTGACGCAGCAGTTTTCAATGTGCGTTAGCTCCTGTTTCTTTTTTAGGTCCTTGGTATAGGGCAAAAGATTATCACCGGCGCAGATTTGAACAGAAGCGATGGTTTTAGGCAGTGCGCCGGAAATGCGTTTAACCTCCAGCGTCATTCCTGAGTCCGGAATCAGGTAAACATAATCGTAAAGAATATAGCGAATGGAAAGGAAAATCAGAAAGGTGAGAAAGAGAATGGTGCCCAGTTGATTGAGCCAAAGGTACCCCCAGCCCATGTTGGCAAAAACCAGAAAGCAGAGCGCGATCGCCAGCAGAACGCCTCCGATTATCAGTGTATGCCGATACTTCTTATGTGGTTTATATTGCATAGCCGCCTCGTTTACATACTGTAAGATTCCATTAGCCGTTTATTGAATTCTTCCGCTGTATTATAGCCCATTTTTTTCTGTCTGTGATTCATAGCGGCGATTTCTAGTATTACGGCTAAATTTCGTCCGGGCTTAACCGGAATAGTGTGTTTGTCAATGGCGATTCCCATAATATCAATGGTTTCCGATTCCAAACCGAACCGATCGTAATCCTTGCCGGCGCTCCATGGCTCCAGCTCTACAACCAGATCGATTTTTTCACTGTTTTTAATGGATCCCATACCAAAAATCCGGCGGACATCCACGATTCCGATGCCGCGAAGCTCAATATAGTGACGGATAATTTCGGGTGCGGTACCTACCAGCGTGATAGCCGATACTTTTTTGATTTCCACGGCATCGTCCGCGATAAGCCTGTGCCCCCGCTTGACCAGCTCAATAGCGGTTTCACTTTTGCCGATTCCGCTGTCTCCGAGAATCAGCACCCCCTCGCCGTAAATTTCCACAAACACACCGTGGCGGGTGATTCGGGGCGCCAATGAAACGCTGAGAGAAGCGATAAGCGCGGACATAAATTCGGAAGTTGAACGGTTGGAAAGCAGCAGTGGGATATTGTACTGCCGGGCGAACTGCAAGCTTTCATCAGAGCAGCGATGACCGCGGGTAAAGACCACTGCTACCGGCTTTTGGGCATAAAAATCGTGCATACGCATGATACGCTCTTCCGGCGAAAGGCTTTCAAGGTAAAGCCGTTCCACGTTGCCGATGATCTCGATTCGCTGTGGTTCAAAATGGTCAAAAAAGCCTGCCAGCGGAAGTCCGGGGCGGTTTACATCCTTGCAGGTTACCTGAATGTCTGCGTCAGGCGGCATATAGAGTACCTCCAGCCCCTGCTCCTGTATGATTGATGTAAGGCTGACCGAATAGGTTTCGTTCATAATTACCTCCAAATCAGAAAAGTGAGGAAAATCCCCATGATTTACTTCTATCATAATATTTTTTTCCCCTTTTGTCAATAAAATTTGAGAAATTCGACTTGACAAAGAAGGGAGAATATGCTATACTATCTCTTGCCTTGAATATTTTGGGGCCATTAGCTCAGTTGGTCAGAGCTACCGGCTCATAACCGGTTGGTCCGGGGTTCGAATCCCTGATGGCCCACCAGCCCGTAGACCGGGCAGCCGCTTTGCGGAGATAGTGCGGACTTTGCTTTAATTGGTTCGAAGGAGAAAGCAAGGTCGAATCTTTATACTTAGATCGCTTCGAACAAGCCGTCAAAGGCTGTTTCTGTTCACAGGAGCGGATTTCCGAACGAGCGACAGATTGCGGAATGTTTCGGCATTGCCGGAATTGATTCCGCCCTATTGATTTGATTGCAGCAGCCGGAGCTGTGGGTGCCAGTTTGCGCCTGTACCGGTAAACATTCACGGAGGAAAGAACATGGAAGTATTAGGCATTATTATTGGCATCCTGCTGATTTTAGGAGCGATTGCGATTACCGCAGTCGTGCTGCTTCAAAGCAGTAGAAACGCTCGTCAGTCTGGCGTTATTTCAGGCGGTGCGGAATCTTTTTTCGGTAAATCTAAGGGTAAGGAAATGGATCGCAAGCTGAATAAGCTGACGCTGGTGGTTGCGATTGTATTTGTTGCATTGGTGTTGGTAATGTACATTGTGCAGCCCGACAAGGCAAAGGCAAATTATGGCGATATTGACGCGTATCTGTCAGAAGCACAGAATACTACTGTAACCAGTGAGGTGACTACTACAGTACCTGTTACCACTGCTGATGAAGCAGTTACAACAGCGCCTGTTACCGATGCTGAACCCGATGTCACTGACGTGGATTAAGCTGTAAAGCAAAAACGCGAGATATAAAAAGCAGACTTCATAAATGAGGTCTGCTTTTTGAGTTTCATTAAGGTTTGCTCAGGGCGAATCGATGCGGCGCGCTGTTTTAGAGAAAAATCATTTAAACCGGAAGCGTAATTGCGGTTAATTTGAATGACGCACGATGGTATTTGGGTAGTTTTGTCAATGATATGAGACTAAAAAAGCAAAAATAAAAGTAACGAGATTA
>CAZMTU010000015.1:0-28241 GCA_964569225.1 uncultured Lachnospiraceae bacterium | reverse complement strand
TCCGCCAATCCGTCTTTGATATGAATCACATGCACCCGATCAGCAAGCTTCCGCATCAGCGCCACCGGATCCACCCCCGCATGATATGCCCAATAGGTGTCAATTTCAAAATCTATTGAAGTTCTGGCTTGCAGTTCCTCATGAACGATTTTTCCGTAGGCAGTAGGCCGGAATTCAAAATCATGATTATGATAGCCCAATCGCAGCCCTTCCTTGGCAAGCTTCGGCTGATATTCGTTCACAAAGTCAACAAACCCAGCCAGTTTCTCTTCGGTAGAAAAATCAGCGGAAGGAATGATCACGTCAGTGCAGCCAATCATCCTGTGAGCCTCCACTACCTCATCAAACCGATCCCGAATTTCTTCCCAGCCGGTATGAGTGCCGCTGGCAGTAAGCCCATACTGATCAAGCCATGCTCTGATCTGTGTCGGCGCGTAACCGAAAAAACCGGCAAATTCCACTGCCTTGTAGCCTGTTTCAGACAGGCGGCGGAGCGTTCCCGCCATATTCGAAGGCGTCGTGTCTCTTACACTGAAAAGCTGAATGCTGTAATTCACAATTAATTCCTCCGTAGCATATTTAATGATGAAAGGCATCCGAATGCCTCTGCACCGGATGCCTTCATTATAAACCGATTCCCTTTATTTGTCAAGAACGATTATTTAGAGAACATCACCTTTTCATTGCTGAACAGCTTAGTCAGCAGCGCTGCCAGCAGTCCGCTTACCAAAAGATTGATCAACGCTGTAATAACGATCTGGATCGGCGAATAGGTAAAGGAGAAGATCCCATTCATACACTGCACACTGTTATACAGCGGAATACAGTACCAATAGAGTGCTGTCGGCGCGCCGGTTGAGAACATAGCGGAAATACCTAACAGCATATTGACAATCATCAGCGGCAGCAGCAGCGTGCTTGCTTCCTTGACCGAATTAGCCAGTGCCGACAGAACCGCGATCAGCGATACCATCACAAGCACTGTTGAAAGGATCACCAGCAGAAGCAGCAAATAATCGCCAAACCCGTATACTGAGGCATCCAAGCCTTCCGCAGCCGCGCCCATCAGCTTTGGCAGTGCCAGCATAGTTCCCACAAAGCTGAAGAAGCCGCTGAAAAGGGACAGTACACTAAGGCTGCAGATCTTTCCGATCGCCAGTTCGCTGCGCCGGATGGGCGTAACCAACAGCGTAGCAATGGTTCCCCGTTCTTTTTCCCCCGCAATCGACTCAGGTGCCAGCGCCATACAGCCGCTATACAGAAATATCATCAGCAGCATGGGAAGCATCATAGAAAAAATTTGCGCTGTAGTAGCTTCATCGGTAGCAAGATCATAGCTTTGACCGCCGGTATTGACGTCAAATTTATTTGCAAGCGCCGATTCATATCCATCCAACAACGCCGAAAAATTCAAAAACGCGTTATAAGAGGCGGTTTCGGAAGAATCATAGAAAATCTCTACCAGCGGCGCAGGACCGGACTGCTCAAAATTCACATATTTCGACACAGCTTCATCAAAATCAGCGGGAAAAACCACATAAAGGTCAAGATCGCCCTCTGAAATATCCTCTTTGCCGCCTTCGATCCATTCAAACTTCAACTGTTCATTCTGCTCGCAAATCGCTTCAACTGATTGAGGCAGATTCTCTGCCGCTATCCGGTAAATCGCTTCTTCTTCTGCAAAAAGACTGCCAAGCGCGCCGCCCATAAGCGTATAAATCAGATAAATCAAAATCCCCGGCAAAACCGCGGTCATCACCATACGCTTGTCGCCAAAGAAGCGGGCAAATTCCTTCTTCATAATAGTCAAAATATTTTTCACAGCAGATCGCCTCCTTTCAGTTCGCGATAAAGTCCAAAGAACGCATCCTCCAGCGTCTGTTCACCGCACACCTCTGCCAAGCTGCCGTCTACCGCCATTTTTCCGTCAATGATGATTCCCACCCGATCACACAATTTTTCTACCAAGCTGAAAATATGTGTGGATAACAGAATAGTTTTGCCTGCCGCTTTAAGCTCCTGCAAAAAATCGGTCACTACCCGGGCGGTAAGCACATCCAATCCATTGGTCGGCTCGTCAAAAATGATGATATCCGGATCGTGAACAATTGAAATAATCAGCGATACCTTTTGCTTCATACCGGTAGACAGGTTAGCGATCTTTACCTCTGAAAAGGAATCTATGCCAAAACGGTTAAATAAGGTCTTTTTACGTTCCCTTGCTACATCTGCCGGCACACCGTGCAAATCTGAAAAGAAATCGAACAGATAGCCGGGCGTAAAAAATTCCTCCAGCTTTAATTCACTGGTAAGAAAGCCCAAAGATTTGCGCACCTCCGAGGGCGCTTCCCGAACGCTGAAGCCATTTACGGTAATTTCCCCTGAGTCGGGAGAAATCAATGTAGCGATCAACCGAAGCGTGGTGGTTTTGCCGGCGCCGTTGGGACCGAGCAATCCGTAAATTTCCCCTTTTTTTACCGAAAAAGACAGCCCATCCACCGCTATCTTTTCTTTTGAAGTTGTTTTATCGATCCGCTGCTGTTTTTTAGACAGCCGAAATACCTTTCGCAGATCGTTTACCTTAAGTACTTCGTCCATTTTATTTCCTTTCTGTCTTCGCCAATGACGCGGCAATTTATTTTGTGTTGTCTAATTATATCACACAATTATTTGTTTGTCAAGTAAAATCATTTGATTGTTTGAAAAGTCTTAAATATTTTTTGTTTGAGTTTTTGTTCATAAATAACGCGAAAAGGCTGCCGCGTAAACGCGGCAGCCTCAAGTCCGTCTATTAGTTTGTTTCAGCCGAAAGCGCATCTCCGAAAAGCGCAATTTCGCTTAGCTGCAAGGTTCCGCTATGGGTAATGGCAAGCTTATACTCCGTATAGCTTTCCCCAGCGTCACACAGCCTGCCGTAATAACAGTAATCGGTTTCCGCCATCCCCATCGTATTCCGGTCGCAGGCGTCGATCTGCACCCATGCTCCGGCAGAAGACAGGCCGTAAAGAACCCAGCTCTCCGGATTTCGACCTTCATATATCGAAGTATCATTGGCGGTACGGAAGGCATATCCGGATAAAACGGCGCTTTCAGTAAGCGAGAAGGTAATCTCCACCGTTTCACCGGCATCATTACCATTATCCCATCCGCCCCAGTGTCCCCACCACCATCCGCCGACTTCGGTGCAGTACTTAGTATTCATATCACCGTCAAAAAGGTTTTCTACGCCTTCATTCATATTGCCATTCAATGTCGACTGAATGCTGTCGGGAGCAACCGTAAGTGCTCTGTAACCATCGAACAAATCGACCGCGGTCTGATTACCCATATATTCGCCTACAGGCTGATTCAGCTCCTCTGATCCGTCCGGATTGATTACAGGAGTCTTCCCGTTCCATTCGGTCAAAAAGGTTTCTTCATGATAGCAGGCATCCAACCATTCAAGACGCTGCTCGATCCAGCTTGCTAAAAACTGATAATGCGCTTCATAGGTGGAGAGCGATGTGATCTGCTCGGTTTCGCGGTTCAGCGATTGACCGAAAATCTGCCATTTTTCAAAGTTTCGGCAATAGCTCTGATAATATGTCAGAGCATTTTCCCTGACCATATCAGACAAACCGGAGCGCTGAGGTTCGATCTCTTCCCATCGGGCAAGTACCCGCTCACGGAACCATTGGCAGTTCATTGCGGTGTAAAACCAGGGATTACTCTGCATTTTTGACCTGTAAGCCGCATAAAGCGACTCATACTGTTCGCAGCCTTCATTGGCATTGCCTAATGCCAGATCAAAATCCCAAAGCGGTCCAAAGATCAGCTTGCCTCCCTGATCCTTATATAAATAAAAAGAGTCCCAGCCTACATCCAGATTTTTAACAATCTCCTCTACCAAATAGGCGTCTACCAAAGAATCGATATCAATTAGTTCTCCGACAACCGCTTCATTTCCCTCTGAAAGAGCATCCCAGCAAGCCTGAACATACCCGCTGATGTATTCATACTGTTCGTTCCATTCCGCATCATTTTCTGAAAGATCGTTATGGATCTGATAGGTCTTATTGCCCGCGTCAAAAGTAATGTCTTTCCCATTGCCGGTCATTTCAATGAGATAACCGATGTCCGCACCACTGCCGGTCACTTCTTCGGATACTGCCACCTTATGGGGATTGACGTCCACTTCTTCCGCAAGCAAATAAACGCCTCTGTATTCCCCGTTCAAATAAACCTCTACCGAGATACAGTCAGGCGACCAGCTTAAGAATGGCATAGCCGCCGCCAAATGCAGTGACACATAGTTTCGCAGCAGAGACTGATCACAATGATTGGCAAGCAGCACCCACTTTTTCGCTTTGCCTTCACCCAGTCCAAGCAGCGATTGCTTTTCCGACAGTTTCATTTTATAGGATTTCTTTTCATAACCCCATGTATTGTTGCCTCGCCCTCTGATCTGCATAGAAAAGTGATCCAGCATCTGCGATGATTCGGTATTCAGAACAGTCAGCGTTGCGCCGATATATTCGGTTTTGGAGGTTACATCTCCACCGGTTTCGGTATCAATAGAAAGCACCGGCATTTCCAGAAAATCATAATCAAAAACAGCGGTAATCGTCGTATTATCGCTGACCTGATCCCCGCTGCGCACCGGATTGGTATTACCGTCGCTCCAACGGACAAAACGGTACCCTAAATTCGGCACTGCCGTCACCTCGGAAGTGCCTTTTTGGTCTGCTTTTTGCAGCACCTGTCCCGATATGCTTCCTGCAGACGCTGAATTTACCTGATATTGCACATAATATCCGTCACTCGGAAAATAGGAGTTAGAATTTTCCGGCTCCTCCGGCAGGTATATTTGATCTCCGGCGGTATTCGCCTCATCGCCGGATACGGGCGTTTTTTCCGCTTTTGAGCAAGCCGCTAAGCTCAGTATCAAAATCATCAGCAGCGCAAATATCCAAAGCCATCCTTTTGGTTTCATGGAAGCATCCCCTTTAAATGGATTTTACTTCTGTATTATATCAGAAAAGGCTTCGAAAATCAATAGTCAATTTACCGGTTCAGCTGCTTTCATACAAATAGTTCACCGCTTCTCTTTAATTTAGATTTCGATCTATAATCGACATTCAATCGGCTTGCTCCAGAAGGCAAATATCCGTAAGGAATGTAAAAAAGTTTAAGTCAACAACAAGCCGCGCTAAAGTTTTCGCCCGTCCTTTGAAAAAGTCAGCGGAGTCAAGGGCTGTACGTCCTTAACCCCGCCTTGCCTTCAAACGATGAAATTTCCTTTGGCATTTTCCTTCTGTTCAGCCTTTTCTTTTACGCCTTTTTAGTTCAAAAAACGGCTAACAAATTTATGAATTTGACCAGTCTATAATGAATTAAACGGACCTTTTCACAATTTCTACCAAATTATCACATACGTCCTCCCGGACCTTTTCCGCCGCCAAAGCCGCCGTCTATTCCACCATCTATTCCACCGCCAAAGCCACCGTCTATTCCACCTGGCTTTACGCCATTTCCACCGGGACCGAATCCATCTCCCCCTCCATTCGAGGTAATCGTTGAAGAAAGCGTCAAAGTCCCCAATGAAGTTCCTCCGCTGACGTCCCCGGTGCAAAGTCCGTCATCTGTTTCCGTATTAACGTTTCCGCCTGTAAAAAGCGTGTAGGTTTCCCCCTGAACTAAACCAGGATCGCTGATTACAATGTTCTGCGCGCTTTTCAGCAGCCTTACCGCGACTACAGCATCGCCATTCTTATCAGTAATATAAAAAACGCTGCCTGCGTTCAGGGTAGTATTATAACTGATCGAACACTGAGTCGACTGAGCAGAGGGCGCTTCCGCCATACCCGACGATCCATAAGCAATCAGTAAGCCGCCTGTCACCTGAATCGAATAATTTCCATCACCGCAGTCAAGCGCTCCGTCCCCGCCGGACGTTGGTCCAGCCACAATCACTGTACCGCCGCTGATCACAATATTTCCGTTTGAATCCAGTCCATCACCCTCCGCATTTACAAAAAGGTAGCCTCCGCTGATCCGAATCGTTTGCCCGTTAGTCCCCGCATTCAGCCCGTCATCCACCGCTTGCTCTATCCGAATGCGGCCGCCGCTGATTGTCAGCTCACCTCCCGCTTCAACGCCTTCATATGAATAAGCAACCGTCACTGTACCGTCTGCAATCGTTACATCGCCGTCCGCGGTCAGTCCCTTACTGTTTGCTTTATAAGTGTCGCAGCGGGCAGTCACATAAACAACCGTATCGCTGCCGTTCACAGTCAGACTGCCTGCCGATTGAATAGCGTGTCCTGTACTGGTAACAGTCACAGCTCCTCCGCTGATCTCCAGCGCGCCGCCCGCTTTCAGCCCTTTGGAAGAAATTTTATAATACCCCTCCGAATTAACCGCATATCCATCTGAAGCGCCAGAAGTAAAGCCACCGCCAAAACCGCCGCCAAAGCCGCCCAGTCCCTTTCCGCCGAAGCCACCGGTGGTGCCAGTTATTTCATCGGCGGTTTTGCGTTCCGTCCCAGTTGTAGTAACATTAACATCTCCACCCTTAATAATGAGATAAAGAGATGCGTCTATTCCATCATTTTTCGCTGTAATATTCAAAACGCCGCCTTCGATCCAGATATACCCCTTGGCAGTATCCGTTTCTTCACTGCATTGAATCCCATCTTCACCGGCTTCAATATTTAAGATTCCTTCCTTGATGGCAACCGCGTTTTTGCCCTTCAGCCCGTCTGAAACCGCTGTAACGGTAATCGTTCCGCTAATCACTTTCAGCGTTTTTTTAGAAAAAATTCCGTTATGATAGCCGGCATTTACCGTCAGACTGCCGCTTCCGTTGAGCGTCAGCGCACACTTGGAATGAATGGCACCGCCCGTTCGGGTATTGACGCTCTCTCCGCTATCCTCATCTTCTTCTATATAACCGCTGCCGGTATCGTTTACCTGATTCACGCTGTCCTTTGCCAGCGTGATTACCAGCTTATCAGCAGATTCACACAGAATAGGGGATGCTTCGCCGTAGGTGACAGTCAGTCCATCCAGCACCAACTGTACCTTATCTGTTTCCGCAGCGGCAATCAATATCTGACCTTCAAAAGAACCGCTAAGAAGATAACATCCCGCTTGAGAAACAGTCAGTATATTATTTTCCAATGAAATACCGCTTCCACTGATCCGAGCCGTATTCCCGCCGCATACCGCTTCCGCGGTAACAGTGTCGTAAGCTTCATTCAAATCGGTTTTGGTATATTCGACCAAAATATCCGACGATAAAACGCTGTTCTGCAAATCGGAAGCGCCGTTGTTTGGATCATTAGCGTTTATAGCAGTTGATTCGCTCTGAGCGGTCTGCGTTCCCTGGGTATTGGATTTTTTCGAGCATGAAGCAGCAGACAGGCATAAAAGCCCCGCCAATAGAATCGAAATTATACTTCGTTTTTTTCTATAAATTAACTTCATATTACAGATTCCTTCCATGTTATTTAATTTCATGCCATTTAAAACTATTGTTTTATTTTACTCCGTTTAAGTGATGAATAAATGAAGTCTGTTTGAAAATAAAAGAAAAAAACACAAAAAAGCCCAAGCCCTTGTAAAAGAGTTTTAACACATCTTGCGTTTTTTATTTAGCTTGTCTTCAAGGGAAGCTGCACATTTCTCCCTTTTTTTGGCAGCTTCGACCAATCAAAGCAAGACAGCAATTCGCTTGCGCTGACCGATTCCGGTCGGTCAATCTGTCCGGCCGCCCAAGCCAGCACCCCCACAATCTCCTCCGCCCGATAATTTTTCCGGAGACTGCCCACGTCCAGTGCGCCTGAACGTTTGGCGAGCCGCTCGCCTGCCCGATCGGTCAGCAGCGGAATATGATAAAATGCCGGCGCTTTAAAGTCCAGCAAATGGTACAGCCAGATTTGACGAGCCGTAGATGAAAGAAGATCAGCTCCCCGCACAACCTCAGTCACACCGGCCAGCGCATCATCAATCACGACCGCCAGCTGATAAGCAAATACTCCGTCTGACCGCCGAACAATAAAATCACCACAATCCTTAGGCAGATATTCAGAATATTCTCCCGCTATCCCGTCAATAAATGAAATAGTTTTTTCCGGTACATGAATACGCATGGCTGGGCTGCGCCCTCCGGAATACGTTTTTCCCTCGCAATAAGCTCGATAGCACTTGCCGTCATAAATTGGCTGCCCATCGGAAAGATGAGGGGCAGAAGCAGCATGCAGCTCTGCGCGGGAACAATAACAGGAATAAATCTCCGCTTTACCGCTCAGGCGATGAAGCCATTCTTCATAAACAGCGGTTCGGTTAGATTGGAAAAGCGCGGGATCCTCTCCTGAATCCCAGTCCAGTCCTAACCATGCGAGATCATCGAAAATTAACTGACGGTTCTCTCCAAAGCTGCATCTTCCCGCGTCCAAATCCTCTATCCGTATAATAAAAGCGCCGTTTTTTGATCGGGCGGACAGCCATGCTGTCAACGCGCAATAAAGATTCCCTAAATGCATCCTCCCGCTGGGCGTAGGCGCAAATCTACCGGTCGCTTTTTCCATCCTTAACCTCCTCAGTTTCCAAAAAACAGATACTCTATGATAATTTTTAGTCCAATCGAAATAAGAATCACGCCTCCGGCACATTTCGCTTTCCCCTGAAAACGGTTTCCGAAGAGATTGCCCGCCTTCACCCCAATAATCGAACAAAGGAAGGTGATTCCACCGATCAGCGATACTGCCGGCAGCAGATAAATGGTCAGGCAGGCAAACGTCACGCCCACCGCCAGCGCGTCAATACTGGTAGCCAGCGCCAACACGAGCATTTTGCCCGAAGCAAGTGAATCGTCCGGCTCCTCCGCTTCCTTAGAAAACGCTTCCCGAATCATATTAATCCCAATAAAAGTAAGTAAGAAAAAAGCAATCCAATGAACTGCAAAATAGATCATATCCTGAAAAAAAGAGGCTAAATAATAACCGAGCAGCGGCATTAACGCCTGAAAACCACCAAACCACAATGCCACAGTACAAGCTTTTCCCAAACTCACCCGCTGCATGGCCAGCCCCTTACAGACCGCCACCGCGAAGGCGTCCATAGACAGTCCCAGCGCCAATAAAAACAGTTCTAAATACCCCATTTAGTCGCTCCGTTTCCTCCGGACAGTTTATTATACACCTTCGCCGCTTTCAGCGCAAGAGGGGTCCGGAAAATTAATGCAGCCCTTTTAATCGTTAGCTATTTTTTATTTATTTTTGTCTTAACCCTTAACAAAAAAATGTTTTTTACGCCTTTTTTTGTATTGTTTGAATAAATTACTCCGTAAGGAAGAAAAAAAACAAAAAAACTATTGATTTTTACGCTACAATGTATTATTATATAAGTGTATCACTATGAAAATGTATAAGTTATACGATTTTACAAGCAATTGCGATAAATCAAGGAGATTGTTGTTATGCCTACATTCAGAAGAATCGGTGTTCTTACCTCCGGCGGCGATGCCCCCGGCATGAATGCTGTTATCAGAGCGGTCACCCGCAGCGCGCACGCGCACGGCGTTGAAGTAGTGGGGATCTATGAAGGATACAAAGGCCTTATCGAAGGAAATGTCAAAATTCTCGGTCAGCGAGATGTATCCAATATTTTGAATCACGGCGGCACCATTTTGTATACGGCCCGCTGCCCTGAATTCAAAGAAGAAGCAGGGATGCAGAAGGCAAAGGAAACCTGCGCAAAGTATCAGATCGACGGGATCATTGCCATCGGCGGCGATGGCACTTTCCGCGGCGCAACCGATCTTTCTATTCGCGGAATTCCCTGTATCGGCATTCCGGGCACCATTGACAATGATATTACCGCTACCGACTATACCATCGGCTATGATACCGCTATGAACACAGTCGTGGAAATGGTAGACCGTCTGCGGGACACCTGCGAATCTCATCTGCGCTGCAATGTAGTGGAAGTTATGGGACGTAACGCGGGCTATATTACTTTAAATACAGGAATCGCGGTAGGCGCTACCGCCATTTGTCTGAAGGAATTTCCCTTCACTGAAGAAGAAGTCATTAGCCGGATTGAGGAGGCCAGAGCAGAGGGCAAGCGGAACTTCATTGTAAATGTTTCCGAAGGGCTTGGCAGTGATTTCTCTGAAAATCTGACGCGAAAAATTGAAGAAGCGACCGGCATTGAAACTCGATTTGCCCGCCTTGCTCACGTAGTAAGAGGCGGCTCCCCCAGCTTGATGGATCGCACGATCGCATCTCAGATGGGCGCCGAAGCAGTTCGTTTGTTATTGGACGGTCAAAGCGATTTAGTGGTTTGTCAAAGAGAGGGTAAAATCTGTTCTTCCGAAATCACCTTCGCTTTGAAGCTGGATAAACTCTTTAAATCCAAATATGCCGGCTATAAAAAGGTAGATGAAGACGAACTTCTGAGCGGTTATCCTAAAGAACAGCAGGACGAAATGAATGCTTTCTGTGCCGCGAAGCTGGCAGACATGCGCCGCCTGTACAATATGGCACTGGAAATTTCCAAATAAAATTGATTTAATCCCGGTAAAAGGAGGAAGCGAGCCCGTTTTCCTCCTTTTCTCATTACACAGCCTGCTTTAGTATATGCTGCCGAAGCAGCAGAAAGGACCGCTTATGCTTTCTACCCTTAGCTCTGCCGCAATTTTCGGTGTGGACGGATTAACTGTCACCATTGAATGCGATGTTTCAGATAAGCTGCCCGCCTTCGAGATCGTGGGATTGCCTGACAACGCGGTCAAAGAAGCCCGTGAGCGCATTCGGACTGCCTGCGAAAACAGCGGGTTTACCTTTCCGGAAAGCGCCATTACAATTAATTTAGCTCCCGCAGATTTGAAAAAAAGCGGAAGCGCTTTTGATCTTGCTATGCTCGCCGCCATTCTGAACGGAGCCGGCGTTATTAAGGGCGATCTTTCCCGCAAATGCCTGATCGGAGAGCTGTCCTTGTCCGGTGAAGTACGGAGCGTCCGAGGCGTATTGGGAATGGTGCTCGCCGCTGTGGAACACGGAATTAATGAGATTTATGTTCCCTCCGCCAACGCGGCAGAGGCTTCCGTAGTAAAAGATGCCCGCATTTATACGGTTCCCAATGTGGCTTTGCTGGTATCCGCGCTTAACGGCGAAACTACACTGGAAGAGGGACACTTCCTGCCGCCCTTCTCTGAGGCGACGCACATGCCGCCTGATTTCTCAGAGGTCAAAGGGCAGGAACGTGCTAAACGGGCACTGGAAATTGCCGCCGCGGGCGGGCATAACATTCTGCTGATCGGCCCGCCCGGAACCGGCAAAAGCATGCTCGCCAAACGGCTGCCCTCTATTCTTCCGGAAATGACCTTTGAGGAATCCATTGAAACCACCAAAATTCATTCGATTGCAGGTATTCTGCCGGAGAACAGCTCGCTGATTTCTTTTCGTCCCTTCCGTTCGCCTCATCACACCATGTCTGCCGCAGCCCTGGCGGGCGGCGGCGCCATTCCTATTCCCGGAGAGGTTTCTTTGGCGCACAACGGCGTGTTATTTTTAGATGAGCTGCCCGAATTCAACAAGCAAGTCACCGAAGCGTTGCGCCAGCCGCTGGAAGACGGTGAGATCACCATCACCCGCGCCGCAGGCCGCTTTCGATTCCCTTGCCATTTTATGCTGGTTTGCGCCATGAATCCCTGTAAATGCGGATATTTTGGTCATCCAACCAGAAAATGTACCTGTAAAAAGGAAGACATTCGTAAATACATGTCCAAAATCAGCGGTCCTCTGCTGGACCGAATCGATATACAGATCGAAGTTCCTTCGCTGACCTATGAAGAGTTATCTGCCGACTCACCTGCCGAGTCCTCTGCCGATATTCGAGCGCGGGTAAACGCTGCCCGGCAAGCGGCCGCCTGCCGGTTCAAAAACAGTTATCCCGCGATTCATTCCAACAGCGAAATGACCGCGGGACAGCTTCGCACTTTCTGCAAGCTGGATGAGAGTGCCGCTTCGCTGATGAAAGCGGCGTTTGAACGTATGGGGCTTTCCGCCAGAGGGCATGACCGGATCCTCCGGGTTGCCCGCACCATCGCCGATTTGGCAGGCAGTACCGAGATCTGTGCGGAACATGTTGCCGAAGCCATTCAGCTTCGCAGCCTTGATCGAAAGTATTGGTAAATGATTATAAATTGCTGAAAAACGCTTTAAGCACCCAAATATTAAAATACCGCCGTAAATACTTTGGTTCTCTTCAGTTCCTGCGAACGCTCAAGCGGATCCGCGCGCAGAAACCGATAGGCAGCAAGCCAATTTGCTTCAAATCGAATGTATAAAAAAATTGTTTTTTTCTAAAAAAAGTGTTGACAAACCGCTTCCTGTCTGCTATAATAATAAGCGTCGCAGACAAAGCGGCTTTAAGCACGCTGGTGTGGCTCAATGGCAGAGCAGCTGATTTGTAATCAGCAGGTTGATGGTTCGACTCCGTTCACCAGCTCCACGGGTCACTTTTGCGACCCGTAAATATGGGAGCGTTCCCGAGTGGCCAAAGGGGACAGACTGTAAATCTGCTGCGATAGCTTCGGTGGTCCGAATCCACCCGCTCCCACCAGAAAGGAAAAAACGCCTGAAAAAGCCGAGGAAAGTCTCGGCTTTTTTGCTTTTTAAACGCAAGTGCTGCTTTTCTAAGCCCTTTTGCCTCCAACGATACAATCGCTGATTTAATCCAAACGGATAGACTAAACGTCTTTCAGGGCAAATTCCGTAAAGCCGCCATAGACAACTTTTTTAATTAGTATTAACCCATTTTCTGCGGCTGATTAAGGAGATATATTAACAGCTGCTCAAAAAAGACTTCGCCGAGGCACTCTTCACAGGGAAGAATGTCTCGGCGTCCGCGTGTACTTCGCTTATGCAGGATACAGTCTTTTAACCTTATTTTACAAACGGAAGTTCCGTCATTCTGAGTTTTGCGCAACCGTAGGGATACAAACGTATTTCCTCCGAATCTGAAAGAGGGACCGCCGAATTCGGTATTTTCGCGCAAACTTTTTCGTAGCCGTCTTCCAAGCCCCAATTGATTTTCTGTACCATCGCTTTCATGACGACAGGCGGATTTTCACTTGAGAAAGGAATATTGCCTAAGCTTTTCTTTTCGAGAACAAGCGCCTCGCCGCTATAGGCGTAATTCCAATCCGAGAGCGGCAGGTATTCATAGTCACAATAAGGGAATTTTCTCTCGACTCCGTTATTTTGATATTCGTGCATTCTCTTCCCGTATCGGATAGGGACGGAAAACACCAGCGAACCGCATTTCACTGTGTTTAAATCATGCGGTCTTTTTTCAAAATACGGATTCGTATCGAATGAAACGGCAATCTGCCGGCAATTCCCCGCCTTGATCTCAAACACAAGTTCACCGCAATTTATGGGTTCACCGTTTACCTTAAGATTATTGGCAAACGAGGGAACACGGATCATAAAGGTAAAATCCACTCCGCATTTTATAGTATAAGTAAAACTGTTTTCAAATGGGTAATTGGTATCCAAAACAATATGTATATCGTCTGTTTTCAGTTCTGAAGGCACAGGAATACTGTTAATAACGGTGCTCCCTTGACACATAAAAGCTGACAAAGCGAATTTAGGCCATCCTTGATTAAAATTCGCCGTGCAGCACCCGAAATTCGGCTCCAACCCAAATAGATGAGCGTCTGAACCGTTGGTTCTAAACAAGGATCTTCCGGGAAATCTTTCACAAGCAATCTGATTGCTCATTTGCACATACTGATGGACCCACATATCGTCACTGATGGCAGCGGGCAGCGCATTGAATCCAAGGAGCTCCAATCGCTCAGCCCATTTTTTATCCCCGGTGTAGGCATATAACAGCTCGTAGGAATACATTTGCTCCACTACCGCGCAAAGCTCTGTTCCCTGGATCGGGCTGAGTCCGGACAGACATTCGTCGCCGGTAAATAGCCCCACCGCCGTTCCGTTATATTTATTAAGGATACTATATAAATGCTCCGCGTCATCCGTATATCCTTGCCCTAACAAATCGCAGCTAACTGCTTCATATTTCAGCATCATCGCCAGATTCACGATATGCGTTTCCTGCCGCCAACAATTCAGAGGTTTTTTCCACAACCCTATGAGTTTATCGTAATCCGTCCCCTGCTCCTTTAAAATGGCGGCGAGATCTAAAAGCCAATCCTCCTTGTATCGTTGATATGTGAAATTGATGGCAATAAACCCCTCGTACCACCGCGATTTTCCCCAATCAAACAGCTTGATTTTACCGGTCCGAAACAATGTATAATAATTTTTCAGCACACGATAAATCACTTCCGGAATTCGTTCTTCCTTGGAGCAATCATAGTAAACCGTTAAAACCTTTGTAATTAAAAGAACCGCCCATGTATCATAAGAGGTTCTTTCTTCTTCATTGCAAGGACAAATCCACCCATCTGCTTGTTGGGCAGAAACAATCGCGTCTATATATTTTTTAGCCCTGCCTATCATATCTTCATTTTCCAATAAATAAGCCAAAGGAATAAATCCGTCCAACCAATAAGGTACCCGCTCCCAGCCGTCTCTGTTGCCGCCTATCCAGGCGCTTTCGCGAATATCAGGCCATATTTTATCCAAGTTTCCGCTCAGACCTTCAGCCTGAATTTCAAGCTGACGCTTCAGCCATCCTTTAGGTTTTAGTTCGTTTGAAGTATAGAAGTTCCATTTACTCATGACATCATCCTCCAATCAATATTATATATTGATTATATCACTCTATTTTATGAAAATATATAGGCAATATCCATTTGCACATTGACAATATCACAATTTTTATATATAATGATCTGGGTGATACTATGCTTGGAATCGAATTGAACAGACCGATGGTTTATAAACACTCCTCCCTACGCTTTTTTAAACAGGGCGAGCATCATATTTCTCGCTATTGCATGGACGATGTGCTATTGCTGGTTTATGACGGCGTTTTGCGCTTTTCCGAGGACGGACAGCAATATGAACTCCATCCCGGAGAATATCATATTCAACGTCATAATTCTGTTCAGGCGGGAGTGCGCCCCAGCGATGCGCCTAAATATCTATATGTTCATTTTTCGGCTTACTGGAATGAAAGCGATACCGCATTGCCATGCAGCGGTACATTTGAATACGCGAAACTTAAAACAATTATTGAGGAACTGGACAGATTGGCACACAGTAATACCCCCTACATTACGCAGGCGGGAAAATTTTATGAGCTGTTGTCAAACCTCTACCAAACCACTCCTACAGATTCCATTGCGGATAAAATCGCGGACTATATTGCCAAGGAATGTCATCGCGCAATCAGCCTTGAAATGATTTGCGAAGAATTTCATTTCAGCAAGAATCATATCATCAATATTTTTAAAAAGGCATTCGGAATGACCCCTATCACCTACATGAATGAATTAAAACTTCAGAAAGCGGAATATTTGATAGAAGTAACTTCCGATTCGCTTGAAGCCATTGCAATACAGTGCGGCTTTCAAAATTATTCATACTTTTATAAGCTTTTTAAACGTAAGCACAAGTTATCCCCTGATCAATGGCGGGCACAGCGACACATCGGTTAGGTTATCCCACCAATAATATTGCCATTTAGAAGAAAGCGCTTTGCTTTTTCATTTCCATTTATTTTTCAAATAACGCCGCCTGTTTTCGTCCGTATAAAAGTAGGCTTTACCGGCAACTCTGCCCTACGGGGGTTTACGGCGCTCAGGCTGCCACCCATGACACCTATGTACGGAAGCTCTTTCGAGATCTGAACATTTCTGTAGAAAAAAACACTCGTTTATCCTATGTGAGCTATCCTGCCCTCTTTACGTCCTCTTATAATTATAACCCCACATCCAAGTATTTTGTCATTGACCTGCGCTTCTCGGATGGCAGCTATCTGTCTGAGCTTAGCGCCGTTGATCAGAACGGATTAGGTACAGATCACGGCGGGCGAGTACAAAAAGGATTTCCAAGCTTGTCCGGAGCGCTCGGATAAGTCACTTCCAATTTTTATCACGCATCGCGGATTTCACCTCAGTTATTTGCTTGTCTTTTCGATTGCCTCGTAACACTTTACCGTGATATCCATGCGTTCTGAAAAGGTCTATTAATAGAAATGCAGATTTAAATACGGTATCATATTATAAAGTCCCCTCATTTTTATAAATGAGGGGACTTTATACCGTAAACCAATTTAAGTTTTACCGATTAATTGTATCTTTTCCTGTGCGCAAGACAGATGCCGGCTACTGACGCGCCAGCCAACAGAATGAAGATCGGCAGCATCGTACCGGTCTTAGGGGGCTCAGCAGGCTGCTCAGGATTAGTAGGATTAGTGGGTTGCTCAGGGGTAGCAGGCTGTTCAGAAACAGGTGGTTCAACCTCCACATCGCCGGAAGCAGAACTGGTATCATAGACTTCAAATTCAGACAGCTTCACATATGCGGTCAAATTTTCCATGTAGAAACGAATATACTTAGCGGTCTGTTGTTCAAAATTAAATACTGCGGGATTAATGCCGTCGATGGTATAACCGGTTTTAGCTACTACATCAGTCCAGCTTTCCCCATCATTCGAAACCTGAATTTTGAAGTCAGAGGGGAAGAACACTCCGTTTGTATTGGAGGGATCGTCCGGCGCGTTATTGAGCATCTTTACAGAATAAAGCTCGTGAGAGGGATAAATCACAACCTGATCAAATTTGCTGCCTTCGCCCAGTTCAATGGTAAATTGTGCATGCGCATCCGCGCCGCCATCTCTCGGCGTACTGGGGCTTGTATGATAGCCGCAGAATTGACCGTAATCCAGATTATTTGTGCAAAGGTTCACACGGTCGCCGTCATTGATATACGCCAAACTCCAAGGTCCGTCTTCATGGTGAGAATCGCTGTCTACCGGCTTACCGGCGGCAATATTTGCTGGGCGCTCCGCTTCTTCCACAGTAATATTGTAAACCTCTACCTCCGTAAGTTTCATAGCGTAATTAGTTCCGTCATTATTCAGCTTGGTCGCATAAAGCCGAACGTATTGAGCCTCTTGGGTATCAAAGGAAAAGGTCTGAGGACAGTAGCCCGCAGAAGTGGCGATCTCATAATCGCTTTCCTGCAAAACAGTTGTCCAGCTTTCCCCATCATTTGAAACCTGAATCTCAAAATCTACCGGAAAAGTGTTGGCGGAAATCGGATAAACGATCATTGTATTGAAGGTTTTCTTAGCACCGAAATTATAACCCACATACTGAGGATCCGGCTGTTCTGTACCGTATCCGCTGTGGTAACCGGCGCCGGAACCGTGTCCTAAGGCTCCAAAGGTTTCAATCACATTTCCGTTGTTCAAATTCGCAAGTCCCCATCCCCAGTTGGCATCCTCATGAGAGTAAGCGCAAATAGGTTCGGCATCCAATGCCAAATTCGTGGACTCCGCCGCCGAAACCGAAAGAGGTAAAAGAGATGCGCACAGTCCCGCAGCAAGAATGAATGCTGTAATTTTTCTCATAACTCATGTCCTTTCTATGTTTAAATGGTAAATAAATTATAACAAAGCCTTATACAAATTGTCAACAAAATACAAGCAAATGCGCAATATTCATGAAAAAAGCAGCAATAATTGCATCGTATTTGATAGAAATATATAATTTTTGTACGCAGATTGCTGCCGGGCACTGTTTGGCATGTTGTTCACGGCTCTTTTTACTGTTTTTTCGTCTCTCCATTGACAGAACTCCGTTTTTTATTTATAATGAAAGCAGTCTAATATGTGATGAAGGGTGATTTAAATGCTGGACTACTGTTTGGATATTTCCGAATATTCCTTTATGCGGATTTATACCGCTGACCGAACTGAAAATCCGTTTTCCTTCTGCCTTTCAGAAAGCGGATATTTTGAAGCGGGAATCGAATACTACACCTTACGGGATAAAAAGCCGGTCGCGCTTTATCTTTATACCGTATCCGGAAAAGGCAATATCCGATGGAAAAACCAATCGGCTCTTTTATCGGCGGGAAGCGCGGTCCTTATAAGCTGCGAAGAAGAGCATTGCTATCAAACCGTTTCTGCTGAACCTTGGTGCTTCTATTGGGCACATTTTACCGGAAACGGATTGCAGGGCATTAAACCGATGCTAATGGATAAGCTGACGCCGGTACAGGTAGATCAGCCTATGAAAATACGGGATATATTCGGGCAAATCGATGCCCTTCATAACCGAACCGATCGATTTGTATTTGCTTACCGCAGCAATTTGATTGATCAGTTATTGATATATTCTATTCGCGCCATAGAACGGGAAGAAGGTAATTGCGCAGTCAGCCACAACGAGATTCTTCCGGCTAAGGACTATATTCGAAATCATCTGGCAGATCCAATCTCAGTAGAAGATTTGGCACGGCAGTGCAATCTGTCCAAATATCATTTTATCCGAATCTTTCACAGACACACAGGTTTTTCTCCTTATCGGTATGTACAAATCACCCGCATTGACAAGGCAAAGGAACGCCTGATTTTTACAGACCTCCCCATCAGCGAGATCGCCGCATCGGTAGGCTTCAGCAGCAGCGCTAATTTCAGCAAAGTATTCCGTGAAATAACCGGAACATCGCCAGCCGCATATCGGAGAGAGCAATACCGCTGGTCCGAGTAATCTTCATGATTCCATCCGCAAGGATTCGTCTAACCTTTTGCCGCCGGTGTTTTCAACGCGCCAAAACAAATAAAGAAGCTTAAACTATCAAAATCCTGCTCTTTTTGACTATTTACGCCATAGAGCAGGATTTTGATAAAAAAGAGCAAGAATAGTCCTTGTATATCTCCTTTTATTTGTGTATAATGTAATCACAATCCTGTTAAAAAGGAGAAATGCACATGAAAAGCCATTGGATGAAATCAGTATTGTCTATGATATTGCTGCTTTCAATGACCGGCTGCCGGACAGGTCCCGCAGTCACAGAAGGAGGTAACGCCGCAGTGAAACCCACCGACGCTGAAACCACTCATGTTCCGTCAGGAGAGTCCCCTCTCCCCGACTCCGATCTGCTCTATCAGTCATTTCAAAATCCTGATGAGCATTTGAAAACCAAACCGCTGTTCTTCTGGAATGTTCCGCTGGATCAAATGACCACTGATACAGTGCGGGAAATTGTTCGTCGATCCTATGAAGAGAGCGGCTACAACGGATTCGGCATCCTGCCCTATTGGCTGGATGGCTATATGAGCGATCAGTATTTTGAACTGTATGAAGCAGCCTTGGATGAAGGCAGCAAATACGGAATGCAGTTTTCGCTTTATGACGAGGACGGTTTCCCCAGCTATACAGCCGGCGGTCTTTTTGCGGAAACTTATCCGGAGCTTACCGCCCGCCGCTTAGACAAGGCAGAAGGAGAAGGAAAAGCAGGCGAAACCGTTTTTGTCAAACTCCCCCAAGGCATTTTGCTGGGCGCCGTAGCTATGAACACACAAACCAAAGAGCGGATCGACATTTCTGACCTTGCCCATATTGTTGAGCTGCCCGATTTTGAGCCGGACAGTCAACCGATCGGCGTGTTGGCGTCCAGCACCTACACCGTCACGCCCGGCTATGAGGCAGACAAGGCATTCGACGGCGATCTTACCACCCGTTGGAACGCCATTTCCGGTTCCGGCAGTCGCTCATGGCTGCAGATCAATTACGGAAAAAAGGTCACATTTGATAAGATCAGCGTTTACGAGGACAAGGACACAGAAGTTCAGCGCGTTTCTTCCTTTGAAATTCAATATTGGGACGGGAATGAATGGAAGTCCTGTGCCTCCGGCGAAAAAATCACTGATAAAGGCGTTACACTGGAATTTGAACCGGTCACCGCTCAATTTGTTCGCCTGTACTGCAAACGGATCGTCGGCGACAGCGCCAGCATCAGTGAATTTGAAGTATACAATGGCGGAAAAAAACTGGCAATTCCCTCCTCTGACGCCACCGAAACGTATGCCCCCGGCTATCACTCCTCCAGCGATTACGGCGCCGATTATGATGCCGCCAAAGCATTTGACGGCGATCCTGAAACCCGTTGGAACGCGGCAAACGGCGCTTCTGTAAACCAGTGGCTGTTGATTTCTTACGGAAAAACCGTAACAGTCGATTCAGTTGTTCTGTCCGAGGCACTGAACCGGATCAGCACCTTTGAAATCCAATACTGGGACGGTACCGCATGGCAGACCTGCGCTTCAGGCACCGCTATCGGTGCTCATAAAGAGATTTCCTTCACCCCTGTTCAAACCAAGCTGATTCGGCTGATGATGTCTACGCCGAACGGCGATCTTCCCTCCATTTATGAGTTTTCCAGTTACGCGGGCACTCAAAAGCTAATTCCCGATACCAGCGCAGAAACAGACTACAAAGGCTCCTATATTGAATATACCATTCCCAAAGACAAAACCGGCACATGGAAAATCATGGGCTTTCTGTCAGTTGTAGACGGCAGCGAGGGCATGGACTATCTCAGTGAGGAAGCCGTAGCAGGATATATCCAGATTACGCACGAAGCCTATTATCAACGCTTCAAAAAATACTTTGAGAACGGCACCATTACCTCTTCCTTCTATGATGAACCGTCCTTCTATCCTGCCGGCGGTTTGACCGCCTACGGCGTAGAAGGCGCCCGGATGTGGACCGATGATTTCAATGAATTCTATGCGTCAATTTATGAGGGCGAAAATCCCGCGCTTCTCTACCCGGCGCTTTGGTATGACATCGGCGAAGATACCGCAGAGGCACGGGATAAGCTGTTAGGCGTTCGCAGCGAAATATTTGCTAAAAATTATATAGGGCAAATTGACGAGTGGTGTACTGCGCACGGCATCTCCCTGATGGGGCATATGCTGTTTGAAGAACAGGTAAATCCGGTCTCGGTCGAAGGCGATCTGATGCTTGCTTTCAAGTATCAGACCATTCCGGGCGTAGACCTGATCACAAATTACGGTTTCTCGCAGGAGGCCTACAAAATAATCTCTTCCTCCGCCCAAAACTGGGACAAGCGTTTAGTTATGTGTGAAGCCTTCGGCGCTATGGGCGAGGGCATCCCGGTTTCCACCCTCTACAAAGGAACTATTGATCTGTATACTAAAGGAATCAACCTGATCGTTCCCCATGCGGTTTGGTATGACAATCAAAAGAATGTAGTCTATCCTCCCGAGTTATCCTACCGCAATCCCAACTATGCCGACTCACTGGCGGCATACAACACCTATGTAGCAAGACTGTCTGCTCTGCTTCAGCAAAGCGGCAGCCATGTAGCCGATATTGCCCTGCTCTACCCTATCGACTACCTTGAATCTGTCTACCTGTTCAATGACAAGACAAACGATCCCGCCGACGCCAACTACATGCAGGTAGGCGAGTACCTTTCCCTGACCGCCCGCCGGGACTTCACTTATCTCCATCCTCAGATATTGGACGAAAAATGCAGCGTGCAGGACGGCATCCTTACCATGACCAACGCGGTCAATACCGAGCACTTCAAAGTGATGATTCTGCCCGGCATGCAGACGATTAGTCTGTCCAATCTGGAAAAAATTTATGCCTTCTGGCAGAGCGGCGGTTCAGTCATTTCAGTAGGTACACTGCCCACTCATGGCATCAAAGCTTCTGAAGATGCCAGAATCAAGGAGATTCTGACCGAAATGTTCGGCGCTGATCCTGCGTCAATCACTAAAACATGTGAAAAAATCACCGAAAAAGGAAAGGCATTCCACATTGTTCAACCCAAAGAATTAGACAGCGTATTGGACAAAGCGCTGGATATTTGGGATGTAAGGATTGCCGCTACGAGCCGGCTTTCAGGCGGATATCTCTCCTACATCCACAAGACTATAGACGGTCGGAACATTTACTACATCGGCAATTCATCAGATCAGGAAGCCAAGCTCACTCTTACTCTGCGGGGCAAATTTACTTCGCTGGAACTTTGGAACCCTGTCACTGGCGGTCGCGAGGCAGTGACCGTCAATGCAGAGAATGGCGTAACGGTTCTCAGCTTGAAGCTGCCAAAGGTTTCTTCCTACCTGTTGGTAGAAAGCGCAAAATAAATCATTGTAAAAGAACTGCTTTTAACTTTATCGGGGCTGGCGCAGGTTTGGATTTGCACAAATCTGCGCCAGCGGCAAACCGCGGCTCCGAGTACCGCATTTGTCATACGGCATTTGCTGTATCCGTCTGAAAGAAGTTTATCTTTTTCACATTCATTAAACAGTCCTGACTTTTTTCGCGCGGACAAGCCGCATACAAACAGCGGACGGAACACTTTTGGTTCCGCCCGCTGTTTTATTTTACCGATTCATCCTCATCCGACACATATTCCAGCAAATCGCCCGGCTGACAGCGAAGAACCGCGCAAAGCTTTTCCAATGTGGATATTTTAACCGCCTTCGCCTTGCCGCATTTGAGAATGGACAAATTCGACAGTGTGATGCCTACCTGTTCAGATAGTTCAGTCAAACTCATTTTCCGTCTCGCCAGCATCACATCTATGTTAAATACAATCATCCTTCTTGCCTCGCCTTCCTCAGATGGTAAGATTGCTGTCCTCCTGCAAGGACGCCGCTTTTCGTACCAGATGCGACAATATTGCCGCTGCCGCCGCAATTGCCGCGCCCGCAAATACAACGAACATAGAAGCCACAACCACCACTGGATGACTAAGCTGAAACGCCAACAAAATAAGATTGCCTGCAAAAAACAATCCGCTGTCGATCAGCGCCAGCCATGATACCCATGAAAGCAGCTTGGCATTGCGGTAGGAAAAAGAATTATCCTGTCCGATTTCAATTGCAATCTGCCATCCGCAGACAAGTACCAAATAGCATGGAACCGCTGTCAGCCATAGAAAAATCAGCCATGGCAGATAAGCGCCGGCATATTCGGGATAATCCGCCGTCATTTCACGCCCCGCAAGCGGAAGCACCACTAAATAAATACACAGTCCGCACAGTCCGCAGCCTGTAATCACGGCTCGCAGCCAAAGCGCCAGCTTTTTTTGACTCATTATGCCTTCCTCCATTCAATTTACTTCCGTATGATGGATCATCCCATCGCGCTTCACTCTTTGAGAACACTGCCGGCGGCTGAATTGCTTGGCGGTCAGACCCAAGCGCCTTCTGAAAACCCGATTCATTACCTGCAAATCCCATCCTACGGCATTTGCCGCCGCTTCTGGGGACATAGCGCCGTAATCAAGCAGCTGCAACGCCCGCCGATATCGAATATCGGTAAGATACTTCATTACAGTCTGATGGGTAGCTTCACGAAACAGCCGTTCAAAATGAAATTTGCTTACATAGGCAGCCCCCGCGATCTCATCCAGTGTAATGCGGCGGTTATAATGCTCATCCATATAGCGCATCCCAAGCTGAACAGTTCGGTTAAGACGGCTGTTTTTGGTTCGATTCAGCCTTGCGGTCAGAGCAATCAGCACTGAGCTGATCTTTTCCGCCGCCTGATAATAAGCATCGTCATCCGATGAATAGGAAAAGAAAATTCCCTGTAAATTCTCTTCGCTGTGCGGCAAAGAAAAAAGATACCGGTGCAAAGCCAAAATCTGTGTTATCACCGATTCTGCCGCCGTCGGATCGCCCTCTCCCTTCAAAACACCGTCACAGCAGTCCTGATACCTGCGGTAAAGTGCCTCCCCCTGCAAACCGTCAAAATGCAGAAAAACAATTTCCCAGTCAGGCTGCAGCGTATAAAAAACATGGGATTCCCGACAGTCAATCAGTACCAAATCACCTGCTTCCAATTCATATTTGCGTCCCCGACATTCCAACACGCCTCTGCCGGATACTGTGCAGTTAAGCAGATAAGAAGGAAAACCGTTGCGTTCTACTCGATACGCTTCCCCGTTTCTTTCATGACCGGTAATCCATGCTTCGCAAAAGATAGACGCGGGCGTAGGCGCCGCATTGCAGAAGCAGCAATAAGACGCTTCTGGCAGCAAAGCACTTGCCGGCTGATTCATAGCAATTCTCCTTTCTTATCTACATAAACAGCAATTTTGTATCAATAATCAGCAGTCCCGAATATTGACAAAAAAAGTCTTTAAAGCTATACTCTAAGTACAAGTATAGTGAAATTAACACTATTTGTCAAGGACAAATAGTGAAAATTGTGTTTTTTCACCATTCATCCGCCAAGCTGACGTTTTAGGCCTTTGGCATTTTTTTAACAGGAGGTTTTATGAAAAAACTGTTTAAGCGATCCGCGCTCTGCCTGACAGCGCTGCTAATGCTCTGTGCTGCTGCCTGTTCGAGCGGTAAAGCTCCCGACGAGTCCGTTCGCGCCGATGCGCCGCCCTCAGAAGTCACCGACGTTTCTCTTTCTATTGCTGGAACCGATATTGCCCAATACAAAATCGTTTACGCCACTAATCCGTATGGCAGAGCCGGTCGTGATTTCACCACCGAGTATGATTTTTACAAACTGATTGCCCGGCACATTTCTGAGGAAATCGCCGCGCAAACCGGTATCACGCTCTCTATTGCGCAAGACAGTCAAACAGACGTTTCTGATCATGAAATCTTAGTTGGACCGACCAACCGTCCGGAAAGCGCCGCGCTGGAAGGGCTGAATGTTTACACTTATCTGAATAAATTAAGCGGCAGCAAGCTGATCGTAGGCGGCGGATATGATTCCACTGTTTATACAGGCAGGCTGAAACAGTCCTACTGCTTTGCTTCCACCTACCACGCGTGGGATTATGTCAAAAACTACATCGCAACGCAGATGTCATCAGGTCAATCGGTCGTTGATTTAACCGAAGGGTTCGAACTGTCCGGCACCTGCTCCCTTACAACGGTCGCCTGTATCGGAGACAGCATTACGGAGGGCTATCTTTCCTCTAACTGGGATTATAATGCTTACCCTGCTGTTCTTCAGCGAATTCTTTGGCAGGATTATCTGGTTATCAATTACGGAAACAGCGGCAGAACCATGCGCAGCGATCTGGATAACCGTTATTCAGGCACCGCTCAGTATAACGCCTGTATACGGTACGCCCCTAAATTTGACATCGCGCTGATCATGCTGGGCACCAACGATTCCTATTTTGACCGGATATGGACCGATGACGACGATCAGGCATATAATGACAGCGCGCTGGCATTGGCCGCCGCCCTTACCAAGCAAAACAATTCCCTTCAGCTTGTCATTATGAACTGCCCCGTTTACTACGGGAATGAAGGCTCCGGCAGTCTTCACGTTCGTAATTTGCAAGCCGGATTGGTTTCGCTGCTTACTGAGCAAGGCTATCGCACTGATTTCTATAATATGCATGACTACACTGAGCAAAAATTGGGCAGTAACCATTTTCCGGACGCGCTGCATCCGGACGATGAGGGCTATGTGCTGATAGCGGAGGGTCTTGCCGAAATGATTCCCGATTGTCTTGCCGGCACATGGAAAAGTGAGCCTGAATTTATAGAAGAGAAAACTACCGACGGAGAAATTCCGGAGGTCCCCATCGCGGAGGGCGCAGTTAATCTGCTGGGCGAAGCGCTGAATGAACTGTACAGTATTAACGGCAGTCAATACGCGGGTTGGTGGATGGATGGAACCCCCTATATCTATATGGATGCTAACGTACTTTCAGGCAGCACTATAACCAATATTGAAGTGCCGGTATCCAGTTGCGCACAGGGAAATAAGCTGACCGTTTCAGTTGTCAAATACGCCCATCCTACTATTACAGAAATCTTGAAAACCTATGAACTGACCGTTGATTTCTCCGCGGGCACCGGATGGATCATGCTGGGCGGACTGAACATTGAAGTACCGGAAGGCTATACTGTTGCCTTCGGCGCCAAAAATGACACGCTGCCCATGCTTTACATTACGGCGCCTACCGCAGGATACAGCTTCTATGTCGCAGGCGCGGGCAGCATTAATACCAACGATACCTTAGCCTTTAATCTTTACGGAATAAAATCCAATTAAAAATAGCGTAAATCTAAAGCTATACATTATTTAAAGGGATTGCCTTCAAGGCAATCCCTTTAACATTTAATGTCAAAACAAAAGATTCACGAAAAAAACTCGACAAACAGTCAGAATTATGCTATAATACAATCGGTAATGAAGCAGACGCAGATACAGTTTAATTACTTTGGAAAAAGTTGAATAAATGATGTAATTTTTCCAAAACCGCTGCATTATATAATGCTAAAAGTTATTTCAAACGGGAGGAATTGATATGGGACTGATCAAAGCAGGCACAGGCGCACTGGGTGGAACACTGGCCGACCAGTGGAAGGAATTTTTCTACTGTGAATCAATGGATAAAAATGTACTGGTAACAAAAGGGCAAAAACGCATCAGCGGACGGTCATCCAATACAAAAGCAAGCGACAACATCATTTCCAACGGCTCGGGAATCGCCGTAGCGGACGGTCAATGCATGATCATCGTAGAACAGGGAAAAGTGGTAGAGGTCTGCGCCGAGCCAGGCGAATTTACATATAACAGTTCTACCGAACCGTCTATTTTCACAGGCAATTTAGGTCAGGCCATTTTAGATACCTTTAAAACGATCGGCAGGCGATTTACCTACGGCGGAGACACCGGAAAGGATCAGCGCATTTATTATTTCAATACCAAAGAATTGATGGACAATAAGTTCGGCACGCCCAGCCCTATTCCCTTCCGCGTAGTGGACCGGAATATCGGACTGGACATTGACGTATCGGTACGATGCAGCGGACTTTATTCCTATAAGATTGCCAATCCCCTTCTCTTCTATGCCAATGTCTGCGGTAATGTTGAAAAAGCGTTTACCCGCGACCAGATCGAAACACAGCTGAAAACAGAGTTTATCAGTGCTCTGCAGCCGGCATTCGCTAAAATCTCCGCTATGCAGGTCCGTCCTTACGATCTGCCTGCCCATTCAGAAGAGTTGTCTCAAGCAATGAACGAGGCACTGACTCAAAAATGGTCGGAGCTGCGGGGACTTGCAATCGTTTCGGTGGCTATGAATCCGCCATCTCTTCCGGAAGAGGATGCCCAAATGATCAAGCAGGCACAGCGTACCGCGATCCTGCGCGATCCGACCATGGCAGCCGCTACGCTGACCGGCGCACAGGCTGACGCTATGAAAGCGGCGGCAGAAAACAAAAACGGCGCCATGATGGGCTTCATGGGTATGGGGATGGCGGCTCAGGCGGGCGGTACCAGCGCGCAAAGCCTCTTTCAAATGGGGGCCGCCGCCAAATCCGCTCAACCGGTTTCCGATGCCGCGCCTGCGACCGAAGCAAATCGATCCGAGGAAGCATGGGTCTGCGCATGCGGTAAGACTAATACAGGAAAGTTCTGCACCGACTGCGGCAAACCCAAACCCGAACCGTCAAGCTGGACCTGCAGCTGCGGCAAGGTGAACAGCGGTAAATTCTGCACTAACTGCGGAAAACCCAAGTCCGAGGTAGCCCAAGGATGGACCTGTGTTTGCGGAAAAGTGAATAAAGGCAAGTTTTGCTCTGAATGCGGCGCTAAAAAGCCCGCAAATGTGCCGCTCTACCGCTGTGACAAGTGCGGATGGGAGCCGAAGGATCCTAAAAATCCACCGAAATTCTGTCCCGAATGCGGCGATCCTTTCGGTGACGAGGATATTAAGCACTAAGCTATAATTTCTAAGCTAAATTTTAACCGTTCTTTATCAAAGCGCATGCGGGAAACGAGACAAGGTCTCCGCATATACGAAGGAGAATGCTATGGCAGACGCCAAACCGGATTTTACGACAATAGAATATAAATGCCCTTGCTGCGGAGGAGGTCTCACCTTCGACAGCAAGGAACAGCAAATGAAATGCGAATACTGCGACAATGTATTCAGCATGGAACAGCTTGCTGAATATGATGAGATACTGAAGGAAGATGGTAAAAAGGAAGCCCCCTTTGAATGGCGGGATTATGAGGGAGAGTCGGTAGATGGCTTCACCGAGTTCATCTGCCCCTCCTGCGGCGCCGCCATTATTGGAGATAACGTCACCGCTGCCACACGCTGCGCTTTCTGCGGCAACCCAGTCACCCTTTCTAATCGGATGGCAGGCATGCTGAAGCCCGATTTTGTGATCCCCTTTAAACTGGATAAAAAGGCTGCTGAAGAGGCGCTTCAAAAATACTATAAAGGGAAAATACTGCTGCCGAAGCTTTTCCGATCCGAAAATAATATCCAAAAAATCACC
>CAZMTU010000014.1:0-30297 GCA_964569225.1 uncultured Lachnospiraceae bacterium | reverse complement strand
GTCAGACTGCTTTTGTAGGGCAAGCCGATGGTGGAAAAATTGACGGCGCGCTGGTGGGCGCCGCTATTGAAAACATGCTTTTTTCAGGAGATGAAACGGTTTCCACTAAGCAAGCTACTAAAAAGCTGGAAGAGGGGCGTACTATGCTCCTTTACAAAAATAAAAAAGGCGGGCAGATATACGATCTTCAGAATGAGAAGGAAAAGCTATCCCGCAGATTAGAAGCGGCACGCAGTGATCAGGCCACCATTATTAGCTGTGAAGCAGATAAGGATGAGCTGGAAGCAAAGCTGCAGGAGGGCAGAACGCAGGCAAAGCAGCTTTCTGAAAAACTGGAACGAGCTGATGCGTACCGTCAGATGGAAAGATATAAGAAGCTTAGAGAACTGGACGGCATCTATCAGGAGAAGAATGACGCTTTACAGGCTAAAAAACAGACGCTTGCCTTTGAAGGCTTTCTGCCGGACGACCGATATGTCGGTTCGCTGGACGAAGCCCAAAGAGAGATCAGCTATACAGAAGCTGCTTTGGAGCGCGCTGTAGGAAATAAGGAACGGCTGGGCGGCGACCGTCTGGACGCTGCCGATCGGACGCTGCTCAAGCAGGCGCAGGAGGACGGCGGCGCGGAAGGGATCGCTGAAACGCTGGACGGTTATCGTCACAAAAAGAAGGTCAGCGGAATTTTAGGCGGTTTTTCATCTTTTTGATGCTGATCTGGGCAGCGCTTGGCTCGGTTTGCAGCTTTATTCCCGCCATTTCGGAGGTTATTCTGACCGGCGGATACACGATGAGGCACATTGGATTTCTGGCATATGCGCTGGCGGCAGTGATGTTGCTTTTAGCGATCGTATTTATGGTGCGTGGATCAAAGTGTACAGGAAAGATTCGCCAGCTTATCGCATCTTACGGTGTGCTCAGTGAAGAGGATCTTTACGCTCATATCCGTTCTTCTGAACAAAGAAGAAAAGATCAGAAGGCGTATGAAACCAAACGAAGCGACGCCGATCAGGAAATTACAAGACTTAAACAGCGTTTAAACAGCGAAAAGCAGGTGGCAGACGGATTGCTTCGTCGAATGGGGCGGACATTTGCTTCTGTGGAGGATTTGAACACGGCCGCCAGCGATGCCCGGAAGATCATCCGCGCTGTCGGCGATGCGGTGGGAGAAGCGGAAAAAGCCAAGGCAGCCGCCGACGCGGTACGTACTACGTTAAACGGACAAAGCGAGGAAATGTTGGAAGCCATTCTTGCCCGCACTGAATGGGCCGGCGATATACCGGAGGAGGAGCTTCCGAAGCTTCGGTCAGACTACGAAACCAAATGCGGCGAGAACGACCGTTTGCAGTCAGCTATTCACGAGCGGGATTTGGAGTTGGCAAGGCTGAATGCTACGGCGGAAAATCCGGCTGCTATTGCGGATAGTATTTCCGAAAAGGAAGCGCTGCTGAGCAAACTGAATCTGAAGCATGATGCGCTGCGGCTGGCGTGTGACTCCATCGAACGGGCTGCCGATAATCTAAGACGAAATGTGGCGCCTAAGCTATCGGGGCAGGCTAGCACGCTGATGAGAAAGACCACCAATGGGAAGTATGAAACGCTTGGCGTCAGCGATAAGCTGGATATGGAGTACGGCGCTCAAAATCAAGACAGCATCGGATATACCACCCGTGACATTGACTTCATGAGTGCCGGTACCCGTGACCTTGCCTATATTAGTCTGAGGCTGGCATTGGTTGGGCTGCTTTACCGCAAATCGCAGCCGCCTATGTTCTTTGATGAATCCTTTGCCCGACTGGATGATTCCCGTTTGGCGTGTATGTTCGGTTTGCTGAGAGAATATGCGGCGGGCGGAAGTCAGATTTTCTTGTTTACCAGTCAGCACAGAGATGCGCTGATCCTTGGCGAACAGGGGACATTTCACCATATTAAACTCTCCTGAGAAAATAGAAGTAAAATGGGTTCTGCAAAGGGATACAGTATTTGCAAAGCAAATACTGTATCCCTTTTTATTATAGACTCAGACTGCCGCTTGAATGAATCACCGCTGAACTAAAAGCGGATTATTATAAGAGGCTTTCGAAGTACGGACTGTTTCGGTACTTTTCCATACTGCTTGGAAATAGGGATTATCGAAACTGGTATTTTGCGGACGGCTTTGTGTTCAATGATAACCGCTTTTTTGGGGCAAAATAGTGGTTTTTTCGACCAGAAGCAAATCGGCACGATTTAGAGATATGTAAATGCAGCAGTACGACCGTTTGAAACAGCGTCTTGGATAATTTTTTAGGCAGACTTTTTATTTCAGACTGTTGGTGTAAGCTTACAGGTTGGCTTATTGCATAAAAAATATTAAAAAAATGTTGAATAATTGTGAAAAAAAAGGCTTTCTTTTTTTGACAAAATATGTATAATAATTGAACTGTGTTTGGAACGCGGATATGCGTTCCGATAGGCAAAAAAGGAGGCTAAAAATGTTTGAAATCCGCTTCTTATGGAAGAATCTCAAGGGAAAACGGCTGGTTTTCGTAATCGGATTGTTTATTACCGTTTTGACCTCGGCTGTAGTGATTGTTAACCCTTATCTGGAAAAAATATTAGTGGACGATGTGATCGGACAGGGCAGGATCAATTGGCTGCTGCCTATACTGGGGCTGATGTGCATAGTAGTGCTGATGAAAACCGGATTGCACATGCTGAAGATTGTTTGCATGGAGCAAGCGAGCCAGCATATGCTGATGACCATCCGCGACAAGATTTTTACTAACGTACAATATCAGGAAATGCGCTTTTTTGATCACATCCGTGCGGGCGACATTATCACCCGGACTACCGGGGATTTGGAATATCTTCGTCACTTTATAGCCTACATTTCCTATAATACGGTAGATATTCTGGTTACTTTTACTGCCGCGCTGGTCATGTTGCTGTTTATTAGCTGGCAGCTTACCTTGGCGCTGCTCGCTGTACTGCCTTTTATTATTTTAGCGTCCGTTGTTTATTCCAAAAAGGTGGCGCCGATTTACCGTACCATTCGGGAGAAGCTGTCCATGCTGAACATCAGCGCTCAGGAGAATATTGAAGGCAATCGGGTGGTCAAAGCATTTGCCAGAGAGCGTTATGAAATTGAAAAATTTTCGAGTAAATCACAAGACTTCAAGGATGAAAATATGCATGCCGCTTATGCGTGGCAGAGCGTAGTGCCGATTATTGATTTTTTAGCGCAGCTTTTGTCATTTATCACGATTTTGGTGGGCGGACTGTTTGTGATTAACCGAACCATCACACTGGGGGAGCTGACCCTTTTCACCTCGCTTACATGGGCATTATCCGATCCCATGCGTCGGGTCAGCGGGCTGTTGAATGATCTGCAGCGTTTTTATGCCTCTACTGATAAGGTGGTAGAAATTTGCTATGCTGAGCCGCTGATTCGGGACAGGGAGGGCGCCGTTCATAAAACAGAGCGTTTTGACGGTAAAATCCAGTTTCAAAATGTTTCTTTCGGCTATAGCCCTGACAAGCTAATCCTTGATCGTGTTTCCTTCACCATTGAGCCCGGTTCTACAGTTGCGATAATCGGTCCTACCGGCAGCGGCAAATCTACCATTGCTTCGCTGATTACCCGCTTTTATGATGTTACAGGCGGGAGCATTTTGCTGGACGGTGTGGATGTGCGTTTCCGGACATTGGAGAGCATTCATAAATCAGTGGCGATTGCCACCCAAGAGGTGTTTTTGTTTTCGGATACTATTGACGGCAATATTGCTTTTTGCAATCCGGATATGGAGATTGAGCAGGTATATGAGTGCGCCGAACTGGCATGTGCTGACGGCTTTATCCGAAAAATGCCAGAAGGCTATGAAACTATTGTAGGCGAACGGGGGGTAGGGCTTTCAGGCGGTCAGCGTCAGCGGATCGCACTGGCGAGAGCCATTGCAGCCATTCCATCTGTTTTGATTTTGGATGATACTACCTCCGCGGTGGATATGGAAACCGAAAAACAGATGCAGTATAATCTTCATCATCTGCCCTTTTACTGTACCACTATCATTATAGCTCAGCGAATTTCCTCGGTGAAAAATGCTGACAAGATTATTGTGCTGGAGAACGGGCAAGTGGACATCGGCACGCATACCGAATTGGCAGCAAGAAACCGTTATTACCGTGAGGTATGCCAGCTGCAGGATGAAAAGGATCTGCCGCCCTTTGAAGGAGCTCCCGCGGCGGAACATAGAAAGGAGGCTAACTGATGGCTTCGCGGAATAAATACGATATTGATGAAGAACTGGAGAAAGGCTTTGATTTTTCTAAGCTGAAACGGGCGATCGTTTACATAAAGCCTTATGCAAAGCTGATGCTGCTGGCATTCGGACTGTCGATGATCGGTTCGTTGCTGGGACTGGCGGCGCCGATGCTGCTTCAGCAGGCAATGGATATAGCGATTCCTGCGGGAAATGTGTCAATGCTGGTAAAGCTGGCAATCTGGACGCTGGTGCTTGTGGTGGTTTCTACCGGCTTCAGCGCGCTGCGGGGCATTATTATGTCCTATTGCGGTCAGTCGATGATTTACGATATTCGCAGAGATATCTTTAATCATTTGCAGGAGCTGCCCTTTTCCTACTATGATAGCCGCCCCCACGGCAAAATTTTGGTGCGGGTGGTCAATTATGTGAATAGTGTGTCTGATTCACTTACTAACGGACTGATCAACGCTATTTTGGAATTGCTGAATATCTTTTTCATCGCGGGATATATGTTTGCGATTAACGTGAAGCTGTCGCTGATTATTCTGTCCGGAATGCCTTTGCTGCTTATTTTTGTGTTTTTGCTTAAAAATGTTCAAAAGCGAGCAAATTTTGAATGCAATAATAAAAACTCTAATCTGACCGCTTATACTTGTGAATCAATTGAGGGCGTGAAGGTGTCTCAGATTTTTTATCGGCAGGATGAGAATCGGAGAATTTACAGCCGTTTGAACAAGCTGTACCAGAAAGCATGGTACAAAATGGCGTATCTGAATAATCTGATGGGCCCGGTCACTGAAAATCTGAAGCAATGGGTGCTTTGTTTGGTGTATATTGCGGGCATCCTTTGGATTTCTCCTTCTGTGGAGGTTGGTGTACTGATCGCTATGGCGACCTATGCTTCTAAGTTTTGGCAGCCGGTGATCAGCCTTGCCAATATCTATAACAATCTGTTGAAAACGATGTCCTATCTGGAGCGGATTTTTCAGACGATTGACGAGCCGGTGGATATCTGTGATACGCCGGGAGCAAGAGAATTGCCGGCCATGCAGGGCGATGTGGCGTTTCGGAATGTTCGTTTTGCCTACGAAAAGGATTATTATGTGCTGAAAGGCGTTAGCTTCTCGGTGAAAAAGGGGGAACGGATCGCGTTGGTGGGACCGACCGGCGCCGGAAAATCCACCATTGTCAACCTGATCAGCCGGTTCTACAATGTAACTGACGGGAAGCTTTTGATTGATGGGGTAGATATAAATGACATCACCATTCATTCACTTCGCAGTCAGATGGGAATTATGCTTCAGGATAGTTTTATTTTCAGCGGAACTGTTGCGGATAATATTCGCTACGGAAAGCTGGACGCAACCGATGAGGAAATACGGGCGGCAGCACACGCTGTTTGTGCCGATACCTTTATTGAACAGATGGAGAAGGGCTATAATACTTATATTACCGAACGAGGCGGGATGCTTTCGCAGGGACAGCGGCAATTGATTGCCTTTGCCCGTACCATGGTATCTGATCCGGCTATTTTGATCTTGGATGAAGCCACGTCATCTATTGATGCCAAGACTGAAAGGCTTTTGCAGCTGGGAATTGAAAAACTGATGGAGAATCGGACCTCTTTTGTCATTGCGCACCGGCTGTCTACGATTCGCAGCTGCGATAAAATTCTTTATATCGGAAACGGTCAAATTTTGGAATGCGGAAATCATGAGGAGTTGATGGCCAAAAAAGGCTATTACTATCGTCTGTCTACCGCACAGCAGGAGTAAGTAAAAAGGAGAAAAGCGCTTGTTTTAAAATATTTCTTAACTTTTTATTGCTATAAAAGAATTGTAAAAGAGATCGCTGGGTGTACAAGACCGTAAAAAACGGACAATTGAAAAAAGACTCTCCTATGGCGAAATAGAAATATTTTCCATAGGAGGAATTTTTATATAAAGAGGATATCAACACATGCAGGAATACGAAAAAGAAATAATGGAGCTAAGGGCGCAAGGAAAAACAGGGCGTGAAATTCGTAAAAAATTTGGATTTTGCAAAAAAATGAGAATTTCATCACACGATATAATTGTCGCAAAGATAAGATAGCCGCAGGAATAGCTATCAAGAAAAAAGGCAGCAGCCGAGAGAAAGGAAAAGGTCATCGCAGCGCTGCAATTCCACAGTGACCAAGGCTTTCAATAATATCGCAAGTATATGCTACTACAATCTACCACATTATGCCTTCGATATCAAGATGTGGAAATTTATATGACAACGCTTTAGCTGAAATTTTCTTCTCGATCCTCAAAACCGTGTGTATTTACCATGCGAAACTCTCTACCTATAAGGCGGTGCGCCTCCTCATAGGCGCATACATTTAATTCTATAATAATAAACGTATCCAATTCAAAAAACTGACGCCGCTCGAAAAGAGAGGTCAGTTCCTTGCCTAAAATTTAATATTATCTACCTTAGCTATCTTTTTTGTGCTGTCCGCGCAAATTGGGGCAGTTCATGGGCAGCCGATCCCTTTTGATAAAAAAGCGAAATTATTTTAAAAGCGTGTTTGTTTCCCTTGACGAATTTAGTGTAATGTGCTATAATAAATCAAATTTTTTGATGATTTATTTGCTGAAATGAATAAATCTTTGATAATTTAAGATACTTCATTGATTTTTGAAAGCGGCAAATAATGGAAAGGCTGGTTTAAATGGGGAAAAAATTTACCGCACTGATATTGTCGGCATTGATGCTTTTGCCGATGGTTCCGGCGTTATCTGTGAAATCAAAGGCCGCATCGGTCTATACTGTCAAGGATGCTTCAGGCTTGGCATACGCGGCTGCCCATCCGGATGGAGATTATATCCTTGCCAATGATATTGATCTGAGCGGGCAGAAGAACTGGACGCCTATCGGTACGGCTGCCAAGCCCTTTTCGGGGAATTTCAATGGAAACGGTCATGTGATAAAGCTGGGCATTTCAGGCAGCTATACTTCAGATGACTCGCTGGTCGGCTTGTTTGGAGCGGTCAGCGGCAGCATTACCAATTTGGTGGTGTCGGGCAGCATTAATGTAACGGTTAAACGGGCGGCAATAGGCGGTATTGCTGCGGCTTTGACCGACGGAGGCAGCATCTATAACTGTACCTCCAATTTGACCCTTACTGTAACATCCTCCGGACAGCCGGAAGTGGGCGGTATTGTTGGAGTTGTACTGGCGTCTGTAGCAGAAACTGACGGCAAGGTAGAACAGTGCCGGGCGTTGGGCAGCATTAACGCTAAGGTAAGTTCAACTGCCGCCGGCACAGGCAGCATGGGGGACGGTACTAACGGCGCGATTGGCGGACTTGTAGGCTTTTCCGCTAACGGTGCTATGGTCGCTATTGAATACAGCGTCAACGAGAGTACCATTACCGTAGACGGCGGTTCCTGCAATGTCGGAGGCATCTTGGGACAGACTTCGGTCAATAATGATCTGTCCACCGCAAATATCCTTTGCTGTGCCAACAAAGGCAATATTACAATTAAAAATCTTAAAGGGGAGCGAGCGGCCGGAATCATCGGATATATCCGTTCAGGTAAGATTATCGCGTGCTACAATACGGCAAGCATTATCGCCTATTCGGACAGCGGCAATACTGTTTCGACCAATGGATACGGGACCTACTACGGTATTTTCGGCTATGCTAACTTAGGGACCGGTCACACGATCGCGGTTGAATATTGCTATAACGCTTCTCCGAAAGCATTGGAAGCAGAGATCTGCGTGGTACGCAACGCATCCAGCGGTACCTTCAAGAATTTTTATATGTCTGGCAGAGATGAATACGAATTGAAACTCAACGCCTCCAATGTGTCGGCAGGCACTGCGGGAACAACCTTTTCATCAGCATCCGATCTGTATACCAAGATGCAGAATACCGACGCAAAGAATTACTATGTTCAGAATCCTAACGGCGGGTATCCGCTACTGAAATGTGAAGTGCCTGTGACAATGACTAATACTTCCTCCTTTGCCGCCTATGTCAGTGCCCGCGAGGGAGAAAGCAGCAATGATCTGCGCTTTGTAGTAAGTGCCGATAGCGCTAAGCTGAAGAGCTACAAGCAGGTGACGTTGAAGGTTTCTTTCCAAGGTGTGAGTACCACCAAAACCTATACATTGGGTAGTGAGCTTACGGCAATCGCATGTGTAACCGCAGGTGGGGTTACTTATCAGCCTGCCAGCGGCGACGCCCTTTATTCCGCTGTGTTTCTGAATGCGCCTTATGATGGCTGGACTTCGGTAACAGCTACCATTACCGCAGACGGAAAACAGGTATTTAGCGCTACTACGCCCTATACTTCACTTTTCAAGGCGGCGACTCCTGTTTCGTTTGCCTCTTATTCCGATTTCAAGGCGCTGCCTGATTATCCTGACGGAACTGCCGCAAAGACGGTATATAATGCCGGACCCGGTAATGCCAACGATAAGACTTCAACTACCTCTACCGATTCGAAAATGCTGGTGATTTCCGGTACCAAAAAAGCAAGCTATACCCGCTATTTGGAAAAACTGACGGCGGCGGGCTTTAAAAAGGTTTCCGAGAATACGGTGGAATCCAACCTGTTTGCGGAATTTACCTATAACGGACAGTTCTACTATATTTATTATACTGATTATAACAAACAGGTGCGGATCATTTTAGATAAATCCAGCACAAAGCTGCCCAGTTCGATCAATACCGACGCGGCCGCCGGCGGTACGACTGAGCTTTATCAGTACTCTCTTGACTATACCGAGGGAACCGGTACCTACTCGCCTGATGATTATTGGAAGATTGACTGCGGCATGTGTTACATCATTAAATTTGCCGACAACAGCTTGTTTATTATTGACGGCGGTCATGAACGTCAGGCAAGCGACGCGGCAATGAAGGCGTTCTACGAATTCCTGTGCTCCATTACAGGTACTTCCTCTACCGGCAAGCTGAACATCGTCGGTTGGTTCTATTCTCATGCTCACGGCGATCATGTATATGTGGGACACAAGTTCCTTGAAACCTACCATGATAAGGTAAATGTAAGCTGCACTTATTTCAATTTTCCTTCCTATCAGGTAATGAGCAGCGGGTATGACAGCAATACCTTTAAAATGAAGGATACGTTGAATAAATACTATCCTAACTGCGCTCATGTGAAGCTTCACACCGGTCAGTCTTTCACTATACAGGGCGTTCGGTTTGATGTAATCTTTACTCACGAAGATGCGGTGAGCGCTTCGGGCACTACTACGATCAGTGATTTCAATGCTTCCTCTACTGTGTTGAAGGTGACGATGAACGGTGCCTCCGCGATCTTCCTCGGCGATATCAGCGATGTGTCCCAAAGCGTCATTTGTTCTATGTACACTTCTCAAACGCTGAAGTGCGACATAGTACAGGCTGCGCATCACTGCTTCAACAATCTGCCTACGCTCTATCCCATCATTGCTGCTAAATATGCGCTGATTCCTGGCTCTGAATACAACTCAGTACAGGGAAATGCCGCGAAATTACAGGTGATTCTGAATTCCAACACCAATGTAAAGGCATTGTATGCGGATAAGTATACTTACAAGCTTACCGCGGTCAATGGCGTGATTACAGTGAAACAATTGCCTCGGTATACAGAAGCCTTCCTGATTGATGTACCGACCATGAGCAGTTATACCGGTTCCACTTCGGCTGAGCCGACGGTATCTTCCGGCGCACTTAGCGGCTATGAGAATCTGAACGGCTATGTAATTGATAAATCGGTGCAGGGAACTGCCGGCGCAAAGGATACGGAAGCGCCTACCCGCTTGCTGGACGGCAGTACCGATACCAAGTACTGTACCAAGAATGCGGTATCAATGGTTTCATGGACCACCGAACAGGCAGTTTCAGTGAAGGGTTATACACTGACTACCGGTAACGATACCGCATCTAATCCCGGACGAAATCCCAAAACGTGGATCCTGAAAGGCTCTGTTGACGGTAAGACTTGGATCACGCTGGACGAAGTGTATGACGGGGATCTGCCGGCATCCAATTATGCCTCCAAATCCTTCCTGACTGATAATTCAACTGCCTGCCGCTACTTTGCGCTTTACGTCTTTGCTACCGATGGGGATAATATTATGCAGCTTTCTGAATTGACTATGTACGGAAATTAACTTAAAAGATAATAAAAACCGCTTGCGGCGTGCTATTTTGCGCGCGGCAAGCGGTTTTTGAATGCGAGGGAATCGAATGAGGACCAACTGCACAAGAAAGATTTTTTCGGCACTTGACAAAAAAAGTGGAATCTGTATAATAGAATTGCTTGAATTTAAGAAAGAAAATTAAGAAAAAACAGTGGGGGAGGGATGCGCTTGCAGGATTCCATTATGAAAAAGAATATTTGGCGGACCGTGTGGGCGCTGGCGTTTCCTACTATATTGGAACAGCTTCTTACAACCGTTCTTCAATATGTGGATACAGCCATGGTGGGGCATGTTAACGCGCAGGCGTCCGCCGCAGTAGGACTTACCGCTTCGGTTGGCTGGCTGATCAACAGTCCTATGTCGTCAGCCGCTGTAGGCTGTTTGGTGATCGTATCAAAAGCGGTAGGGGAGAATAATCGGAAAAAGGTAGAAGCCGCCGCGGATCAGGCACTGCTGTTAACGCTTATGCTGGGCGTGGTCGAAGGAGCGCTCGCGCTCGCCAGCGCCCCTTTTATACCCGTGTGGATGGGCGCGGAGGAAGAAATCCGCAGAGATGCTTCGGTTTATTTTGCGATTATATGCCTTCCGATGATTTTTCGGGCAGCGTCGGTCATTTTGGGTATGGTGATCCGCGCGACAGGTAATGTACGAACGCCGATGCTGATCAATTTAGCGGCAAACGGTGCCAATGCGGTGCTGAATTATCTGTTGATCTATCCCAGTCATTCGCTATCCGCGGGAGGCGTCCGCTTAACTGTATGGGGAGCGGGCATGGGCGCGATAGGAGCCGGTATTGCGACGGCGATTTCCTACCTGCTTGCAGGTATTGGAATGTATATTGCTTTCCGCTGCAGTAAGGTGCTGAATGGACGGCACATGCCTAAATATCACAAATCGGTTATGTACGCGTGTGTACGGTTGGCACTGCCGGTGGCAATGACCAAAATGGTGTCCTGCTTAGGTTATGTGACCTTTGCCGGAATGGTAACCGGTTTAGGGACGGTTACATTTGCTGCGCATACCATTGCCAACACAGCGGAATCTCTTTTCTACATTCCTGCTTTCGGAATGCAGACTGCCGCATCCTCCTTGGCGGGATACGCATGGGGAAAAGGAGATCACAGTTTATACAAAAAATTTTCATTGCGCTGCATAGGCGGTATTTTTATTTTGATGGCGCTGTCCGGCGGACTGCTTTACCTTTTTGCGGAACCGATCATGTCATTTTTTACCAAAGACAGGGAGGTAATCAGGCAAGGTGCGGCAGTGCTTCGAATCGTGGCGCCCTCTGAGCCGCTTTATGGCATTGCGGTGGTGATTGAAGGGCTTTTCAACGGCGTTGGACACACTCGGTTTCCTTTTTTAGTAGAGTGCTGCTGTATGTGGGGGGTAAGAATCCTTTCGACTTATCTTTGCGTGGCTGTGTTTGGGCTGGGACTGGATGCCGTATGGTACTGTATGGTGGCTGATAATGTGTGTAAAGCAGCCGCATTCGCCGTGCGATTTACCCTGCCGGGGATATTTCGGGCGAAAACTGAAAAAGAATAAACGGGCTATCGCATTTACTATGTGATAGCCCGAATTTGTAGGAGAAGACGCCTTTATGAGAACTGATTATCCATAAGAATTTTAAGGGCACAAAATAATCTCAAAAACGCCCAAGTTTCCTTTCTTGTTGTTGAAAACAAAGTATTAAAAGGGCGTTTTTCGGTCTAAACAAATTACAGCCCTAACATTATTTTATGAAAAATCGGGCAGGCATCCAGTTCGGGGTGAAATGCAAGCGCAATCTGGTTTTGATAGCGAACTGCTACAGCCTTCTCCTGATCTGTGGCCAGCACCTCTACCGAGGGATCAGAGGCTTCGATGTAAGGCGCGCGAATGAAGGTCATGGGGAATTCTCCGAAGGAGGGTGAGTGTCCGATCGTTCGAAAGCTGCCGGTTTGCCGCCCGTATGCGTTGCGCTTAACAGTTATCGGCAGCGTGCCCAAATAGACCGACGGATCATTGGAAAGCGACCGCGCTAACAGGATCATGCCCGCACAGGTTCCCAGTACCGGCATTCCATCGTGGATCAAATCGCGGATAGGGTTCATCATGTCCAATTCGTTTAGCAGCTTGCCCTGAACAGTGCTTTCGCCGCCGGGGAGCACCAATCCATCAAAAGAGGAGAGCAGATCGCGCTTTTGACGAAGCTCCACTGTAGAGATACCCATTCCGGCAAGCAGCAGCTCGTGCTCAGCGAATGCGCCCTGTAATGCAAGTACCGCAACCTTCATAATCACTCGCCTCGTTTGGCCATGAGCAGCGCGATTTCATCCTCGTTGATACCTACCATGGCTTCGCCGAGATCGGCGGAAAGCTCAGCCAGCAGTTTGTAATCGTTATAGTGTGACACTGCCTGTACAATGGCATGGGCGCGTTTAGCGGGATTGCCTGATTTAAAAATGCCCGAGCCTACAAATACACCTTCGGCACCCAGCTGCATCATCAGGGCCGCATCCGCGGGAGTAGCAACGCCGCCTGCCGCAAAATTCACTACCGGCAGCTTTCCGTTATCATGCACATAAACTACCAGCTCATAGGGAACCCGCAGCTCTTTTGCTTTTTCGTATAGCTCATCTGTGCGGAGCGCGGTGATTTCCGCCATTTCCCGATTAATTTTGCGCATGTGGCGCACTGCCTGAACCACGTCACCGGTTCCCGGTTCGCCTTTGGTGCGGATCATGGAAGCGCCCTCGGCAATCCGACGCAGCGCTTCGCCAAGGTCCTTCGCGCCGCAGACAAAGGGGACCTTAAACTGGGTTTTATCAATATGATGAAGATCGTCAGCAGGGGAAAGTACCTCGCTTTCATCAATATAGTCGATGTCAATAGCCTCCAGTATGCGGGCTTCCATAAAGTGCCCGATGCGGCATTTTGCCATCACCGGAATGCTGACCGCGTTTTGAATTTCGGTGATCATGTGAGGATCGCTCATGCGGGCGACGCCGCCTGCGGCTCGGATGTCGGCAGGGATTTTTTCCAGCGCCATGACAGCGCAGGCGCCTGCCGCTTCCGCAATTTTAGCCTGTTCGGGGGTGGTTACATCCATAATGACGCCGCCCTTCAGCATTTGGGCGAGGCCTTTATTCAGCTCATATTGGGTTTTTGCTTCCATAAAATATTGCTTCCTTCCTCTTTACAAAACAGATTATTTATAGTATAATCAAAATTGAACATATTGAAATAGCCAAAAAAATATTTTTTAACAAGATCAGATTATGCGGGAACAATAAGGAGGAGCTGCCGGATGAGAACCTATAAACTGGACAGAGAGGGAAAGGAGCATCTATATCTTTCACTTTATCGGCAGATGAGAGAAGAAATTCTTTCCGGTGAGCTGCGGACAGGCGAAAGGCTGCCCTCTAAACGAGCGCTGGCAATGCAGCTTGGCGTGAGTGTTTTGACCGTAGAAAACGCTTATGCTCAGTTACGGGCGGAGGGATATATAGATTCAGCAGAGAAAAAAGGATATTTTGTAGCGGACATAGGCGAATTATCAACGGTGAAAGCTTCGTCAGCCGCAGCGAATATAGAACGTTTAAAAAATGATTCCGAAATTCCGATGAAGGAGCCTGTTCAGGAAGCTGTTTTTGCGGATTTAACAGGAGGTGGGGTAGATCGCACCTGTTTTCCGCTTACTGTTTGGTGCAGGCTTATGAGAAGTGCGCTTACAAACAACCGTGAAAGCCTTCTGACGGCGCCGGAAGGACAGGGAATCAAGCCGCTTCGGCAAGCCATTGCAGATCACTTGATGGCATTCAGAGGAACATCGGTCGATCCCGACTGCATTGTAATTGGTGCAGGCAGCGAATATTTGTACGGGTTGCTGATCGGGCTGCTGGGAAGAAACCGCGTTTACGGGATGGAAGAGCCGGGATACCCGCAGATGGCAAGGGTGCTGAAAGCCAACGGCGTTTTATGCAGGCATATCGAAATGGATGAAAAAGGGGTATCCATGTCAGAACTGGAGCGAAAACGGGCTGATATTCTTCATCTGACGCCGGCGCATCATTTCCCTACAGGGCTTGTGATGCCGGTAGGGCGTCGTCAAGCGTTATTGGAGTGGGCGGGAAAAGCAGAGGGACGATGGCTTATTGAGGATGAGTATGACAGTGAATTCCGTTTTTCGGGGCGGCCCATCCCACCGCTGTTTTCAGCCGATAAATTCGGTCGGGTAATTTATCTGAATACTTTTACGAAAAGTCTTTCGCCGGCGTTTCGGATTGCTTATATGATTTTGCCGCTTTCGCTGATGGAAAAATTCAGAGAGAAATTAAGCTTTTTGGCATGTACAGTGCCGGTTGCCGAGCAAATTACATTGGCACATTTTATATCTGAGGGCTATTTTTCGCGGCATATCAGCCGTATGCGCTGTGCATATAAGGAAAAACGGGATAGAATGCGTGCTTCTATCAGGTCAACGCTGCCGGAAAGCAGTTTCCGGATCGTGGAGACGGATGCGGGTCTTCACTTTTTGTTGGAAGTGGATACGCCTGAGGAAGATGAATCCATTGTTCGGCGCGCGTCAGCACTGGGAATTCGAATGAATAGCTTAGCTTACTATTATGCAGATGGGGCATCGGCGCCTGTACATCGGTTTGTGGTAGATTACAGTTCATTGGAGAAGGAACGCATCTCAGAAACAGTCAGACGGTTATGTATTGCCTTTTTTGGCGCTAATCGTTGATACTGTAACAGAATCACAGTAAAATGCACAATAAAAAGTTGAAAAAAATAGGTAAAATAATAAAAAATAAACAGATTTCCGAGAATAATTGAAATAAACCCGAGAAAAATTTATTGCTTTTTAAAAATAAAACACCTATAATAAATTCAGAACATATGTTGTTCGTAATATGCAATGAAATTTTAGGAGGTAAAAATGAAAAAGCTACTATCATTGCTCGCGGTTGTGCTGACACTGACGCTGCTCCCTTGGGCGCTCTTTATCAGTGCAGACACCACTACTATCACTACGGCTGAACAGCTCGCAGCGATAACAGATGGAAATTACAAGCTGGGTGCGGATATTACCGTTTCCAATTGGACTTCCATCAAGTCCTTTTCCGGCACGCTGGATGGCGACGGTCATACCATTAAAGGGCTGGATGCACCTCTTTTCGAAGAAGTTTCCGGCACTGTGAAAAACCTGACCGTTGACGGCAATGTTTCTACTGAGCTTACCGCTGATTACGAGGCGATTGCGCTGGTTTCGGTGTATGCAAGCAACGGCGCAAGTTTTGAAAATGTGACTATTACCGGTTCCTTAACTGTTACCGAGGCGAACGAAAAATCGGTTTCTGTAGGTGCTTTGGTTGGTCGCGTTACTATCTCCGCCGAGGAAGATCTCGTTACTGTAACTGGCTGTACTAACAAGGCCGCTATTTCTGTGACCAATATTGGTAAGAACGGTATCGGCGGTTTTATCGGACAGGTAGGTGAGGATCGTTCTGTCGTTGATAAGCCGAACGGCACCTTTAAGATTTCTCAGTGTGTAAATGAGGCGGATATTACTGTGAATAACGGTAAATCCGACACTGCAGGCATCATTGGCCGTAATCCGGATGACGGCGGCATTATAACAGAAATTGTAGAATGCGCTAACATAGGGGATGTTGTTGTTGATCCCGCGACGGGAGAATTCAGCTCAGGCATTATCGGCTATATCAGAAACGGCGTTATATCCAAGTGCTATAATACCGGCAGCATTGTAAGCAACGCGCAGGCCGAATGCGGAATTCTTGGCTATTCGAATCTGAATAGCAGTGACAGCCGTTCGCTCACTATTGAATACTGCTTCAATGCTTCTCCTGATGCGCTTGATGTGGGGACGAATTCTGCTGAAATCGCACGTATTAATAATCCTACTGACACTAATCTGGTTGCAAAAAATAACTACATTCTTGCCGGAAGAACCGCATATGCCGGAAGCATGGCAAGTATTGGTACGGATGGAAATCAATATACTTCAGTCGCGGATAAAGCCGCAATTGCTGCCGCTTTGAAGGATGTTGACGGATATGCGTTGGACAGCGACGGCAATCTGGTTCTTGCGTTCCAAGTGAAAGCAGACACACCCGATACGCCCGACACACCCGATACGCCCGATACACCTGACACGCCCGATACACCTGACACGCCTGATACACCTGACACGCCTGATACGCCTGATACACCTGTTGATCCGCCTAAGACCGGTGATGCATTGGTACTGGCTGTGATGGCTGCTTTTGTAGCAGCTGCCGGTGTTGCTCTGACAGTTAAGAAGAGAAAGGCTGTTAAGTAATTTCAAACAGAAAAAGCGATGCGCTTTTGCGCATCGCTTTTTGACATTTTGGGGGGAATGTTCTAAGCATATTGGCGAATTGCTTGTTTTTTTATATTACTATTGATTTTTGATGGTAATATGAAACAAAATATTCGAAAATCCACACATAAAAATGGCTTATCATGTTGAGTTTCTGGTAAAATCTATGTAAATAGTACAAAACAAATCTGTTAAAAAAAGTAAAAAATCATCAAAATTTACATTTTATTCGTTTATTACGAATCATTTTCCGTTTTTTTTGTATTGATTTTCTAATGTATCAGCCGTATAATAAAGATGATATCAAGGACAGATGCTTAGGCTTCTGTTGAGTTGAAAAAATGATCGTCCTATGAAAGGAGAGAGTTATGAAACACTGGATCTCATGTTTTTTGAGCATATCACTTTTGGCGAGTGCGTTAGGGATGGCGGCTTGCGCAAGTCGCGGCGGAAATGGAGATCAAACTCAGATGACCGGGGATAAAAAAGGTGCTTTTCTGGATAATCTGCCGGTTGAATTGTCCTTTGCCGAACTTTCCGACGAAGAGCGAACGGTGACCTTTGCTTATGTAGAGGGACCTAACGGTGACTATACGAAGCGTTCTATTTTAGTGGAGGACCTGACCGGTGATGCGGTAGACGCCGCGATATTTCAGCGCAATCAAACCGTGGAGCAGCGGTTGGGCGTAAAGATCGAGGCGATAGAAGTGGGCACCTCCGCCAAAGCGTTGACCAGCGCTGTAACTGCTTCATTGAGCGCAGGCGATCCTGATTACGATGTGATCGCGGGCTATCAGTATTATGATTTGGGGCTTGCCTCCACCGGCTTTTTGCTGAATATCAATTCGTTGGATCAGTTAGGCGCGGACTATATTGATTATAACGCGGACTATTGGTCAACCGATTACATTAATGCAATTTCCTATAATGATTGCGTCTATTGGCTTACGGGCGATTTGTCTTTGCGGTATCTCAGCGGAATGTATTGCACCTTTGTGAATTCTCGGATTTACGAGCAGTCGCTGCAAAGCAAATACGGTAATCTATATGAGTTGGTTAAAGGCGGCAAATGGACTTTGGATATGCTGAATGTTATGGCTGCTGATTGTTATAAGGATATCAATGGCAATGATACTACCGATGAAGAGGATCAGTTAGGACTTGTCATTGAAGTTAAGCATGACATGAGCGACGCGATGGCAATCGGTTCGGGCTGTACCTTCTCTAAAAAGAACGCGGACGGATCTGTAACGCTTACGCTGGGCGAAGAGCGAACCTTTGATTTTTTGTCTAAATATGTGGATATAATTAATTCAGAGTATTTTTACGGACCTCCCTCCAGTGATTCGGTGAATCAGATGCTTCTGTTTGCAGGCGGTTCGGTGGCGTTTACAGTAAATAAACTCTTTCAAAGTGAATCCTATCTTCGGGACATGACCGACGATTTCTATATTATTCCGGTACCGAAATATGATGAAACTCAGTCAAACTATGTTTCTGCGATTCATGATGGCTGCACCATTTTCGGATTGACCTATTGCTCGGATTCTACAGCTGCATCTGCTGCAACGCTGGAAGCCCTCGCGGCTGAAAGCGCTAGAACCGTAACGCCGGAATACTATGACTTGGCGCTGAAATACAAATACACCCGTGATGACGGAGCTGCTGAAATGATTGAGTTGATTCATGATACACCCTTTTCGGATTTTGTATATGCGTGGAGCGATAGTTTGAACGAAGTTGGACACTTTTTCCGGATGTATCAAACAAAGTCAGCGTCTTCAGCGTATAAGAAAATGGCGTCTGCGGTTAATGTGAAGCTGGAAGAATTGATTAATTCCTTGGAAAATTACGCTAAGCCTGAATGATTGGCAAATAAAATAATTGGAGGGATACCAATGAACAATAAAGAATTGAAAGAAACCTTTGAAAAAGACAAGCGGATTTATGACAGTGCGCTGCTGACCTTTCACGGAGCAGACGGTTTAGATGTTTACAACTGTTCAATTCCTTTTACCGGAACAGATGGCAGACGTTATATGTACGGACGGGTGGAGGATCCTCAGGAATGGGCAAATTCGTTTGTACGGCTTTTTGTGGAAACAGGAAAGGACGACTTCACAGTTGTACCTAATTCGATGATCTATCAACTGGAGGATCCGTACATACAAAAAATTGGAGAAGAATGGGTATTAGGCGGGACGCATGTCCGCAAAAGCAAAGGGAAGGTTGACACCTATTACGGGTATTTTTTCAGAGGAACACCGGAAAAAATGACCTATTTTACGACTGGTCCGGACTATATGAAGGATATCCGACTGGTGCAGCTGGCTGACGGTAAAATCGGCGTTTTCTCCAGACCAAGAGGCGGAACTTACGCAGGAGGCGCTAAATCGATGATTGGCTTTACAGTGATCGAAAAGCTGGATGATTTAGACGCTAAAGTAGTCGAAGAAGCCCCGTACATTGAAGGCCTTTTTGATGAGGGCGAATGGGGCGGCGTCAATCAGGCGTATCTTTTGAGCAGCGGCAAGATCGGCGTGATCGGGCATATGAGTTATTCTGATTGTACGTCTGATGGCGTAAAATTGTCGGTCTATATCAATGCTTCTTTTGTATACTGCCCTGAAACCCATAGTGCGGAGCATTTTAAAGTGATCGGTACCAAAAGCTGTTATCCGGATTGTCCGCCTAAAAGACCTCACCTCGCGGATTGCGTATTTACAGGCGGAATTGTTATGCGCACGGATGGCAAGGCAGACCTCTACAGCGGTGTAGGAGATGCTTTTGAGGGTAGGATCACCATTGATTATCCGTTTGAAGGCTGCGGAGAAATTCTCCAAACCCTATAAATTTGTACTTGCAGCAGATGCAACTCATTAAACTGAGAGCCGAATATTTGAGATTATATGGTCGGCTTTTTGAAGAAAGGAAAGGAAATTTAACAAGATGAAAAAGACTATTTTAATTGCATTAATCTGTACGCTGTGTCTGCAAATGTTTGCAGCTTGCGGCAATGACAAGGGTGCGGATAGTACCACAGCGGCAGTAACTGACGGTGCGGCTGCTCAGACAACGGCAGCATCTGTTGTTACTACTGAAAAACCGACGGAAACCGCCGCACCACAGGATGATCCGGAAACACCTACCGGATTTGAGGATACTGAATTGCCTGCTGATGGGGTAATCAAGACGGCTGCGGAGTTGGGTAAAGTACTGACCGATGGCGATCCTAACAGCAGCTATACAGTAGAAGCGGAAGAACTCGATATGAGCGCTATCAGATACTCTTCTTTGGGCAACGGTGATACGGTATTTACCGGCATCATTGATTTTGGCGGCTGCACGCTGAAAGGACTGACTGCCCCGCTGATCGGTTATTCCATAGGCGGCACTATTACCAATCTGAAGATCGCGGATACTAAAATTGAGCATACCTATGAGATGGCGGATGGAGTAGCTGAATGGGGACTTGTTGTTTCCAATGGGTCCGGTATCACTCTTTCCAACATTGAAATTGCGGATAGTGTAGAGCTTGCGGTTTCAATTTGGCAGGATAATGCTTGCGTAGGCGGTGTAGTAGGCTATGCCAGTGATAACAGTACCTTCACCAATATCAGCAGTGCCGCTACAATGAGCACTGACAGTATGAAGATTTTTGTTTCACCGATTATAGCTAAATTTGAAGGTAGCTCCAATGAAACATGTGTAGTAAAAAACTGTGTATTTACCGGAACATTGACTGCAATCGAGGAAGGCTGTGATTCCAAGGTGGCAGGCATCGTAGGAGCAGCCAGCAATGTAACCATTACCGGATGCGCAAATTACGGTACAATTGACAGCAAAGACGGCGGTCAGAATGCGGGCATTTTGGGCTGGCCTTGCGGGGACGGATACATTGTAGAATATTGTATCAACGCGGGGACTGTTACAGGCGGCTCTTATACCGGTGGAATCGTGGGTTATTCCAATCGCGCGGGCGGTGTAGTAAGAAACTGCATCAATGTCGCTGCGGTCAGCAACGAAAGTGCCGGTCAGTGCGGTGCGATTGGCGGATTGCTGAAGAATTCCGAAATATGGTCTGATTGCTTCTGGGTAACCGGCAATAGTGAGGTAGGGTACAATGACGCGGGCGGCAACGCGACCGTTACGAACTATAAAGCCTGTGAATCAATAGAGGCGGCAGTAGCGGCGGCTAATGAGGCTTCTGAGGGAAGCTTCCAAGTGGTTGACGGAAAGGTTGTATTTGGAGATTGACGTTTAAAGTATACATTTATTTGCTTGGGCTAAAGCTGTTTTGTCTTTGAGTAAAACGGAGTGCGTGCGTACATAAAGTGCTCACGCACCCCGTTTGTTTTGTATTTTTACGATTATTTTGTAAAAAGGTACGATTTAACCGATTCCTCTCTTGTAAAATAACTAAAAAAATGATATAATAATAAACAAATTATGTGAAAAATAATTTAAAGGAGCACAATCGGCATGGGAAGGGGCAAATCAAATGTACCAAAATTGGTACATTCAGACGGAGAATTTCGGAAAGGAAATCTTGAAATTCGACGGAAACATTACGACATGGTGTCGCTTTTGCATTGGCATGATTATTATGAACTGGAATATATTTATAGCGGCGAAGTCATATATCAATATAATGGGACGGAATATAAGCTTTCGCAAGGCTGCGCATATATGGTAACGCCTTCGGATTATCATAAAATTGTTGGGAAAGATGCAGTTCTTTACAATATTGCTTTTAATGATGCGCAAGTGTCTAAAAAGCTGTTGGAGAAGCTGCTTGCATGCAGCGGTGCAACCATTGTGCATTTTGATGAAAACGATACGAAGCGTGCAGATTATCTTCTGGATGCGCTGCTTTGCGAATATGAAAAGGAGGATGAACTTAGGGAGTACGCTATCTCTATCATATGGGAATGCTTTTTATTGCTGTTTGTCAGAGGTCTGGAAGCGGTTGCGCCTGAGCAAAAAAAATACAGCAGCGCGGTCATGCAGACCGTAGCTTATGTGAAACTGCATTTTAAAAGTAAAATTTCTTTGACCGCAGCGGCGGATGAAGTGCATCTGACCCCTAATTACTTGGGTGAACTGTTTAAAGCGGAAATTGGAACTTCCTTTTCGGCGTATCTAATGCAGACGAGGCTGAACTATGCGCAAAATCTTTTGCGAAGGGGGACATATACGGTAGAGGAAGCGGCGTTGGCGTCCGGTTTTTCCTCGCAGACATACTTTTCAGATAGTTTTAAAAAGCAATATGGCTATCCGCCTGCACGCGTAAAAAGAATGTTGGCTGAAAGCGGAGAAATAACCTGATGGACTGTTAGGGTGTTTCTTTTATTTTCTTATTTTCTAATATTGTTTTATTATCAGAAGAAAATTGAAAAAGCTTGTTTATGAAAGGAACTTGAATATGCTGAAACGATTATTGTCTATGCTGCCAGCGGCAGTGTGTACGCTGTTAATGGTATGTTTACTGCTGCCGATGCTTGCTTCTTGCAATACTTCCGAGCCGAATACGTCTGCGGGAACGACTGATTTGACAGAAGCTCCTAAACAAACAGTAGAAATTCCGTCGGTCATTATTGAGAAGGATTATAAGCAGGTTGCTCTGAATTATGTAAAGCAAATGATTGATCAATATTTTGATGTTCGGGGTGGGACCTTGAAAACCACGCCGGGAGGCGGTCAGGCGGTACTATGGGGCGTAGGCGCCTTTGCCGAAGCACTGACTGAAGCCTACCGTTTGGCACCGGAGGACACAACTATCCGGAACGCATATGAAACTATGCTGAATGTGACCATTCAGAAGTACCGTGCGACGCTGACGGTCAGTCGTAAAGAGCAGTATATTTACTATAATGCCAGTGCCGGTAATACGGGCGATTATTATTATGATGATGACGAATGGATTGCACTGGTTTACATGGAAGCCTATCAGATGACCGGAAATCAGCAGTATCTGACATGGGCGGAAGAGATTCTGGAATTGCTTTGGTATGGCTGGGATGAAGAAAACGGAGGCGGTATTCACTGGAAGTGCGATCATTCCGGACAGACAACCTGTTCCAACGGACCCGCGGTAGTCGCTTACTGTATTCATTATCAGTTAACACAGAATGCCACGTCACTGGAACGGGCGAAGCTGGTTTATGAATGGACAAGAGAAGCTATGCTGGAGAACAATCTTTACAAGGATTCAAAGGGGAACAATTGGAAGGCAAATTACAATCAGGGAACTATGATTTACGGTGGTTCATTACTCTATACTATTACAGGGGATCAAGCTTATTTTGATAACACTAAAGCTACGGTCAGAGCTTCTTTCGGCTCGGCTTTTAAGGTTGCCGGACGGAAGGAATACAGTGATTTCGATAATGATATTGAAAATCCGTGGATGAACGGTTGGTATGTTCGTGGATTGATGGCATATTTTGCGATCGATCCGGAAAAAAAGACCACCTATCTGGAGGCGGCTGCTTTAGTGATGGAGACAGCTTTGTCTAAACAGCAGTCAAACGGCTATATTCCTGTTGATTTTGGGACAAGTAATCCATCCAATATTGATTACGATATCACCAAACAGGGCGGAATTCCTACCTTGTTTGCGCTGCTTGCTACGTGGCAGCAGACATGGAACGGTGTCGAGTATTAAATTTCACCTAAAAGGTGCGGATCAGCAGATCTGCACCTTTGGTTATATACGGAAAAACTTGACAAATTGGTGGAATTATGCTACAATAAAACAGTTTGCAAAAGGAGAAGTTCCTTGAGATGAATATTCTTGCTCTGATTTTTGCTGTTTTTTTTACAGCACTGGTCGTATTGTATAGTGTAATAATCACGAGAAAAAAGAGTTGGAAAGTCAGTTCCTTGCTGGCGGCAGCTTTTATGATCTTGGCGGCATTGGTGTTTTGGTTGACTGCTTTTTTGCGGTTGGGGCGTGTAAAGCTGATTATTTGTTTAGTGCTGGCATCGGCGGTATTGCTCTGGACGGTAAGTGACTTTGTAAAGCGGAAAAAAGCGGGGAATTATCGCATTCATGAAGCGATTTTTACGCTTTTATATCTGATCATAATTGCAATTTTGGTACTCCGTGGGTTTGGCATTCATTTAACTTAACGGAAAGTACGGAAAAAAATTTAAACCTGCCTTATGAGATCCGCAGCGCTAAATGACTCATTTGTATTGGCAAAGGATCTAATGTCCGAAAAAGCGCCGCGCAATGAATTTTACGGTGAGGCGGGGAAACAGGGCGGACGGTATATAACTTTTCAAGATGATGCTATTTGTTCAATTAGGTCATCGGCGGCAGGCGCTTTCGAACAGCGAATTTTCTGTCCGGATATTTTTTAAATAAAATTTTTCATTTATTTTCTATGGTGAGGGGTACAAAGCGGCATAGGAATTTTGATTGATTATCGAGCAAGTTTTTTTGCGGCATAGTAAGCGTTTTTGGCGAATCTGAAATAAATTCATAAACTTAAAAAATGAAAAATCCGGCAATTTTTGCCGGATTTTTTACTGAGAATCATATTATGAAATAAGTTAAAAATCTGATTTCAGTTTTTTAATTTCTTTACAAACTGCTCCGTTTTTTCCAGTGCGGTCGTAATATGCTTAATGGAATATGCGTAGGAAATGCGGGCAAAACCCTCGCCGCAGTTCCCGAAGGCGGTGCCGGGAACAATGGCTACTTCATTTTCGTAAAGTAAACGGGTGCAGAACTCCTCGCTGGACAGTCCGAACTTGCCGATTTCCGGAAAGACATAAAACGCGCCCTTGGGTTCGTAGCAGGGAATGCCAATGTCCCGCAGTCCGCTTACGATCAGCAGACGTCGGCGGTTATATTCGGCTTTCATCATTTCAATGTCCTCATCGCCGTTTTTTAGTGCTTCAATACCCGCAAACTGGGAAGCGGTGGGGGCGCACATAATAGCGTACTGATGAATCTTGAACATCTGAGCGGTAATTTCCTTGGGGGCAAGCGTATAGCCAAGCCGCCAGCCGGTCATAGCGTAGGTTTTAGAGAAGCCGCTTACCAGTATAGTGCGTTCCCGCATGCCGGGCAGGGATGCGACCGATGTATGACGGACGCCGTAGGTCAGCTCGGCGTAGATCTCATCGGAGAGGATAAAAATATTGGTATCCTTAAGAACGGCGGCAATTTCCTCCAGTTCCTGCTTGGTCAGTATCGAACCTGTAGGGTTGTTTGGAAAGGGGAGTACCAGCAGCTTGGTACGGGAGGTGATATGCGCCTTTAGCTGTGCTGCCGTGAGCTTGAAGTTGTTTTCAGCGGTCAAAGGCAGATAAACCGGCTTTCCGCCTGCCAACTCCACAATCGGTCCGTAACAGACAAAAGAAGGCTGGGGCACAATGACCTCATCTCCCGGATTGATGCAGGCGCGAATAGCAAGATCAATGGCCTCACTGCCGCCCACCGTGACGAGAATTTCGGATTCCGGCTGATAAATAAGATCGAACCGTCGCTGCATATAAGCGGCAATTTCCTCCCTCAGCGGCATCAAACCGGCATTGGAGGTGTAGTAGGTGCGCCCTTTTTCCAGTGATTCAATGGCTTGTTCGCGGATATGCCACGGTGTTACAAAGTCGGGCTGACCGACAGTGAGGGCAGTAACGCCCTTTAAATTATCCAGCAGATCAAAAAATTTCCGAATTCCGGAAGGTGCGATTTGCTGCGTTGTTTTTGAAAGAAGCTGTTCGTAGTTCATCATACCGGACTGTTGCCTCTTTCATCCACCTCAGGAGTTTCATAGACCACACCGTGGTCTTTATACTTGCGAAGTACAAAGTGGGTAGCGGTGGAGATCACACCGTCGATGGGAGCAAGCTTGGCAGCGACAAATTGCGCCACTTCCCGCAGTGTTTTGCCTTCAATAATGACCTGAAGATCATAGCCGCCTGACATGAGATAAAGACTCTTGACTTCGGTGTAATTATAAATTTTTTCAGCAATTCTATCAAAGCCGCGGTCCCTCTGGGGGGTGATTTTTAGTTCGATAACAGCGCTGACATATTCCCGATCGGTTTTATCCCAGTCAATCAGCGTTTGGTAAGCAACGATAATGCCCTTTTCTTCATATTCTTGAATCGCCTTCTTAATATCGCCGGTGTCCTGTTCGGTCATGACGGCGATTTGTTCAGGGGTCAAACGGGCATCGCCTTCAAGCATTTTCAAAATCTGATTCATTGTTTGAGTTCCTTTCAATAACGGTCGATGGTATGAGTAATTATTTTTTTGTTTTGTACAAAAGCAATTTGAGTGAGCCCGACCGATTGAAGCAGCGTTTCGGCCGCATCATAGTCAGCTGCGATCAACTCAGGAGAGTGCGCATCTGAGCCAACTGATACCAGCCTGCCCCCCAAGTCTTTGTAAAGTGATAGAATATTGGCATCCGGCATGGGCGCATTCATACCTTGACGGTATCCGGAGGTATTGACCTCCAACAACAGTCCGTGTTCGATGACAGAAGTGAGGAGAAGCGCAAGCTCCTCCCTGCAAAAAGCAAGATCCAACATTCTTCCTGCCATTGTGTAGTAGCGAAGCGGATAAGTCAGATGAGCGACTATGTCAATGAGTTCTAATTCGCACAGCCGGGTCAGTTCGGCTAAATAGCAGAGCCATGCGGCGGCAAAATCTTCTTCTGATATGGATTTCATATCCCAGAAGCAGAAATCATCGCAGCCGGTCATGTAATGAATAGAGCCAACTACCGTTTCAAATTGCTGTTTTTTCAGAAAAGCAGCCGCTTTTTCGGGATAAGCAGTGGCAGAGCCAAGCTCAATACCGTAAGAGAGGGTCAATTGGTCCTTATAGGTTTCTTTGGCGTCTTCTACAGCGGCTTTCGCCGCGGCTGCATCGTATGTATAGATACCGTCAAGAATGGCATTTACGTCATAATGATCGGTCAGCGCCAGATGGGTGATGCCTTTGGCAATAGCTGTTGTACAGAGTTTATCGACCGTTGCGGAAGGGTCTGCGTCAAAAGAAAAACAGCTATGCACATGGGCGTCATAGGGGATCATGTAATTCACCTCGCTGAATTTTCCCGTTTTTTATTTTTTATATTAGCAATATAACGCTTTCATTATAACATAATTTCTTGCTTTTGAACAGACTTTTTGTGAAATTTATTGAAATATTTTACTGTTTGTGATAAAATAAAAATACATAGAGAAAAAGTAAATACAAATGGTACTTTTACCAAAAAAATTGGGGAGGCACATATGAAAATAGGCGCGCAGCTATACACTCTGCGGGATTTTTGCAGAACAACGGACGACTTGGCAGAAACACTGAAGAAGGTAGCGGATATTGGTTACACAACGGTACAAATATCCGGAACTTGCCGGTATGAACCCGACTGGATGGCGGATCGACTTATAGAAAACGGACTTTCCTGTGTCCTTACGCATACGGATTTTGAACGCATGCAGCAAGAGCCGGAGCAGGTTGCGGCGGAGCATTTGAAAATGAACTGTCACTATATCGGTATTGGCGGTTATAATGGACTTCGAACCAAAGCTGACCTTGATACGGTGGTAAATGCCGCGCATAAATTGTCTAAGGTGTTTGCGCCTGCCGGCTGTCTTTTTATGTACCATAATCATTATGAAGAAATGAACGCGGATGAGCGGGGGATTACCCGTCTGTTGGCGCTGGCAGAGCGTACTGCGCCCGAAGAACTGGGGATTACACTGGATACCTATTGGCTGCATCGGGGAGGAGGTGACCTGACTGACTATATTACGGCCTTAAAGGGGCGTATTCCTTGTATTCATTTAAAAGACATGAGAGTAGCAGGCAGTGATATCCGTATGGCGGCGGTAGGAGATGGCAGTCTGCCTTTTAAAAAGCTGCTGCCCTTGATGGAAGAGGCTGGCTGCCGATATGCGTTGGTAGAGCAGGACGACTGCTATGGGGAATCTCCCTTTGATTGCCTTACCCGAAGTTATGCTTGGCTTCACGCACAGGGGTTGGAGTGAATTTAAGCTTTCGGTTTGCCTTCTTAAAGGCAAACCGATGGAGCCGCATGATAACGCGGTTCCATCTTCGAGCTTACTTGAAGTACAGCGAAGCGATTTTTAGCTTTTTTTATAAAAAAGTTCCGCAAAAATTAAAAGATATTTGGCGCGGTCAAAGCTGTTATAAAATTGTTTCATTTTCGGTTTGATTAAAAAATCATTTGCGAGATGTATTGAAAATTAAACAAAAATATTATATAATAAAATATAATAGTGAGCAAAATACATAATTTCCTGCAAGAATATGCTTGTTGGCGTATTAAACTGAACAGAAAGGTATTAAATTTATGAAGAAATTTATTTCAATCCTGCTTGCAGTGACGACACTCTCTGCTCTGACTGCCTGCTCGGGAAACGGAGATCGGGGAGAAGCTAATACACAGACTGATTCCAATAATGCGGTGCAGATTCCGGCAAGTCCTCCTACGGCTTCTTCCCCTCTTTCAGCGGATGGTACTGGCATTTCCACATTTGATAATCCATTGATCACTATAGGCGATGCCCATACATGGACCAACTACGGCATAGGAGATCCCTTTGTTATGCGCTGGAACGGTAAATATTATTTGTATTGTTCCACTAAAGACGGTGAACGCGGGATTCAATGCTGGTCGTCAGAAGATTTAGTTAATTGGAAATATGAAAAATTATGTGCGACCGAAAAATTGACCGTTACCGCCTATGCGCCTGAGGTAGTTTACTATAACGGCTATTTTTATATGTATACTTCCCCTGCAGGAAACGGGCACTATGTTCTGCGTTCCACCTCTCCCACAGGTCCGTTTGAAGCGATTACCGGCAATTTCGGACATTCAATCGACGGTGATGTGTTTATTGATGATGACGGCAAATGGTATTTCTATTCCGCGGATGGCGGCGGGATTATGTGTTATGCTATGACCGCGCCCGATCAGATTTCAAACAGCGGTTCTACCGTCGGCGCGTATATGAACGGTTGGACAGAAGGACCGATGGTGGTCAAGTATAACGGTATTTATTATTTAACCTATACGGGAAATCATGTATGGAGCAATGGGTATCGGATCAATTACGCTACTTCAACCCGCAGACCTACCGCTTTTTCGGAAGCATCCAATAATCCGATTCTGCTGTCTACCGATAAAAGTGAGCTTGTGGGAATCGGACACAGTTCTACTGTGATGGGTCCCAACTTGGACAGCTTTTACATTGTATATCATTCATCCCTTGGTGCGCCAAAGCGGGAAATGCGGATCGATCGGATTGTATTAAACGGAAATTATATGGAGGTGCTGGGTCCTACGACCGTTGCGCAGGAAGCGCCGGAAATGCCCGATGTTTATTGCTATTTTGAAAAGGATTCCGATTTATCTGACTGGAATCTCGTTTCTGCTGCTGTCAACGACGGGCAGATGGTCATTAGTGACGGCGGAAGGATCCTTTCCGACACCGGCTTTACAGGGGATTATACCGCCGAATTTAATATCCTCTCTGTTTCCGGCGGGCAGGCAGGCGCGATTTTTAGTTATACAGATGACCGGAATTACGGAAGCGCTTACTTTGACAGCGAAACCGGCGAATTGGTGGTAACCTTTGTGGTCAACGGCAGCGCGACCGAGCATAGAAGCGCTCTCGTCAAGAGCTTTAATGAAGATGTGGATCTTTCTGTTCTTCAAATGATTACCGTCCGCAGAAGCGGCAATACCTTTACCTTTTTGATAAATAACCGTACCCTTGCCAGCTATGAAAGCACGCTTCCGAGCGGCAGGATTGGCTGCGGGGCGGTCGGAGGCAGTGCGGCGATCGGATTTGTAGGCGGAACCGGAGAGGTATGGCAGTCTTCGATCAAACGCTACTATAAACCGATTTCGGGCAATCTTCTGGCAATTACTTGTCTGGAGGACGGGCTTACCACTGTTACTAAAAGCAATACCACCTATGTGACTGTTTCGCAGGGAGAAGTCTATAACTATCTGGTGAATGTTGCGAATTCAGGCAATCATGATTTAGCGGTCACTTATAAATCCGAAGAAGCGGTTACATTGACGGTCTATCAGAACGGTACTGAGTTGACTGCGATTACACTGCCGTCTACCGATGGAAAGTCTGTAACCAATGTGTTCCGCGGGATCCCATTAAACAGCGGAATGTGCGATCTTGCTTTCAGAATTACGTCAGGCAGCGCCGATGTGTTCTCCTATACCTTCGAATATGCGACGGAGGTCGAAGCCATTTCCATTGATTATTCTAAAAATAATGATGGAGCCTCCTATTCGGATGGCACATGGAAGATAGCAAACGGTGTGTTGACACTTGACGGCGGAGATACTTCGGTAGGAAAGCATCTGTACGGCGAGAAAACATGGGGAGACTATACCGTTGAGGCCGACATAACCCCTACAACAAGTATTAACTTCGGGATTCTTGTTCGCGCGACCAATCCTTCGGTTGGCGGCGCCGGAAACGATGTGGCGGCA